>NZ_CP078143.1:2862571-3171762 GCF_019891395.1 Nitratireductor kimnyeongensis | reverse complement strand
ACGCGCAGCGTTGAGCTCCAGCGGCTCGACCTGAAACGCGCCCAGATGCTCCTCAAGCCTGGCGCGCCACACAAGGTCAACACGATTTCCTGGCTGTAACAGGGGCTGCATTCGCCGCGAACGGCCGCCTTTTACGAGGCCCAGATGACGGCCATGAGCAGCGGTCATCGTTTCGAGGACGACGCTCGTCTCGCCATGCTTTCTGGCGCCTAGAATGATCCCTTCATCGCGCCATTCCATGTGGTTGCAATCCTTCCCTCAACCGGGGAATTCAAGTCCCATTTCGCGGAAGCGCTCAGGATCGTTGCCCCAACCTTCCCGCACTTTTACGAATAGAAAGAGATGAACCCTCTGTTCGAGAATACCTGCCAGTTCCTCGCGGGCCGCCTGTCCCACGGCACGAATGGCCGATCCCTTGTGGCCGAGCACGATTTTCTTCTGGCTGTCACGCTCCACATAAACAACCTGGTCGATGCGCACAGAGCCATCCTTGCGCTCTTCCCATTTCTCGGTCTCGACGTGGATCGCATAGGGCAATTCCTGATGCAGCCTCAGGAAGAGTTTTTCGCGCGTGATTTCCGCTGCGAGCTGGCGCATCGGCAGATCTGATAGCTGATCTTCCGGATAGTACCAGGGGCCCTTGGGCAGGGCCTCGGAAAGATAGGCAAGAAGATCGTTGCAGCCAGATCCCTGCAAGGCGGAGATCATGAAGGTGCGTTCGAACTGCACCACATCGTTGGCTCGGGCGGCGAGTTCCAGCAGCGTTTCGCGTTTCACCCGATCAATCTTGTTCAAGATCAGGATCTTCGGTTGCGCGACCTCCTTGAGCTTCTCAAGAATCGCGGCGGCATCGCCCTTGATCCCACGCTCCGCATCGATCAGCAGCGCCACGATATCCGCATCCTTGGCGCCGCCCCAGGCGGTCGTCACCATGGCGCGGTCAAGTGTGCGGCGCGGATTGAAAATGCCGGGCGTGTCGATGAACACAATCTGCGCATTCTCGTGGGTGGCGATGCCGCGAACGATGGCGCGGGTCGTCTGCACCTTATGGGTGACAATCGACACTTTGGCGCCCACCAGTTGGTTGAGCAATGTCGACTTGCCCGCATTGGGAGCGCCGATCAATGCCACAAACCCGGATCGGGTTTCATTTGGGGCATCGGCTGTGGAAACGTCTTCACTCATCACGCACTCTCATTGCTTTGCCACACACCTTCACGCTCCAGCATGCCGATGGCGGCGGCCTGTTCGGCCTCGCGTTTGGAACGGCCCCTGCCGTGCGCGGGCTCATACCCCTTGATTCTGACGATCACGGAAAAGATCGGATCATGATCCGGCCCCTGCCGGTCTTCCACCATATAGGCTGGTGTGACGCCGGCAACCTGATGAGCCCATTCCTGCAAGGCTGTCTTCGGATCACGCCGGTCAGCCCCTTCCGCCTGAGCCCTGGCCTTCCAGTGGTTGCGCACGAAGTCCCGGGCCGCGTCGATGCCGCCTTCAAGATACACCACCGCGATCAACGCTTCCATCACGTCCGCACGCAGATTAATTTGTTTCCGGGTCGCGGCGCTACGCAGATCACTGCCCATTCGAATAAGAGCGCTGATCTCCAAATCGTCGGCAACCTCGGCCAGTGTCTCTGCGTTCACGAGCGCATTGAGCCGCACCGAAAGCTCGCCTTCCGGCGCCTTTGGGAAGCTTTCGTAAAGCAGTTCCGCCACGGCAAGTCCCAAAACCCGGTCGCCGAGAAACTCCAGCCGCTGGTAATCGACACCCGAGCGCCCACGGGCACTGGCGTGGGTCATCGCTTCTTCGACCAGGGCGGCATTCTTGAAGTCAAATCCGGTGCATTCGGCTACCGCTTTGACAAGCTCAGGACCACGGGAACGCTTGGCAGTCATTAACCCAGCAACTCTAGTCTACCCAGTCGAAGATACGCCATGGGCGCACTTCGCTCGGCCAGCGCCAGATTTCCAAGGGGCTCGCGCCACCAGCGATGGAGAAGAAAATGATGTTGGCGCGACCGACAAGGTTTTCGGCTGGCACAAAACCGACCGAAAACCGGCTGTCAGCAGAGTTGTCGCGATTGTCGCCCATCATGAAATAGTGCCCTTCGGGCACGATGAATTCGCGCGTGTTGTCGCCGATCCCGTTGGCGGTCAAATCCAGCGTTTCATAGGACACGCCATTGGGCAGCGTTTCCCGATAAACATCAACTGGACGATCCATTTCGGTAATGTCCGGATCGTCGATCTCACCAATCTTTTCGCGCTCGACGGCCTTGTCGTTGATGTAGAGAACACCTTCGCGCATCTGGATCTTATCGCCAGGCAAGCCAACCACTCGCTTGATATAATCGATCGATGGATTGGGAGGAAACTTGAATACGACCACGTCACCGCGTTCCGGCTCCGAGCCCCAGATGCGTCCTGAAAAGAGCGGCGGTGAAAACGGGAGAGAATGGCGTGAATAACCGTAGGCCCACTTGGTAACGAACAGGTAGTCGCCCTCGAGCAGCGTCGGACGCATGGAGCCTGACGGAATGGAGAACGGCTGGAACAGGAAGGTTCGGATGACCAGCGCGAGGATCAGCGCCTGAACGATCACACTAACGGTTTCGCCCACGCCGCCCGAATTCTTCTTCGTCTTGTCAGCCACGCTCATCATGTCCTCGGTTCGAGTGTTTCGGGACGGTCTTATCGCGCCAGAAAGGCGGCGGCAATGCGACAGCACAACCCTTACGCAGTTTTCGGCGTCAGTTCCCGTCGTCTGGGATCGCTTCGATGATCACAAACGCCTGAGCCAGCGGATAATCGTCGGTGATGGTCAAATGAATCAGCGCTTTCATGCCTGAAGGCGTCATCCCCTCAAGCCTGGTCCTGGCTTTTCCGGACAGCTCCATTGTCGGTTTTCCGCCGGGCAGGTTTACGACACCCATTTCGCGCCAGAAGACGCCGCGGGATATGCCTGTGCCAAGCGCCTTTGAACAAGCCTCCTTGGCTGCGAAACGCTTTGCATAGGAAGCCGCGCGCTCGCGACGCCTGTCCGATTTGGCCTGCTCGACTTCTGTAAAAACGCGCTGGGTAAAGCGCTCCCCATAGCGGTCAAGTGTTTTGGCGATCCGACGGATGTCGATCAGGTCGCTTCCAATACCGATAATCATGAAGTTGTCACCGTTCTCGCATCGAAGGCTTGCCGGCCAGCCTTGCGGCGCGCCCGCTCTGCGAGACGCTTGCGGCGTTGCTCGCGGAAGGTGAATGTCGCCCATCGTGTCACGAAGTAAAAAACCAGAGCGAAAGAAATTCCAAGAGGCAGCGCGCCAACCGACATTGGCTTGATCAGCGGCTCCCAGAGCTGTGAAAACTCGAGATGACGGAGCATCTTGCCCAGATGTATCGGAGGCCCATGCGACAACTCTCTGCCCTGCAAGATCAGACGCCCGATTTCCAGTGTAGCGCCCCAGATGAAAGGGAAAGTCAGCGGGTTTCCGACAGCCGTCCCGAGGGCCGAGGCCACGAGGTTTCCACCGATGCACCAGGCGAGGCCCGCGGCGATGAAAAAATGGAAACCCATAAAAGGGGTAAATGATGCGAACACGCCCGCAGCGACCCCTGCTGCGATAGCGTGCGGCGTCGCTGTCAACCGCAAAGCACGTTTGACGAAATATTGTGCGGAGCGCCAGAAAGAACGACGCGGCCAGACCATGGTCCGCGCCCTTTCCCAGAGATCCGCCGGTTTTCTACGTCGAAACAACATCGCGGCTACGCAGCACCCCCAACAGCAACCAAGCTTCCCCCAACCAACAAAATCCTAGAGCCCGGTCTGTTAACGACGGGTTCCCTTGGACATGTCTTTGGTTCGATATAGGCAAGCTCACTCGGATGGGGCAAGGGAAACGGGTCAATAATCGTGTTTCCTAAACAAACAGCCGGAAACACGAAAGAACTAGCCAAACGAAACGGCGGAATTGGGGCGCAGCACCTCATCTCCCAGCCGCGGTCATCCGTTCACCCGATGTGCATCGCTGACGCAACTGATCTCTTTCAATTGGGAGACGAGTCGGGTCAGGTGTTTCAGGTCCCAGACTTCCAGATCGAACAACATTTCGGTGAAATCCGGGGCCGTTCGCTCCATGGCCAATGTGTGAATGTTGGCATCGTTCGATGCAATGACCTGCGCGATCTCAGCCAGCGAGCCGGGTTCGTTGATTGCTGTCACCGACATGCGAACCGGGAAGCGCTCTTTCATGTGTTCGTCAATATCCCAGCGCACGTCGATCCAACGCTCTGGTTGATCATCGAAGGCGGTCAGCGCCGGAGACTGTATGGGATAGATGGTGATGCCTGACCCTGGATGAAGGATACCGACGATACGATCTCCCGGAACAGCACCTTCCGGTGCAAAGCTCACCGGGAGATCCCCTGAAACGCCGCGAATCGGGACGGCTCCACCCACCCCTTTTTCGACCGGAACGCCAGCCCCCTTTGGGCGCTTGGATTTGCGAGAAGATCGTCCGGGGATTTGAAACAGCATGCCGGCTGCATTGCGTAGATTGAACCACCCCTCCTCGCGCTCCTTGGGGGCTTGGGTCACGCGCTCATCCTTGTAGTCGGGGAACACGGCGCGCACCACATCCTGCGAGGAAAGTTCGCCGCGTCCGACCGCCGCCAGGACATCTTCCACATCTTGACGCCCCAGACGATGAAGCACCGGCTTGAGGGCATCTCGAGAGAAGCTCTTGCCCGCTCGCTCGAATGCGCGTTCGAGGATGCGCGCGCCAAGGCCGGAATATTGCTTGCGGATTGCGTTCCTGGTTGCGCGGCGGATCGCGGCGCGCGCCTTGCCCGTCACCACGACCGATTCCCACGCCGCCGGCGGCACCTGCGCCTTGGACCGGATAATCTCCACCTCATCGCCGTTCTTCAACTCGGTCATGAGCGGCATGATGCGGCCATTGACCTTCGCTCCGACGCAGGTGTCGCCTACTTCGGTGTGAACCGCATAGGCAAAGTCGATGGGCGTTGCTCCACGCGGGAGGGCGATCAGCCGCCCCTTGGGCGTAAAGCAGAACACCTGATCCTGGAACAGTTCGAGCTTGGTGTTCTCAAGGAAGTCTTCAGGCGTATCACCTTCGGAAAGCGCTTCGATGGTGCGCCTCAGCCACGCATAGGCATTGGTGTCACGCGAGATGCGGTGATCGGCGCCGTTCACCTTGCCGCCGAAATCCTTGTAAATCGAATGAGCAGCGACGCCGTATTCTGCGATGCGATGCATCTCGTAGGTGCGAATCTGCAGTTCGACGCGCTGGCGCGACGGCCCGACAATTGTGGTGTGGATCGAGCGATAATCGTTCTGTTTGGGTGTCGAGATATAGTCTTTGAAACGGCCCGGCACCATCGACCAGGTGGAGTGAATAACACCAAGCGCGCGGTAACAATCCTCCACATCGTCCACGAGCACGCGGAAGCCGAAAATGTCGGATAGCTGCTCGAAGGAAAGCGCCTTGGTCTCCATCTTGCGAAAAACCGACCAAGGCTTCTTCTGACGGCTTTTCACGGTTGATTCGATTTGGTGTTCGACGAACAGGTGTGACAGTGCTTCCTCGATCGCCTTAATGACCCCGCGATTGCGCTCAAAAAACTCGGCAAGCCGCTCTGTGACTGCTCGGAAAGCCTCGGGGTTGATATGCCTGAAGGCCAGTTCCTCAAGCTCTTCGCGCATATCCTGCATACCCATGCGACCGGCGAGCGGCGCATAGATATCCATCGTCTCTTCGGCGATTCGCAACCGCTTGTGTTCGGGCACATGATCGAGGGTGCGCATGTTGTGCAGGCGGTCGGCCAGCTTGACCAGAAGGACACGGACATCCTCCGATATGGCGAGCAGAAGCTTGCGCAGGTTTTCCGCCTGATGCGCCTTCTTCGATACAAGATCGAGGCGCTTCAACTTGGTCAACCCCTCCACCAGCTTGCCGATATCCGAGCCGAACAATTCGTCTATCTCGGCCCGCGTGGCGCTTGTGTCCTCTATCGTGTCATGCAGAAGGGCGACTGCGATGGTCGCCTCGTCCAAATGCATATCGGTGAGAATGGCCGCGACTTCGAGGGGGTGTGAGAAATACGGATCGCCGGATGCACGGCGTTGATGGCCATGCTTCTGCATCGCATAGACATAGGCTTTGTTGAGCAGCGCCTCATTGACGTCCGGCTTGTAGCGCTGGACACGCTCGACAAGCTCGTACTGACGCATCATGGGCGGCTTCCTCGTTCTTGTTGTTGTTATCTACGCAAAGCAAAACATGCGCCGCGAAACTCACGGCGCATGTTTAGGATAGGCAGGAATGTTTCGGCAAGGAAGAGAATGCAATGCCGAATATCCGTATCGATCAGAAGTCGTCGCTTTTTTCCGGCGGGACCAGACCTTCGATACCGGCGAGCAGGTCTTCTTCGCTCATGCGGTCAAAGGAAACCTCTTCTTCCGGCTGATCGACAGCACCTTCGACAGACGCTGATGCCGGTTCACTAATCTCGGGGAGATCGGCCTCTGGCTCGTCCACCTCAACATGCTTCTGCAACGAATGGATCAGATCTTCTTTGAGATCGCCAGGCGACAGGGTTTCATCGGCAATCTCGCGCAGCGCAACGACAGGGTTCTTGTCGTTGTCGCGGTCGACGGTGATCGCCTCACCCTGTGAAATCTGACGGGCGCGATGGCCGGCCAAAAGCACGAGCTCAAAGCGGTTATCGACCTTGTCGATACAGTCTTCAACGGTCACACGGGCCATTCAGTGCCCCTTTCATGCGTAAATCTGCAAGGAAATCCAGCGCGTCAATAGCCTGCCACGTCGCAAAATTCAAGGCCAACACAGAACGCTCAACCTCCGACAACACGGAAATGAGGCGAGGCGATGGCGGCGCGGCCTGCGCCTCGCGCGCTTGTATTTATGTCGAAATTATATATTGGTTGGAACAATCATATTCCAGCGCTATTTCCTCATAAGAGATGGCTTTTGGACCGATTATCGGTCCGGAACCTCTCGTTTTAGCGCTGAACGTTTATTTCAAACAGGAAATTTGACGATGTTCGATCCACGGGAAAAAATTGCTCTCTTCATCGATGGCGCCAATCTCTATGCCACTTCGAGAGCCTTAGGATTTGACATCGACTACAGGAAGCTCCTCAGCAGCTTCCAGGAGCGCGGATATCTTTTGCGCGCCTATTATTACACCGCGCTTGTGGAAGATCAGGAATACTCCTCCATTCGCCCCCTCATCGATTGGCTGGATTACAACGGGTACAAGGTAGTCACAAAGCCTGCCAAGGAATTCACTGACTCCGCGGGCCGCCGCAAGATCAAGGGGAACATGGATATCGAGTTGGCGATCGACGCGCTGGAGCTCAGCGATGTGGTTGACCATTACGTGATTTTCTCGGGCGATGGCGACTTTCGGACACTGGTCGATGCCCTCCAGCGCAAGGGTCGGAAGGTCAGCGTCGTGTCCACCATTCAGTCCCAACCTCCGATGATCGCTGACGATCTGCGCCGGCAGGCGGATAATTTCATCGATCTCTCGTCATTGCGCGACCAGGTTGGCCGTGCAACAAGCGAACGGCCTTCCCGAAAGGCAGAACCTGAAGACGATACAGACGAGACTTTCGACGACCTATGACACGTGTTTCGGCGCTTGAAACCGAGCCGCCCCGCGACTGTCCGCTTTGCCCGCGCCTTCACCAGTTCATCGCAGACTGGCGAGTACGTGAGCCTGAATGGCATAATGCGCCGGTCCCCACCTTTCTGCCCGAGGGCGGCGACGAGGCGGTCGACTTTCTCATCGTCGGCCTCGCGCCAGGGCTTCGCGGCGCCAACAAGACGGGACGTCCTTTTACCGGAGATTATGCCGGGGACCTTCTCTACAGCACTCTGAAAACATTCGGTTTCGCCAAGGGCAGCTACGAAGCGCGACCGGATGATCGCCTGACGCTCGTCGACACGGCGATCATCAACGCCGTGCGCTGCGTTCCGCCAGAGAACAAACCAGTGGGCGCCGAGATCAACACCTGCCGCCAGCACTTCTTTGCGCCGACGCTGAAGCGTTTCAAGAATCTCCGAGCGGTGCTCACGCTTGGCGTGATCGCCCATCAATCAACCGTGCGGGCGCTGGGTGGGCGCGTTGCGGCCCTCCCCTTTACCCATGGCGGGCATCAGCAGCTTGCCGGATGTTCCATATTCTCGAGCTATCACTGCTCGCGTTACAACACGAATACCGGCCGGCTGACGGAAGAGATGTTCGTCAGGGTTTTCCGAGACATCCGGACATTTCTGGACACATAGAATCCGCTGGAAACTCACGCGCCCTGGGGCCACTCAGCCGTGCTGCTTCAGGAGCCTTGCTTTTTCGCGGTTCCAATCGCGCTTCTTGGCCGTCTCGCGTTTGTCATGGAGCTTCTTGCCGCGCGCCACGGCAAGTTGAAGCTTCGCCAGCCCACGCGCATTGAAATAAAGCTTGAGCGGCACGAGCGTCATGCCTTCGCGCTCGACCGACTGCGCCAGGCGCGAAAGTTCGCGCTTGGACACAAGCAGCTTGCGCCTGCGGCGCGGCTCATGATTGAAGCGATTTCCGGCTGAATATTCCTGAATGTAGGAGTTGATCAGCCAGCACTCGCCATCCTCAATGGAAGCGTACGCCTCCTGGATATTCGAGTGACCGTCACGCAACGATTTCACTTCGGTTCCTGTCAGGACAATACCGACCTCCAGGGTATCGAGCACCTCATAGGAGAAGCGCGCCTTGCGGTTTTCGGCAATCGTCTTGACGCTGGGATTTTTCTCTTTTGCCATCACATCCAAATGCGCCGGAAGCGCGAGAGCGCTTCCGCTTTCTTTGAGCGGCCAGAGCACCGCCCTTTCGGTTCACCGCATCTGCGCGACACCAGGAGCCCTGCTCGGCGGCGAAATGCGTCAGTTCAGAAGCCCTGCATGCTGCATGGCAGCGTCTATGCGCTCTGCCGTCGAGGCTTCAATCGGTACAAGCGGCGAGCGCACGGTGTTTTCCACATGCCCCAGTCGCGAGAGCGCATATTTTGCGCCACAGAGCCCGGGCTCGATAAAGATCGCCTTGTGGAGTGGCATAAGCCGATCCTGCAGCTCAAGTGCCTTTTCCTTGTCATTGGCAAGCGTTGCCGCCTGGAAATCGGCACATAGGCGCGGTGCCACGTTGGCCGTCACCGAGATGCAGCCTACCCCGCCATGCGCATTGAAGCCCAGAGCGGAGGCGTCCTCGCCCGAAAGCTGGATGAAGTCCTTGCCGCAGGTCATGCGCTGCTCGGAGACCCGGTCCACCTTCGCCGTCGCGTCCTTCACGCCGACAATGTTGGAAAAGTCCTTCGCCAGACGCCCCATGGTTTCCGGCGTCATGTCGATGACGGAACGTGGAGGAATGTTATAGATGATGATGGGCAAATTCGTGGCGCGGGCTACGGCGGCAAAATGCTCATAGAGCCCCGCCTGGGTCGGCTTGTTGTAATAGGGCGTGACCACCAGTGCAGCGTCGGCCTTCACCTCTTCGGCAAACCTTGCCAACGCGATGGCCTCACGAGTGGAATTGGAGCCGGCGCCAGCGATAACCGGAACACGGCCCTGAGCGACCTCGACGCAGATCCGGACAACTTCACGGTGTTCCTCATGCGTCAGCGTGGGGGATTCTCCAGTCGTGCCAACCGGCACCAACCCGTTGCTGCCTTCTGCGATCTGCCATTCAACGAGTTCGCGAAACGCTTTTTTGTCCAGGCTGCCATCCTTGGCAAACGGTGTCACAAGCGCTGTGAGAGACCCCCTGAACATAATGTCGAACTCCTGAATGAAATTGATGTGCGTGCCAGCCCAAGCTGGCGCCGAATGCTTCTAACCGAAGATCAGGCGGCGCACCATAGTCTTGCCATCTCTTGCCCGCAAGAATCCTGCAAAGATGGTGTGTTACGCCAGCATCCGCAGGCTCTGCACCATCCTGCAATGACAAACCAGTCGTTGGGCTATGTCACAACCTAACGGGTGCAAGATTCAGGACGTTTGCGTATGACGATAAAGGTGGCGTTTGTTGCGCTCCTTCTTCTCTCGGCTCCTTGCATCGCCAAGGCACAGTCCCTGCCGGACATGGGCCCAATTCCTTTCGCACGTCCAGACGTCTTCAATTCGCCCGCTTCAGCGATCGAAGCCCTGACAAACACCGCAGCCGTTGGACCGAATGTAATCAATGATCCGGGCGGACAATCAGCCAATCAGCGAGCGTTGATCGCGGGGCTCGATGCGCTTTCAGGCGGCGACCCCGCAACCGCTCGCACACTGCGCGATCACTTGCAGGAGAAAAGTCTTGAACGGCGGATTCTGACCTGGGCGCTTGCGCTTTCGGCAAGCGAAACTTTTTCGAGCGCTGAGATCACCGCCCTTGCCATGGAATTGAAAGACTGGCCGGGCATGCTAACGCTGCGAGAGCATGCAGAACGTGCATTGCATCGCGAAAAACAACCACCTCAGGTTGTCACGAACCTGCTGGGCGACGCAGCCCCCAGAACCTTCGAGGGGACGGTCGCCCTCGCCCAGTCCTACCTCGCTCTGGAAGACAAGGAAAAGGCGCGTGCGCTCGTTTCAAGGTTTTGGCGCTCGGCAAAGCTTGATACCTCGAGAGAAACGTTTTTTCTCGACGCTTTCGATGACCTGCTCTCCCAAGCGGATCACCGGGTTCGTATGGAGCGAATGCTCTATGAGAACCGGGTACGCTCGGCGGAGCGGGTCGCCGCGCGCGCCGGGGGATCGGCATTGATGAAGGCATGGGCTGCGGTTATTCGCGGCGACCGGAATGCCCAAGCGCTGCTCGATGCAGTGCCAGAGACAGAACAAAGCGCCGGATATATTTTCGCAAGAGCACGCTTCCTGCGGCGCGCAGAACAGTTTGAGGAGGCCGCGAAGCTAATGCTGACCGCGCCACGCGACGCAGAAAGCCTGATCGACCCGGACGAATGGTGGATCGAACGGCGCGTGCTCTCACGCGAGCTTCTCGATATTGGAGACGCCGAGACTGCCTACAAGCTGGCCGCGGCTCATTCTGCCGAGAGCCCTTCCCGTGCAGCCGATGCGGAATTTCATGCAGGCTGGTATGCTTTGCGCGCACTGAAAGATCCCGCGAAAGCTGCTCCCCATTTTGCACGAATTGCGGCTGTCGCGGAGGGGCCGATATCGAACGCGCGGGCCAATTACTGGCTGGGAAGGGCTGCCGAAGCAGGCGGTCCCGGTGAAGCAACTGCGTATTTTGAAGAAGCAGCGCGCTTTGGCGCCACTTTCTACGGCCAGTTGGCGACGGCCAGGCTTGGCTCGACCACGCTTGCGGCGGCAGCGCCGGAGCCGACGGATGAGGACCGTCGCCACTTTTCCGCCCGTGAAATGGTGCGTGCGATCCAGAGTCTCGAGCAGACCAATCATGCATGGCGTGCAGGCAGCCTTTACCGGAAACTGGCGGAAACGCTTGAAAATCCGGGTGAACTGACCTTGCTTGCCCGCATGGCAGAGGCGCGCGGCGACTATACGACCGCGCTGCGGGTTGGAAAGATCGCGGGAGGCCGGGGGTTAGACATTGGCGCATTGGCGCATCCCGTGGGCGCGATCCCGGCAGCCGCCTCTATCCCCTCCGCCCGTCAGGCGCTCGCTTATGCGATTGCACGGCAGGAAACGGAGTTCAACGCGGCCGCAGTTTCCCCGGCTGGAGCCCGAGGCCTGCTCCAACTCATGCCTGCGACGGCCCAAGAGATGGCAAGAAAGAGTGGTCTTCCGTATTCTCGAGCGCGCCTGACCTCCGATCCGAGCTACAATGCAACCTTGGGTGCGGCATATTTGGAAGAGCAGCTTTCACGCTTCAACGGATCCTATATCCTCACCTTTGCCGGCTATAACGCCGGCCCCAGCCGGGCCAATGAATGGATGGAACGCTATGGGGACCCCCGTGGAAAGCCCGTGGAAGAGGTCGTCGACTGGATCGAACGCATCCCCTACTCCGAAACGCGGAACTATGTTCAAAGGGTGATGGAGAACCTTCAGGTCTACAAGATGAGACTGACCGGTCGGTTCGATGTTCTCTCCGACCTTTCGGCCGGGGGATGAGTGGTCGCATGGTCGCTACCGCGTCTTAAGGGCACAGTATGCAGGCGACTCAGTCTTTTTAAATTTCATGCTTCGCGGCTGAAAAGTATCAGGTCGGCCCATTCGGCGCGAAAATGCGTTATGTACAGCGTGGCTGAAGAGATCAGTGCTGGTCACCCACGGGGGATAAGGTGCCTGAAAACGGTTTTCGCGATGTGTTTTATTCTGCGCAGGATGGATTGAACCTCCATGCGCGCGTCTATGGTGAAGGCAATCCGGGACTGCCCGTGGTATGTCTGCCCGGCCTGACACGAAATGCCCGAGATTTCCACGCGCTCGCCGAAAAACTATCCACCGGTGAAACCGCAGGGCGGAAGGTTATTGCTTTCGATTACCGCGGGCGTGGCCTTTCAGACTACGATCGGGACTGGCGGCGCTACGATGTAACGGTGGAGGCTGCCGACATCGTTTCAGGTCTCGCTGCACTCGGAGTGGAACACGCAGCGTTCATCGGCACGTCGCGCGGCGGGCTCATCATCATGGCCCTTGCAGGCTCTCGCCCCACCCTCATCAAGGCCGCGGTGCTCAACGATATCGGTCCCGTGGTGGAAGGCGACGGCCTTGCGCAGATCCGCGCGTATCTTCAACGTGCGCCCACCCCTGCCACGTTGGCTGAAGCGATCGAGATCCAAAAAACCGTTCATGCCGAGGCTTTTCCCGCGCTGGATGAAAGCGACTGGGAAAGGTTCAGTGCTGCGCTCTACAAAGAAGACCGGGGTCGCTTGCGGGCGGATTTTGATCCCAACCTTCTGAAACAGCTGAAGGCCATTAACCTGGACAAGCCTTTGCCCACTCTCTGGCCACTTTTTGGCGGGCTGGCAGCCATTCCGCTATTGGCCGTGCGTGGAGAAAACTCCCGCCTTTTTTCGAGCCGCACCCTTGAGAAGATGGCCGCGCGGCACCCGACAATGCAGCAGATTGTGGTTCCCGGTCAGGGACATGCGCCGCTTTTGGAAACCGGAAACCTCCCCAAGGAAATATCGGCCTTTATCAAACGTGCAGAGAAGTCGGCTTCAAGCTGAGAGGGAACGAAGGCGTTCTCATACCTTCGTTCCTTCACTACGCTCAAAACTTGCGTCTCCCTGGCAACGGCGTGGTATCGCGGAGGAAGACTAAGCCCGCTTCGTGACCCCGGATTTGGAACAACGCTCCAGAACACCGACACACGGATCCAGATCACCTGTCGCCAGATGCGCATAACGCATGGTCATCGTCAGTGTCTGATGGCCGAGCCACATCTGCACACGCCGCAAATCTATACCGCCCTGAACGAGACGCGATGCACAGGTGTGGCGCAGCACATGCGGCACCACCTGAGTGTCTTGCGACAATCCCACCTCCGCCTTGGCCTCATTCCAGATAACCCTGTATTGCGCCTGCCGGAGCATGGCGAAGGGCCCTTTGTGGCCGTCCTTGGGGATGTCTGTGACTTTCTGCGCGCGTTTGGTCAGCGGGACGGATCGCGCACGCGCGGATTTGGTGATCCAGAAGCTCGCGCGCCCCTCGCCGACATCGTTCCAGGTCAGACCAATGGCTTCTCCAAGACGACAGCCTGTGTCGACCAGAAACACCGAGAGCCGCCATGCGTCCTCACTGCGCCGGCGAATTGCGGCAAACAGCATCTCTTCTTCATTGCAGGAGAGGAAGCGGATACGCCCAGAACGCTCCTTCTGGCGCCGGAATTCCGGCAAGCTATGAATGTCACCCATCTTATGCGCTTTCCGCAGAAGCTTGCTAAGCGCAGCCATCTTTCGATTGATGGTTGCGTTGCTGTTTCCGCGGGCGCGCAATTTTCCGATCAGTTCATCGAGCAGACTTTGCTCGAATGCGCTGAATCGTTTCCCCAACAAGAGCTCGTCCAGCTCCCCGATGAAGAAGGTGACATTATACTTATGCGTACCAGGTTCCCAAAGTATGTCTCCATACTTTGCGAATAGTTCTTTTAAATTGTACTCAGAAACGAGACGCAAATGCTCGCTACCGAACGTGACGGAATAGCGAGACCTGGAAAGGCCCCACTCGCTACCGGAACTGTTGACCGCCCCCATGTCAGGTCACGTCCCGGGCGTTTATGTCAAATGCATGTTCGGTAAAATTCTGAGTTGCGAACCACCCCTTCGAGATAAAAATTCTCGAGTTCCCCAAGTTATTATTGTCCCCAATTAAGGGAACTAGCACTCGCGACTTAGGCCAGTCCAGAAAAAAAAGCATTTTGTCACTTACTTATGGCCCCGCCCTAGTGAGCCCCTGACGGCGGGTAATGGTTTCTCCTTCCTGGAGATTTCAAAGAAAACTATCGAACTCGCCCTTGAGAGAGCCTGGCTGAAGAACTCGCTAAACCCTGTCACCCGAAGCATTTGCGCTAAACGCGCCCGCTACCAGCGAGGCCTTCAAAACCAAAACCCGGCAGATTGCTCTGCCGGGTTTCGTAGTCTTAGCCGGACTTCTTAGAAGTCACGCTGGAAGCGGATGAAGCCGCTCCAGTTGTCTTCGTTGCCAGCCGGCGTATCGAGCTTGCCGTAGTTGACAGCGAGCTTGGTGTTGAAGTTCTCAACGATCTCGTAGTCAACCGTGAGACCTGCGCTGAGGAAGTTCACGTCGCCACCTGCGAGCGAGGAGACAAAGTCGTGACCGACGTTGTCATAGTACTGAGCGCCGATAGACGCTTTCAGCTTCGGCGTGAACTTGTAACCGATCAAACCACCGATCGACCACTCCGAACCGAAACGGATCGTGGACGGGATGCTCGTTCCAGTCACGTTGAACGGATCGGTCGAGTAGAAGTTGATGCCGCTTTCGTAGGTGGCAATTGCCTCTGCCCACAGGCGATCGGTCAGATTGGCCTTCACGATTGCCTTAAGAGCGAACTCTTCTGCGGTGGCATCGTAAGCTGCCCACAAGTCAGCAGAGCCCCAGCCCTGAGCGATACCGACCTTACCAACGACGTTCGGGGTGTAGTCGTAGTTCGTGTCAGCTTCTTCGAGAGCGAGCGTGGCGGTTACGCCATTGCCTGCTGCGAAGGTGTAGCTGATGAAGTGAACGCGATCACCACCACCGTTGTCGAACTCGCCGGACAGACCCGCATCATAGAGCGTGTCGGACAGACCCATGGAGAGGCCGCCGAGCGAAATGATTGCCTGCTGCAGACCGAGGCTGGAACCAACGCCGAGCGACAGAGCGTCACCGTCGTTGACACCAGGAGCCGGAAGCGGACCAGCAGTGGTCAGCCACGGGCTACCGGAATCCGGAGCGTAGCCGGTATGGTTGCTGTCGCCGCGAAGCTTGATGAATGCGCCAAGCGTGCCGTACTCGGTCTCGGAACGAGCGTCGAAGTTCACTTCTGCGCGTGCAAACTTCTTCCAGCCGTCGTCGTTCTCATCCCAGTTGATCTGGTAACGGACCATACCGCTGATGCGGAGGCAGGTCTCGGTGCCGGGGATGTAGAAGAAGCCTGCGCCGTAGACGTCGCAAACGCGGACATATTCCATCGGCTCCGGCTCGGGGACGACGATCGGGTCGGCCGCCTTGGCGCCGGTTGCAGCAGCTGCGAGAGCTGCGGAGCCAATCAGAAGGCTCTTGAGTTTCATGTTCTGACCTCCAGTCAGAATCATGGAATACGGCGATTTGAGCGCCTTCCGAGGTGGGCAGGATTTTTGCTAACACATTGAAAAACAAGCGGAATACGAGATCCAACAGGCAGCAGACAAGTTTCCGCCATTCGCGACAATGAAAATCATGAAGGAAAAGAATGGCGGAGAGGATGGGATTCGAACCCACGAGACCCTTTTGGGGTCTACTCCCTTAGCAGGGGAGCGCCTTCGACCACTCGGCCACCTCTCCGGCGAGACGCTGGATAAAGAAAAGCAGCCGCACAATCAATACGGCATTCGAAATTCGATGCTTTATTATAAGGAAAATCTTCCATGCGGCGGGCAATCTCCGAGCAGCCGGATGAATCGCCAGGAATCAACATGGAGAATCGCGCAGCTCTCCAACGATGATTCTCTCCCTGGAAAGCGGGATTCAGCCCAAAGCTACGGTAAAAGCCGCACTCACAACCCGTTGGTTATGCCCTTATCGGGGGTTCAAATGTTAAGAAAGACTTACCCGGCGGCTCAGATCGTGTCATTTGTGCAACAGCCGTTCCGGATAGACCACTGCAAGGGGGGCTGGCTGCGTAATCGCGGTTGAACCTGGCGTCCCCATGAGTAATGTCAGGCTCGGAAAGGGGGCGCGAAAGCGCGAACTTTTCTTTTCTTGGGGATGGGGCAGGGAACGCTGTCCTTCAGCAAAATACCCAGACCCGCATTTAGAACTTTGACTGGAGGTCAGAACATGAAACTCAAGAGCCTTCTGATTGGCTCCGCAGCTCTCGCAGCTGCTGCAACCGGCGCCAAGGCGGCCGACCCGATCGTCGTCCCCGAGCCGGAGCCGATGGAATATGTGCGCGTTTGCGACGTCTACGGCGCAGGCTTCTTCTACATCCCCGGCACCGAGACCTGCCTCCGCATCAGCGGTATGGTCCGTTACCAGATCGGTTACTCCGATGGTGACTTCGGCGACTCCGAGGGCTGGGACAAGTATGCTCGCGGCGAGCTCAACATCGACGCGCGCTCCGAGACCGAGTACGGCACGCTTGGCGCATGGATCAAGCTGCGCGGCACGTCCGGCAACACCGGTGCTCTCCCGACGATCGGCCTGAACGACGGCGACGCCTACTCACACGGTGTGACCAGCTCGGGTGTGAACCTGCAGCAGGCAGTGATCTCGCTCGGCGGCCTCTCCATGGGTATGTCCGACTCGATCTGGGATACGGGTCTCCATGGCGAGCAGGACCGCGGCTACTTCCCGTACTCGCGCGTTCACTTCATCGGCTATAACTTCGCAGCAGGCAATGGCGTTACCTTCGCCGTCATGCTCGAAGAAGCTGATGACGACTACGACTGGACGCCGAATGTTGTCGGTAAGGTCGGCATCGCTCAGGGCTGGGGCTCCGCAGACCTCTATGCCGCTTACGATGCGACGGCTGAAGAATTCGCAGTCAAGGGTATCGTCAAGGCGAACCTGACCGACCGCTTCTTCATCGAAGCTCTGGCACAGTACGAAAGCGGCGTAAGCTTCTACTCGGCCAACCCGTTCGACGGTATTGCTACCGTGACCTACGGTGGCGTGGAAGTCATGCCGGGTGCAGAATGGTCGCTCGCTGGTGTCATCGGCTTCAAGGCTACGCCGAAGCTGACCGCCTCTCTCGGCGCCGCTTACTACAGCGAAGTCGGTCATGACGTTGTCTTCACCGACGTCAACGCCTGGAACGTTGGCACGACCATCGACTACGAGATCGTCGAGAACTTCAACGCGAAGCTCGCAGTCAACTACACCCAGTTCGACACGCCGGCTGGTGATCTCGACCAGTGGCACGGCTTCCTGCGCTTCCAGCGCGACTTCTAATCAGAAGAGCCGTAAAGCTTGAAGCGGGGCCTGGCATTTGCCAGGCCCCGTTTTTTTTCGCGCTGTTCTTGGTCATCGCCGCAAAGGCGATTTCACACTTACCTGGCTTGATGTAGGGTCGCCGCGTTCAATTAGAGAAAGCACAGACCAGACACGGCCCATGACACGACGCCCACCGCTTACCCCACTTGCACAATCTCTCCCTTCCACCGTGCCCTTCGTGGGGCCGGAAACGCAGGAGCGTGCCGCCGGACGCCCTTTTCGCGCCAGACTCGGTGCAAACGAAAATGGCTTTGGTCCCTCGCCCCGCGTCTTTGAGGCCATCGGGAGCGCGGCGCATCATGTCTGGAAATATGGGGACCCCGAGAGCTCCGATTTGCGAACAGCCCTTGCGGGCGAGCACGGCGTCAAGCCGGAGAACATCGTTGTCGGAGAAGGCATCGATGGCCTCTTGGGGCTTGTGGCCCGATTGTTCATCGAACCGGGGACACCGGTCGTCACATCGCTGGGCGGGTACCCGACCTTCAACTATCATGTGGCCGGCTTCGGAGGGCGGCTGGTAACCGTTCCATATGCAGGTGATTACGAAAACCTGGAAGGGTTGCGTGACGCCGCCCTCGCCGAGAACGCGCCACTGGTCTATCTCTCAAATCCCGACAACCCGATGGGTACGTGGTGGGAAGCCGACGAAATACAGGGGTTCATCGAATCTTTGCCTGAAACCAGCATGCTGATTCTAGACGAGGCGTATGGCGAGACAGCGCCGGCAAGCGCCCTGCCCCGTTTCGAGCCCGACCGGCCGAATGTCTTGCGCATGCGCACCTTTTCCAAGGCCTATGCATTGGCCGGAATGCGCTGCGGCTATGCAATAGGCGAGCCCGAGACAATCCGTGCCTTCGACAAGATCCGCAATCACTTCGGAATGCCCGGCATCACGCAGGCGGCAAGCCTGGCCGCACTGCAAGACAAGACATATCTGCGCGAAACACTTCATCGTATAGGCGTTTGCAGGGACCGGATCGCTGCGATCGCTTCGGCCAATGGACTGGATTCAATTCCCTCTGCCACGAATTTCGTGGCCATCGACTGCGGCGGAAAATCAACAGCCGAAGCCGTGATGCAGGGCCTGCTTGAACGCGATGTATTCGTGCGTAAACCGGCGACACCCGGGCTCGACCGATGCATACGCGTGAGCGTCGGTCCGGATCAGGAAATCGATGTCTTCGAGGAAGCGTTCGCCGAGGCGTTGGCTGCCGCGCACAACCAACGCTGAAGGATCTGTCCAGAAACGAGAACGGGGAGCCGTTCCGACGCTTTCGCCATGGGCTGTCCCCCTCATATCCCAAAATGATGTTCAGGCCGCCAGCGCCGCGCGTGTTCTACCGATCATGAGAGCGGCGTTGGCCGCCTCGCGCCCCTTCTCAATGAAATGCTCGCGATAGATCACTGTGTGATGCTCGGTGGGTTGAAAATGATGCGGCGTGAGCGAGACCGACAGCACGGGCACGCCCGTATCGAGCCCTGCGCGCATCAAACCGTCGATGACGGCCTGCGCGACGAAATCGTGCCGGTAAATCCCGCCATCCACGACGAAGGCCGCAGCGGCAACAGCCGCATATCGCCCCGAGGCCGCAAGATCGCGCGCGACCAACGGTAGTTCGAAGGCGCCGGGCACGTCGAACACGTCCACCTGGTCGGCCGGAATCAGCTCGCAAAAGCCTTCAAGCGCGCGATCGACGATATCGGCGTGCCAGTTGGCCTTGATGAATGCATAGCGGGTGTGTGTCATCGTGATCTCCTTTCGCAACAGACACGTCACCCAAGGCGATCACGGGCGATGAACGGCTGCCGGGATACCGGCACACGAACACCGCGCGTTCTCTTCCATCCGGACTGTCACCGTCGGCCCAGGAATTTCACCTGATCTGCTGACCCTTCCCGCAATTTTGCGAAAAGGCGCTCGCGGGCTTGCGGCCAGTTCCGCTTACCGCCGGTGGGGAGTTTCACCCCGCCCTGAGAACGAGGCGAAGATAAGCACACGACTCGTCGGCGACAAGCCGCAAAATGCGGTTTGACGGTGTATCTTTACAAGCGACGAAGATGATTGTCCCAGGTCGGTGCAGCGGGATCGGTAGCGCGAACATTTTCCATCGGCGTGTCCGGGCCGGTACGGACGATCGCACCGCGTCCGCTTGTTTCCAGAAGACGGCGATTGGCCAACGGTGCGATCCCACATCCGTCCTTGAGCGACCGCTCACCGAGGCAGCGGCCCGATCGGGCATCCCAGAAAACGGCCAGCCCGCCGCGCGGCGAGGAGGTGGCCACAATCTCTCCGGACGAATCGGTGGCCACGGAACCAATATAATTATCGAGCGCCGTCAGCGTCGCTTCCGGTCCGGGGAAAAGCTCAATCGTCTGGCCTCGCCTATGGCGCCCCACCAAGGGCGGACGCAGATCATCCTCGCCCTGATACTGCGCTCCGAACCAGACCGCACCGAAGCGATCGAGTGTCAAGTGACGAATCGAGAGCTTGTGCAGTTCTGGAGCAAGGTCCACTTGCTCGACCATATCGCCCGTCTCGATATCCACATAAGAGAGGCTGGGTTTCATCGTCGCCAGATTGAGCTTGATCCGTTCATAGTCGGGATGGGTGAGAATACCACCATTGGCAACACAAAGCGTCCTGCCGTCTGCCAGAAGAATTACCTCGTGCGGCCCGATGCCGCCGGTCCCGAACTCGCCGATGCGACGGAACCCGGCGGTGGCATCGTAAACACCAGTGACCCCGCGCTCGCCTTCGAAGTCATTTTCCGTCGCAAACAGGAGTTTGCCATCCGGAGTGAAGCCACCGTGGCCGTAAAAATGCCTGTCAGGTGGTGGAGCGAAGGCGAGCGGCTCACCTTTGCCATCAACCGAAAAGGCGATGGCGAAACGACCTGGCGAACGCGCAAAGGCAACGGCGCGCCTTCGTGGTGCGTCAATGGCGAAAGAATGCCCCCGCGCCTCCAGCGGCAGAATGAGGCGGTCGCGCCCGGTCGCATCGATGACAGCAGCTTCGAATGCCCCTGCATTGAGCCGAGCTCCAAGGAACAGCGCCTCCTCCTCCGCCGCCATCGCGCCATGGGGGCGGAACGCTGACGCGGCGGCCAGGGCGAGAAATGTCCGTCGATCAATCTCCATCGAGCGCATTGAACCCCATCACCAATCCGAGTGCGCCCGAGAGCTCTCCGTTAAGCGTGTGCTTCGCCCCCTCCATGGCAATCGTCGCATAGGAGATCCGCCCACGGTCCTGCTCCTCGGAAAACGCGGCTTCCGGTGCCGTTTCAACCGCAAGCAGGGTCTCGCGGGCGTGTGAGAGGTCGAAATTCATGCCACGGCCATAGCCATTGACGAGTTCGGAGGGGCCGTCAACGAAGCCGGCGGCATCGATGAGCCGTTGAACGCCCTCGATCTGACCGGCGACGAAAGCGAAGGTCTGGCCGCTGCGCCAGAATGGCGCGCGCTTGCCACGGGCTTTCTCCACGGTTTTGCCCAGAGCCGGGAGCAGTTCGGCATTGCGTGCGAATTCCAGTGTGGTGCCTGCGGCCTTGACGATTTCGCCGGCCACTTCGGCCTTTGAACGGTAAGGATCACGGTCGGCCGCAGGCGAGATGAAAGAAACGCGGAACGATGTTCCTTCGGCCCAGGCCGCTTCCAGTTGCGTGGCAATATCTGCAACGTTGTTGGCGATCGTCAGGGCGTAATTGCAACGCCGAGCGTCCTCAGCCAGTGCGTCCCCGCCTGTTCCAAAGAGCACGTAATCGAGTGCCGGCAGCCCCTGCAGCGCGACGCTCTGATCGGCAAGATCGCTCGGTAACGGCTCCTCCGTGGCAAGCAATCCCTGCACCTGGCGAAGGGTTACACCGCGTGTATCCGGCCAGAAGAAGATACGTTCGAAACGGTTATCGGCCACCAATGGACCGAACCGCAACACGGAGACATGGGCAAAGGCGGAAAGCGTATCGGAGAAGCCTGTTCGCACAGCACTCATTTCAGGTGCAGAACCACCTTTGCAGACCGCGTTCAGCGCCCCGGAAAGTGTGCTGCTCGTCTCGCTGAACCGGGCGAGAACGGGCGTGATGTAATGCTCCAAAACCCTGTTTCCGATCTCCGGAGCAATCGTGTCCGGCTCATCCTGCCCGAATGCCGGCATCGTCAGCATGCACACAGTCAGAAAGGATCGGAAAAGGCGGTAATACATAAAGGTTCTCCGTGACCAGGTTCGTTGTGCTGGCTGTCGCACCGAAGGGAGAGGAGATGTGCGAGGGCTGGCCGGAAGCCGGAGACCGACTCCCCTTTGGGCTTACTCTTCCAGAAAGCCTGGAGCAAGGGCGTCACGCCTTGCGCGGCAAAAGTTGATTCCGCAGGACAGGAAGCTGAAGGCCATCATAACCGGTGAGCGGCTGGGCATTGTAGAGCCCGTTCAGCACCGCTTCTTCCGCCGCTTCGAGAGCTGCAAGCAGAAAGGGATCAAGCCGAGCCTCCCCGAGGCGCTCGATGGCGTCGACCTCGCTGTCGATGGTAAGACGGTTGGCGGTCGAAAAAGCAAGGGCTATGTCACCGCTTTGATCTCCCCAATAACTGCCAAGACGCCCCAGCGCGGCCCCGGCCCGCCGCGAAAGCCTCGAGAGCTGGCGCGAATCAAGCGGCGCATCGGTGGCGTAGACGATGATCACCGAGCCTTTGTCGGCCGGGTCACCACGCCCGGTCTCCGGCGTTCCAATACGCTCTCCCAAAACGCGTAGATCGCCGGGCCGTCCGAAATTGGAAAGAACAAGCGCGCCAAGCACATACTCTTGACCAGATGTCAGCGCCACGCGTCGCGAGGCGCTGCCGATGGCTCCCGCGAAGCCGAACGTCCGCATTCCCGTACCGGCCCCCACAGTGCCTTGCGCAAACTCCGGGCTGGCCGCAGAAATGGCCTGGTCGGCCATGGCTTCCGTTACAGCCAGAGCCTGAATGTCACTGACGCGTCCGTCATTGCATTCCAGAACGAGCGGGTTGACCGTGGCGCGACTGCGACCGATGTCCGGGTTTTGTTCAATCGCCCTGCGGATCAGCGCCGTGGTGCAGGCGGCGACACCGAATGTGTTGGTGAGAAGGATCGGCGTTTCGATACGTCCAAGCTCAGCGAGTTGCAGGAGCCCCGCGCTCTTTCCAAAACCGTTCAGCACGGCTAGTCCGGCCGGTACGGGATAGCGGAAGAGGTCCGCATCGTGCGGCACGACAGCTGTGACCCCTGTCCGAGCCGCGCCCTCCAGACAGGTCACATGGCCAACGGTCACGCCCGGCACATCAGCGATGGTGTTGGCGGTGCCCGTAGGCAGATCCCACCAGCTATCCGCGTCTTGAGCCACGGACCGGATCGAGAAATTCATATGATCGCCCCTGTCATGAATCGCCGAAATTCGACTAGATTAGCTGCCTGATTTCCAGTCCCATGAACCCTCGCCTGGAAAGCATGGCGCTTGCAAGCCCATCGTGTGCGTGCGATGTTAAGGAGGCGTCCAGGCGACCCGCCCAAGCGGCCATGCCGCCAGACGCCCAAACACCTCTCCCAATTCCGAATGACTGACGCAGAGCCTTCGCGCCAGCTCGCAGGTGTTTTTCTCCTCCGTTTCCAGATTGTTCACCCATGCTTATCAACGCATTTCCGGGGTTATCCATGCCTTCAAGGCTTTTTCTGCCGGTGCTTGCACTGGTCGTCTTCTTCGTCGGTGCGACGGAATTCATGATCGCGCCCATCCTGACACCCATAGCGTCGGCTTTTGATGTGTCACCCGCTGCAGCTTCCTGGCTGATCTCCGGCTACGCCCTTTCCTATGCGATTGGAGCGCCGATTGTCGGCCTTCTCGCCCACAAGGTCGACAGGAAGCAACTCCTGCTTTGTGCGCTGGCGCTCCTCGCAGCTGACGGGCTTGCGGTGGCCTTTGCGCCAACGCTTGGTTCTGCCATTCTCCTTCGTGTGCTTGGCGGAGCGGCAGCGGCGGCGCTCATCCCCGCCACTTTTGCTCTGATTGCCGACCGATTGCCTGATGCGGACCACACCCGGGCCATGGGGCTCGTCATGCTGGGCATGACAGCCGGGATTGCACTTGGTCCGGCACTCGCCGGTGTTCTCACACAAACGATCGGCTGGCGCGCCCCCTTTCTGGCGAGCGCCGCCGGCTGTGTGGCGCTGATGCTGCCAGTCAATCTCATTCTGAAAACCGAAAGCCCCCCTCCGTTCAGGCGGGGCCGGCCCTGTTTCAAAGATCTCAAGAGAACTATTCTCATGTTGATTGCGGCCAAGGCACTTTGGAACGGATCCGCTGTTGCCGCTTTCGGTCTCAGCGGTGAATTTTTGCGTGAGCGATTTACGATCAACACATTTCAGACTGGTCTTTCGGTTGCCGCCTTCGGTATCGGATTGGCATTTGGGAACCTCTCAATCGGCATTGCCAAACGACTGTTAAGAGACGATCAGACATTGCTCCTCGGGGCCCTGCTTTTGCTTGCTTTCACCTTGAACCTGTTTCTCTTCGCACCGCTCCCGCTATATGGGGCCGTTCTATGCCTTGGAGGATGGGGCGTGGCGCTGGGATTTGCCGCCCCGGCGAGCACGGCCATGATCGCCCAGCGCGCGGGTCGGGAAAAAGGGTTCCTCCTCGCGCTCTCCGAAAGCGCCAACAACCTCGCATTGCTTTCAATGCTCTCTGTCGCAGCACTCTTGCTGGAAGCATTCGGGGCTAAGGCTGCGGGCGCCACGCTCGGCATCGGCCTGTCCTTTGGTACCGGCCTTCTTCTCCTCTATATTTTGGTCCAGATCCGGGTTCGAAGATGTGCCGCTGGCTCTTGTGGGAGATGCCGGCGCGATTAGGTTTAATCTCTGCCCACCTTGCCGAAGTGGAGGAGATATGGGGCCGTTTGTGATCCTGGCCGGCGTGTTTGCTGTTTTCATTCCGGCGCTGATGCTGCCGGGACCGGATTTCATTGCCGTCGTGCGTTCCTCAATGACCCGCGGAACAGTGGCCGGACTGTGGACGACACTCGGCGTCTCGCTTTGCCTTGGTATTTACGCAGCCCTCAGTCTTGCTGGTCTTTCCGCGATCCTGATCGAATATCAATTGCTGGCGTGGGCGGTGCGCATCCTGGGCGGCTGCTATCTCATTTATCTGGGATTCAAACTGCTTTTTGCCCAGCCCGTACGACTGGAAATGAGGGAGCACGGCGACAAGCCCAAGGGCAATCCGCTGGTGTTTGGTTTTCTGGTGACATCGACCAATCCCAAAGCGATTGTCCTCTTCACAAGCGTTTTTGCCACCGCGGTCACGGAGAGCACACCATTCTGGTTGATGTTGCTGATGGTCGTTCTTGTGATTGGAAGTGCGCTGGTTTGGTATACCCTTGTTACGCTTTTCATGTCTTCAGCGCCGATCATTCGACGCTTTCAACACCTTCAGCATTGGATAGAGCGCGCCGCCGGCGTGTGTTTCGTGGCCATCGGAGGCCGGATCCTTTCGGATGCGCGCAATCCGGTAGCACCCTGATTTTTGCAAGGTTCATAGATGGATATGGATGACGCTGTTCTTCTCCTGATCGATTTCCAACAGGCCTTCGACGGCCCTCCATGGCCGCAACGCTGGAACGGGGACGTCGACCAGAACGCGCTTGCCGTACTTGAAGCCTGGCGGAAGGCTGATCGGCCCATAATTCACGTACGACATGATTCCGTCGAAACCGGCTCTACGCTTCGCGCCGGCGAACCTGGCCATGCTATGCGCCCGGGGTTTACTCCGCTGCCTGGCGAACAACTCGTGACAAAGAGCGTCAACTCGGCATTCATCGGTACCGATCTTGACCTCAGGCTACGCCGGCTCGGTGCGAAAACAGTGATAACGTGCGGCATTTCCACCGACATGTGCGTCTCGACCACGATCCGCACAGGCGCCAATATGGGTTGGTCCATGGTTCTGGTGGAGGACGCCTGCGACTGTTTCGACCTTCCCGACGGACAAGGTGGAACGATTCCTGCAAGAGACCTGCATCGCGCCCATGTCACTACACTCGGCTTTGAATTCTGCGGGGTCACGACAACCAAAGCGCTCCTGCAAACTCTTTGAAACGGCGCTAAAAAACTCTGGAACCTATTTCGGCCACTCCCGTTTTCTTCGCAACGGAGCCACCTGTGTCAACCGGGCACGACGGTATGGAGAACAGGATCGATTTTCCCGGTTTCCCGCCCTGGCATCAACGCATCGGCATACGTGCTTCTGTCCCGTCCGGGTGGCTCCGTATTTCACCTCATCCCAAGCGGTGCTTCTTGAGCGTGCAAGCAAAGCCCTACGTCTGCCTGGGCCTTGGATTTCTCCTTGGGCCTTGAATTAATTGAACGTTCGTTTTATTATTTTCCCGAGGAGATCCCATGGCTCGCACGACCGGTTCCGATGGAGAGAAGACCGAAGCGGCGATCCGCGACGCCGCGCTCGACCTAATCGCGCGTCTCGGTTTCGAGGCCATGTCCATGCGCCAGCTCGCGAGCCAGGTGGGCGTTCAGCCTGCCGCGCTCTACCGCTATTTTCCGACAAAGGAAGTTCTGCTTTACGCGCTCATGCGCGAACATATGGAAAATCTGATCGGTTCCTGGGGGGAAGCGCGTCCTGCTGAAGGCTCGATTGAAGAAAAGCCTGCAGGACGCCTCGCTGCTTTCGTTGAAAACCACATCCGCTTTCACTTGGCTCGTCGCAACTCCACGCATGTGAGCAATCTGGAACTGCGCAGCCTTTCCGAGGAACGCCTCAAGCGCATTCTCGACCTCCGCAGCGAGTATGAGGGCGAACTCAGAGGCATTCTGACTGATGGTCGGCGCGACGGGGTGTTCCGGATTGACGACGTTTCACTGACCGCCATGGCGATCATCCAGATGATCACGGGTGTGATCGTTTGGTTTCGCCCTGAACTGCGGCTTTCTGAAGATGAAGTCGCTGCCAATTACCACACCATGACCATGCGCCTTGTGGGCGCGGCGATGTGATCGGAGGAGACCGATGTATACCGGATCGATGAATTTCGGACTTGGCGAGGACATCGACGCGCTTCGGGAGATGGCACATCGCTTCGCACAGGAAAAGATTGCCCCCCTCGCTGCAGACATCGATGAAAGCAACGAATTTCCCGCCCATCTCTGGCAGGAGATGGGGGCTCTTGGCCTGCTCGGCATGACCGTCGATCCCGATTATGGCGGCTCGGGCCTCGGCTATCTGGCGCATGTGGTGGCCATGGAGGAAATCTCGCGCGCATCCGCCTCGGTCGGCCTCTCCTATGGCGCGCACTCCAATCTGTGCGTGAACCAGATACGCCGCTGGGGAAATGACGCACAGAAGGAGAGATATCTGCCCGCCCTGTGCTCTGGCGAGACGGTGGGCGCACTCGCCATGTCGGAGACGGGTGCCGGTTCGGACGTCGTTTCGATGAGGCTCCGGGCGGAAAAGCGAAACGACCGCTTTGTCCTCAACGGCTCCAAGATGTGGATCACCAACGGGCCCGACGCCGGCACACTGGTGGTCTATGCAAAGACCGATCCAAACGCTGGACCGCGCGGCATTACGGCCTTCATCATCGAGCGGGACATGAAGGGGTTTTCGGTTGCCCAGAAGCTCGACAAGCTCGGCATGCGTGGATCCAACACGGGCGAACTGGTGTTCGAAAACGTCGAAGTGCCATTCGAAAACATGCTGGGCGAGGAAGGCAAGGGCGTGAATGTCTTGATGTCGGGTTTGGACTATGAGCGCGTGGTGCTGGCAGGCGGACCCGTGGGCATCATGGCTGCCTGTCTTGATGTCGCGGCCCCCTATGTGCGGGAGCGTGAGCAATTCGGCCAGGCCGTCGGCTCTTTCCAACTCGTACAGGGCAAGCTGGCCGACATGTACACGACGATGAATGCATGCCGCGCCTATGTGTATGCCGTGGCTGCCGCCTGTGACCGGGGAGAGACAACCCGCAAGGATGCGGCAGGCTGCATTCTCTACGCTGCCGAAAAGGCGACACAAACCGCGCTGGACGCGATCCAGCTACTGGGCGGCAACGGCTATGTGAACGAGTTTCCGGCAGGGCGGCTTTTGCGGGACGCGAAGCTCTATGAGATCGGCGCCGGCACGAGCGAAATCAGACGTTGGCTGATCGGACGCGAGATGATGTCGGAGACGTGAGAACCATGTCCCCTCCCATGCGTTGACCTCGGTCACACACATCAGGAGATAAACCATGCCACTCAATGACCTGCAAAAGCGGCTCGCGGACGATGCAAACTCAGACTTTTCCGGGTTGAGAGCCCTGTTCCTCAACACCACACTGAAGCCAAGCGACCGCGCTGCATCGCATACCGAAGATCTGATGCGAGATTCAATCGCCCTCATGGAGCGTTGTGGCGTTGCGGTTGACTATCTTCGCGCCGCCGATTTCAACATTGCCTTCGGCATCGCCCCAGACATGCGTGAAGAAGGCGCGCCGGCCGATGACTGGCCGGAAAAGATATGGCCGAAGGTCAATCAGGCCGACATCCTGGTGATCGGCACTCCCATCTGGCTTGGCGAGGAGAGCTCCATCTGCCGCGTGATCATAGAGCGGCTTTACGCCCATTCGGGGCAGCGCAACGCCAAGAACCAGTATATTTACTATGGAAAGGTTGGCGGAACGATCATCACCGGCAATGAGGATGGCATCAAACACGTGGCCAAAACCGTCCTCTATTCGCTGCAGCATATCGGCTACACCATCCCGCCTCAGGCCGATTGCGGCTGGATCGGCGAAGCCGGGCCCGGCCCTTCCTATGGCGACGAGACCGGAGAAGGCAACCGGGCCGGTTATGACAGCGCGTTCACGCGCCGCAACCTCACCTTCATGACCTTCAATCTTATGCACATGGCACGGATGCTGCGCGATGCGGGCGGCTTGCCAGACCATGGGAATCAAACCACGGATTGGGCATAGTGCCCCCTTCGCCGCAGGAGATCGCATGACCGTCCTTCAATCGCAGCTTTCCCCCTCTTCCGACACCTACAAGGCAAATTTCGACCGCATGCAGGGGCTTGTCGCGGAGATGGCAGAGAAGGCTGCCGTCATCGAGCGCGGCGGAACGGATGAGGCCCGGGTACGCCACATCAAACGTGGCAAGCTCCTGCCGCGCGAACGGCTTGCACAACTGCTCGATGTGGGATCTCCCTTTCTCGAAATCGGCCAATTCGCCGCCTTCGACATGTATGGTGGGCAGATTGCTTCCGCAGGACTGATTGCCGGAGTGGGCCGCATTGAGGGGCAGGAATGCGTTGTCGTTGTCAACGATGCGACCGTGAAAGGCGGCACGTATTATCCTCTCACGGTGAAAAAGCATCTGCGTGCCCAGGAAATTGCGCTGGAGAACAATCTTCCCTGCATCTACCTGGTGGATTCGGGCGGTGCGAACCTGCCCAATCAGGATGAGGTATTTCCCGACCGCGATCATTTCGGCCGCATTTTCTACAATCAGGCGAACATGTCGGCGAAAGGCATTCCGCAAATCGCCTGCGTGATGGGATCATGCACCGCGGGCGGCGCCTATGTGCCGGCGATGAGCGACGAGACGGTGATGGTGAAGGGTAATGCCACCATCTTTCTCGGCGGGCCGCCGCTGGTGAAGGCGGCGACCGGTGAGGTCGTCACTGCGGAAGAGCTCGGGGGAGCAGAGGTCCACACGCGTGAATCGGGCGTTGCCGACCATTACGCGCTGGACGACGAGCATGCCCTTGCCATCGTGCGGCGCATCGTCAAAAACCTGAATCGAAAGAAAAGCCTAGCGCTTGATCTTCGCAAACCGATTCCGCCCGCCTTCGATCCTCTTGAGATCTACGGCATCATTCCCGCAGACACCCGTCAGCCCTATGACGTGCGCGAGGTGATCGCGCGTGTGGTGGACGGTTCCGAATTCGATGAGTTCAAGGCCAATTACGGAACAACGCTCGTCACCGGCTTTGCCCACATTTACGGCATGACCGTGGGAATTCTGGCGAACAACGGCGTGCTTTTCTCCGAAAGCGCGCTGAAAGGCGCCCATTTCATCGAATTGTGCTGCCAGAGAAAGATCCCGCTTGTCTTCTTGCAGAACATCACCGGCTTTATGGTGGGGCGCAAATACGAGGCTGGCGGCATCGCGCGCGACGGCGCGAAACTGGTAACCGCGGTTGCGACGGCGCAGGTGCCGAAGGTCACAGCCATCATCGGTGGTTCGTTCGGGGCCGGCAATTACGGAATGTGCGGCCGCGCCTATTCACCCCGCTTTCTGTGGATGTGGCCCAATGCGCGTATTTCAGTGATGGGTGGTGAACAGGCGGCGACCGTCCTGTCCATCGTCAAACGCGAAGGCATCGAACGGAAGGGGGAGAGCTGGAGTGCGGAGGAGGAAGCCGAGTTCCGCCGCCCCATTCTCGAAAAATATGAACGCGAGGGCCATCCGCTCTATTCGAGCGCACGTCTTTGGGATGACGGAATTGTTGATCCCGCGAAGACGCGTGAGGTGCTTGCCCTGTCATTAGGAGCAGCGTTGAACGCGCCGATCTCAGATACCAAGTTCGGTGTTTTCAGAATGTAGAATGCGGACAGGCAGCATCAATTGCTGCGCTGCCGGTCCCCATTGATGAACTCCATAACGAGGCGGTGGACATTGCCCCCATCGCCCATTTCGACGCGATCGAACTCGCGGCTGCGCTGTCGCTGTTCCTCTGAGAGTCTTCCCAAATGCTCCTGCAGTGACGCGCGCACCTTCTGACATCCAGGATCGTTCTCGGCCCGCAATCCGACCGACACGGCTTCAATCTTCTTCACCATGTCGGTGATGACCTCTCCATGGACGCGCTCATGCGCCTTGACCCCTTCCAAAAAGCGCTCCCAGGATGAACGTGTCTGCGATGAGAGCGATCCGGAAATCTGCGGCAGACGGTAGGTGATGATCAGCTTTGGTATGGCTGAAGCCAAAACGCAGGCACCATCCTTGCGGGGCTGATAATCCCGACGCCAGGTCAGTTTGAAATCCGTGTAGGCGATAACCCGACGCACGCCGAGTTTGGGTCCGCGCTCCCCGATGGACCTGTAGAGATCCAGCGCCGTGGAACCAGAGATCACATAGGGTTCGACGCGTTCAATCGGCTTCCAGTTCGCCAGCGCCATACTGGGAAACAATGCCGTCACCACGGCTAAGAAGGTCCAGCGTATTCTGGCCAATTCCGATGCCCCATTCGTTTCCAGCGGCACCCATTACAGTGCCATTCTTGACCTAGCAGATCGCCAGGGCCTCTGGAAAGACGCCCTGGCGTTTGAATGACGGACCTGTTTCAAGACACAACCTTGTCGAAAAGACGACACACGATGCTTTGTCAGAAGCGGGTGCGGGCGCCTCCCCCCACGAGCGGCGCCCGCTTCGGGCGTCAGAACTTTCCAACCACGTTGAGGAAGGCTCCACGGTCATCCAATGTGAGGTCGCGGAGATCGTCTGAGAAGCGCCCGAAATTGTAACCGGCACCGACCTTGAAGTTGTTGCCGACATGCCTGTAGAGGGCAGCGAGAGCGCCATAGTCCATCGATTGAATCTCCGGAAGGTAGAAGGCCCGGCCTTCGAGCATCGCGTCCCAGTTCTTGACCACATGCAGATCGGCACGAAGGATACCCAGATGTGCTGACGATTTTTCCCAATCGCCCATGGAACCGCTACCGTCGGTGCTTCTTGTGCGGATCTCGCCCAACCGCATGCCGTATTTGCCGCCGACGGACAGCCACGGGAGGAGGTCATAGGTCAGATCGGCCGAGACGATGTGGCTGCGTTGGAGTGGTCCGTTGGTGGAGCGCGTCTTGCTGCTGATCTGGTCGTTGCCTGGAAGATTGTAGAGATAGGTGTACCTGAACAACGCGTTCAGCAGATCGTTGTCCACGGGGCGATAGGCGTATCCCATCGAACCTTCGATATAATCTCCATTATAGTAAGTGCCCGCCGGCGTTTGCGAGATGACAGCATCCACACTTCCGAGAACCCTGCCATAACCATCATGGTCCATACTTGCGCCGGCGCTCACGACATAGGTGTTACGATTTCGTGTTTCGTCTTCGGACCGTTCCAACCTGGCTTCACCACGAAGGCGAGCGCTGACACCCAGTTCTTCGTCCTTGAATCCCACGCCAAGCGATCCGGCGTAACGTTCGAAATCGGAATATTGCTTTCCGGTAGCGCTGTTGACGCGATCATCCTCGATATTGCCGGCCTCGAAACCGCCATCGACCGTCCAGGCAACATCGGGTGTGTAGATGACACCGTATCGCTGAGCCAGGGAGTTCCGGCGTCCGAAGAGATCGACATCGGCTTCCGAATAGGCCGAGACCACATCACTCATCCGTTTTTTGACGCCGGCAACGACTGCGCCGTGGTCGCGTCCCTGCAGATCATAGCCATAGCTGCCGTCAGTGGCCCGGTCAGGATCAAGCCGATAGCCGATATAGTAATGATCTTCAGGTGTCGGGTCATAGGTCAGAGCCGCCAGCCCGCCAATTCCTGACTGGCCCCAAGACACCTCACCCTCGGCGCCAAGTTTTTCACTCAGTCGCACTTCCGCGCCAACGCCGTAGCGATCGTTTTTAGAAATATTCCCCTTCCGATCGACCGTGCCCTGAACAAAACCATAATAGAGATAATCATCGTTTTGCCGGTAATCGACGCGCAACCCAGCATCCAAGCGTCTGCCGTCATATCCAGATTTACCGGATGTGATCGCCCCCGGCGAATAGAGCTTGGAATAGGCGACACCGAAAGCCGCCTTCCAATAAGCATCGAAGACGTAGCTGACCTCCAATTCCGCATCACTCTGACTTCTCCCTTCTGCGGTTTGATAGTCGTCATATGAAAGTTTCATGTTCATGCTGGCGCTCAAAGGGACTTCCAGCTCCGCGCCCCAGCTGCGCTCGTCCGCATCCACCTGTTCGGTCACACTGGAGAAACCAGCTTCCTTCTGTTCGAAATAGCCCCCGATTGTGCCGGCGGTTCCCAGAAGGCGGAAATCTTTCAAGGCCATCTGACCACGCAGACTCCAAGCCTTCGCCGATAGCCCTTCACGTCCAGCGGTATCCTGATCCGACAACGACAAACCACCATCCGTGGATCGCGAGATGCCAAAGCCGGGGCCCTTCGAGTAGGCGAGCTCACCGTCGATATAGGTTTCCTCAGAGCGTTGAACCCTGACGTCCGCGCCGTAGGCCTTCTGGTCTGACAGACCTGTGGAGTCCTTTATGCCTGTGGCGCCCAAGCGCACATGCTTCCCGAGCCAGGTCTGCGCACGTCCACCATAGACATAGTCGTCCATTTCACCGGAGCGTGAACGATATTCATATTGCGCCACCATGTAGGCCTTGTATCCGCCCAGAGCTCCATTCCGTATCGCTCCATCGTCGACTGAGCCGGAAGAGAGGGGCGCATCAAGTATGACGACACCCTGCAGATAATCGATGGTGTAGTCCTCGCCGTACACCAGCGCGCGTCTTTCGATAACCCGGCCAGTCACCTTGTCTCGGTACTCAATATGCAATGTTTCCGAGCCTTCGATTATGCGCTGGCGCTTTAGGAAGTAGGCCGAACCACCTGTTCCCAGGAATTCGTCGCGCTGCGGTAGCGTTTCCGGTTTGGCGGCAAAGGCCGTCGCCTCGAATTTCGGTTGCCCGTTGGCGGTATTGCCCGGTGAACGAAGGACCACCTCAGCGCCATAAAGGCCACGGTCCACCTGCAGGAAGCGTGTCCCCGAGATCTTGGTCTTGTAGTTGCCCCACATGACGTGACTCTCACCCCGTGCCAGGCGCACGTAGAATTTCCCGTTGGTCGGCGCATCCTCAACCGAGGTGGAATCGTCGCCGTAGACGGGGTAATATTTGTCAGGGTCAATGCGGCGGAGAAGTTCCCTGGGGTCTCTCGCATCGAGATCCCGGAAAAGATTCTTGATCTCGTTCTCGCCCGTGTCAGCGGCCGCCGTCAGCAGGAATTTGCCCTTGATTTTACCGCGGAGATAGAATGCCAAGCGGCCGGAATTCCACACCTTGTCGAATTCACCGGTCCGCACTTCCTCGATGCCGCTGTCGCCAGTTCGTTTTCCAACCGTGAAATCTGCAAGAGCAACATAGAACCAGTCATTGGTCGGAATGTTCACGTCCCGACTGAAATAGAGGCCGCCCGACTTTGACCCTCCATCAACAGCAACATCGACAACGTGTTGCCCTGGAGGCAGAATGCGCTGGGTGACAAATTTCCCGTCGGGGTCCAGCGGGACAAGTTCGTCGAAAGCAACGATCCCGTATCCTTCAGGAACGTTCTTTCCATAAACCGTTATGGCGCCGCCATAGACTGGTATGTTCCGAAAAGCAGTTCTGTCTTCCGCGTTGCCGGGAGCCACACCATATCCAGAATCGGATAAAAATTCACCGCGCGTGCTGGCGATACCCATAGGCACCGTTTCGTCGAAACGGCCCTTGGTATCGTAGACACGCAGCACATAATGAAACTCGCGTCCGCTTCGTTCAGGCATGACCCAGCCAGCCTCGCCATTTACATTGATGGGGACGACTGCCAAAGGTCGGTTGTTCCAGGCAACATTGCTCTCGAAAATGCGAATTTCCGCTCGGCTGATGAACGCGGGATAATTGGAAGTGGCATAGAATCGAACCGGTTCTCCTTCGCGGAAAATGCGTTGTACGGGCACGGTCGACACATTGAGCAATGGCTCGGTGTCAAGCCCGTCGAACTTGATCTGAATATCCACGGAATTGAGATCGAGGTCGGTCTTGCGCTGTTTGTCTACGGGACGGGCATCGGGCGAGACGCCAAACATGCCTTCATTTGTGATGTGTCCGCTCTCGTCGACAACCTGTCCATCGACGGAGATCACAAACGGAACGGCTGATCGATCGCTTGGCTCAGCGCGTTCTGTGTTTTCGCCGATCCGTAACCGGCCAACCGAGCTGTTGTCCAACATCTTCCCGCGCATTGCAGCGGGACAGGGAGCGCCGCCACAATTGCCTTCGAGATCAATCAGCGGAGGCAGGTCGTCGCCCTTGTATATGGGGGTGGCGTCTCCTGGAACGACCACAGGGGGTCCACCAACCGTCCCCGCCACGGGAGCTCCTCCCACAATGCGGGCGTTCTGTCGCAGAGGTGAGGAAGAGTATATTGGCGGTTCAGGTATAGGTTCCGTCCCCTGCATGTCTGCCGCGAAGAGCGGTCCGATTTGCAGAGTAGTCGAAATCGACACAAGACTACTGGCGAACAGAAAGCGGGATGGTGAATATTTCATCATGGAATTTCCATCTGTTATCTGCTGACAAATTCAGCGAATTGCTCCGCTTCACGCCTCCGAACGTCCCCGGCTCGCGGACCAGCGCGCGGCCGCTACGGTTCGCGGCGGACACAACCCACCGATCCGCTTTTTAGACTGAGATTTTTCGCTACTCGTGTGCCGAAAACTCACGCTTTCTCAGCGTCACAACGCTTCGCCACCCGAGCAGCTCAGACGCGCGTACAGAGTTTCAAAATCAAAATGCGACGAACGCTAACCGGCTGTTTTGAGGAGCGCCCTGGACCAGCCAAACCCAACATGCTGCACACTGCATTGGTTCTTGTGCCGGAAGGCCGATCGTCGTCACCGCGCAAGGCATTTTCCAGCCCTTCGGGCCCAGCGGCATCCCGGTATTTCCAAACAAACATATTTTATCCGGGGGGCGTTTGCGCAGTTGTTTTGGGTATTATTACCGATTTTTGGTACCATCAATACTGTATGGCTTACACATTTCTGCGTGTGATACACTTGAGCACTTTGATATGAAACCAGAAAAGCTCCTGCGAGGCGCAGGCAATGTGGGCCTCGGTAGACTACGCGCTTTCCAGCAGAATTTTCCGCCACAAACCGAGTTCAACGATTTATGGTACCCTCAAATTGTAGGAGGAGCGCTCTGCATGTTCGACAAGATTCTCATTGCCAATCGTGGAGAAATTGCCGTCCGGGTCATCAGGACCGCACGACGTCTGGGGATCGCTACGGTGGCTGTCTATTCGGACGCGGACAGGGGGGCACTGCATGTGCGTGTCGCTGATCAGGCGATATGCATCGGTGCTGCTCCGGCTACCGAAAGCTATCTCAATGGTGAGAAAATCATTGCCGCCGCTCGTGAAACCGGCGCGCAGGCCATCCATCCAGGCTACGGTTTTCTATCGGAAAATCCGGACTTCGTGGAGAAGGTGGAGGCAGCTGGGCTGACATTTGTCGGTCCGTCATCTCAAGCCATTCGCGCAATGGGACTGAAAGATGCCGCAAAAAGGCTGATGGAGAAAGCCGGAGTGCCGGTGGTGCCCGGCTATCATGGCGACACTCAGGCGCTTGTCGCCCTTGCCTCCAAGGCCAATGAAATCGGCTATCCGGTTTTGATCAAGGCGCGCGCGGGCGGCGGAGGCAAGGGCATGCGTCTGGTTTCCGACCCCGATGCGTTTCCCGACGCGCTGGCGGCCGCTCAACGCGAAGCAAAGGCAGCGTTCGGCGACGAGCGCATGCTGGTCGAGAAATACATCCAGTCCCCCCGGCATATCGAGGTGCAGGTTTTCGGGGACAAGCACGGTCATGCTGTCCACCTCTTCGAACGCGATTGCTCAGCCCAGCGCCGGCATCAAAAGGTGATCGAGGAGGCACCTGCGCCTGGGATGAACGAGGAAACGCGTATAGCCATGACGGAAGCGGCCGTGAAGGCGGCCAAGGCCATTTCCTATAGCGGCGCCGGCACGATCGAGTTCATTGTCGACGCTTCGGACGGGCTGCGACCGGATCGCTTCTGGTTCATGGAAATGAACACGCGGTTGCAAGTGGAGCACCCGGTGACGGAGATGGTCACAGGCGTGGACCTGGTCGAGTGGCAGCTGCGGGTGGCTGCAGGCGAGCCCCTGCCCCGCACCCAGGAAGAGATCACCCTCGCCGGCCACGCGGTCGAAGCGCGTCTTTACGCGGAGGATGCGACACGGGATTTTCTTCCGGCCACGGGAACGTTGCACCATTTGCATTTTCCCGACAGGCTCGACACCGCAACGCTGCGCGTAGATGCCGGTGTTGCGGAGAAAGATGCCATAACTCCCTTCTACGATCCGATGATTGCGAAGCTGATCGTCCATGCCCCGACCCGGGCGGGCGCTGTTGACGGACTGGCGACCGCGCTCGAACAAACCGAAATTGCCGGCTCCACCGTCAATCTCGGTTTTCTGGCGCGTCTGTTGCGTGACGATGATTTTTATGCCGGTCGCCTGGAAACGGGATTGATCGGTCGCAAACAAGATGTGCTGACCAAAACCGCACCTCTACAGGAAAGACATTTGGCAGCAGCCATTGCAGCAACGTCCATGGCCGAGCCCTCTGATCGGCCGAACGATCCATTCTCGGCTATCGCGGGATATGGCCATTTCAGCTCGCTCGTTCACAAGCGGACTGTGGTGCATGATGAGCAACTTCTGGAAGCGCGCGTTTCGGCTCAGGCAGATGGGGCCCTGGCCATTCGCCTTGGCAATGATCCATCAGACCAGCCCATCATCGTGCGGCGCGACGATCCGATCCGCATTGCCTCCTGGCCCGGTCATGTAACAGTCTTTGAGGGTGCTGATGCGGTTACATTGAGAGTGCCGGACCGTCTTCAATCCGCTGAGGAAAGCGGGGCTGGTGATAGACTAAGAGCACCAATGCCCGGTCTGGTGAAGCTGGTCCGTGCCGCGGTGAACGATGCGGTGAGAAAAGGCCAGCCACTCCTGGTGCTTGAAGCCATGAAGATGGAGCATACCATTGCCGCACCGCATGATGGTATCGTCGCCGAAATCGCGGCTGAGGGTGCACAGGTCAACGATGGAGCCATGCTCGTCCGCTTTCAGGAAGCGGAATAGCGTGTGGTGATGATGCCTTGCGCTCAGGACCCGGCCGATTTCAGGCCGGGCCCTGAACGGTCCGCCCCCCACCGCATCAGTGCATCGTCATCCATTCGCGGGCATCGCGCAGCGCTTTTGCCAGCTCCGGCTTGGACATGCCGGCCGCCAGTTCCGAGCGCAGCTCAGCCGCACGTTCAGACCCCTTGATGGCTGCAATGTTGAACCATTTGTGCGCGGCCACAAGATCGACATCGCAATCGCGACCGGTCGCATACATCATTCCAAGTTGAAACAGCACGTCGGCCTGAGTGGACGAACCAGCCGTACCGAAGCCTGCTTCCTGAACATCGTAACGTGCCATAATTCAAGATCCCTGTTTTTACTCCCGAGAGCCTTTTGTTTTGTCCCTTTCGGGCGAGCCCTTCGATGCTTTCGAGAATGCAGGGTACGGCTGAAATCGCCGTTAAATCTTGTGCTTAATTTGAAGAAAACAAAGTTCAAATTTTCAGTAAATGTCTGTTTTTGTTAAGCATCGCAAAGCCCTGCCGGGCTTGGGTTTTGGACAGACGGGCAAGCTCAAACCGTTAACGGCCGCAGCAAGGTTTTGATAACCATGCGAAACGCTTTGACGAAGCATTTTCTGAAAATTCTTGTCCTGAACCAGGCGATCGCGACGTCCCGGGCAGGCAGCGATGGGCACTCAGAAGGACCGTTGAGACATTTCTTCCTGCCGCACGGTACATTCGATTCGGAACACACTTTCGATCAGGTCTTGGCGGAAGACCTCCTCCACCAGGCCTGAGCCGGCCAGTTCGCCCCCGCGAAAGAAGACGATATGGTCGGCGACACGTGCAGCCAGGTGCAGATCATGGAGAACGCCCCCACCGTCTTGCCTTCCCGCGCTCCAAGGCAGCCCTCACCTGCGCGCTACAAGGCTTCACTGAAGATAGGCACGTAGAAATCAGTTGTATTACGTTTACGTTTGCGTAAGCTGCGCTTGCAACATCATTGGGAGGAAGAGTGATGATTGGCAGACTTGTTCTGAGCGGCGCAGCGCTGCTTTTGACTGGCGGAATCGCCTCGGCTGACCCCATCGAAGGGAATTGGCGCACGGAGTCCGGTGCGACCGCGCAGATCGCACCCTGCGGCGGCTCCTATTGCATCACGCTGAAAAGCGGCAAGCATGCGGGCAAGAAGATCGGGACATTTCAGACAGCCGGCGGCAGCAAATATACCGGCAAGATCACCGACCCGGCCAACGACAAGACCTATTCAGGCAAGGGTACGCTTTCCGGCAACAGTCTCAAAATGGGTGGTTGTGTTCTGGGAGGCCTGATTTGCAGAAACCAGACGTGGTCGCGCCTTTGAGGTGGGCGCGCCCCGGTTCGCCAGTCACATAACGAACGCTATCTCCAGTCGCCCCCCAAGCTTTCTCCCTGCGGAAAGCGCGGGGGGCGTTTGCGATGAGATGGTCGCGTCGCATCTCAATCTCAGCTGGATCATATCGTCAGCGCAGGAAGGCAGCCCGGAATCCGCCCTGCCTGAAGCGCTTAGCCTAGGGTCAGCTCGCGCGCTGCCCGAAGAGCACCTTCTGGGCTTCCTTGTCCTCGGCGATATTGCGCCGATACTCCTGACCGACCTCGAGCGCACGCGCCACCGCAGGACGTGCCATGATGGTCTCGAACCAACGCTTGAGATTCGGGAAATCGTTCAAGTCCTGCCCCTGCTGTTCATAGGGCTTCACCCAGCCTACGCTCGCCATGTCTGCGATCGTATAGTCATCGCCGGCAAGGAACGGCCGGTCCGCCAGGCGCTTGTTCATCACACCGTAGAGACGATTGACCTCGTTGGTGTAGCGGTCGATACCGTACGCGATCTTCTCTGGGGCGTATTTGCGGAAATGATGCGCCTGGCCGGCCATGGGGCCGAGACCACCCATCTGCCAGAAAAGCCATTGATCAACCTCTACGCGCGCCCGTTCGTCGGTCGGATAGAACTTGCCCGTCTTTCGACCGAGATACTGGAGGATAGCGCCGGATTCGAAAACGGAGATCGGTTCGCCGCCCGGACCTTCAGGATCGATGATCGCCGGCATGCGGTTGTTGGGTGCAATCTTGAGGAAGGAGGGTTCGAACTGTTCACCTTTGCCGATGTTCACATAGTGGACATCATAGGGAAGCCCGGTCTCTTCAAGGTAGATGGTGATTTTCCAGCCGTTGGGCGTCGGCCAGTAGTGGAGCTCAATCGGCTTGGTCTGGGTGGTCATGCTTTGTTGCCTCCTGGAGTTGGACGCCGCGCGGTCGGGGGAGGATTGCGGCAATACCCGGGCAAGTAAGCACCGGATGCCGACTTTGCAACGCGTCTGCCAGTAAACGATCCGTTATCTGTTCATAGTGTCGGCGTTAACACTGCTGAACCCTGGATGAATACCACTCTCAGTATCGGTTCAGTCCGCGTCTGCCACAGTGATGTCGACACTGAGGACGAACCAATGCTGATGCGCCGCTTTTCAATTGTCTGCCTGATCACCGCCTTCTTTGGCATGGGGCTCGCCATACTGGTCGCAGAGGCCAGCAGGCCTTCCGATCCCTGGCAGGACAATCGGCCGTTCTCCTGCTCCGCGGAGCAGGCCGCCCTTTGCGGTACAACAGCGCTGCGCTGAACAGCTCAAGTTGAGGTACGAAACGATGCGGACGATCACACACATGGCCCGGGGATTGATGTTTGCCGCCCTGGTCGGCTCCCCCCTGCTTGCGGTCCAGAACGTCCGTGCCGGCAATGAAAACATCATTGAAGGGGATTATGAACGTTCGAGTGGCGCCGGCCTTGTTTTGATGGTCAGCCTGAAACGTTCAAGGTAGGCTCAGGCCTTGAGAAGAACAAGAATATCCATATAAAAGGCCATGGAACATAGAATATACCCTCAGCCTATTCAGACGATTTCAAGCCCCGAGCCTTTTGCCCGGAAAAGCTTTACCGATGCTCGCGAAGCCGTCGCGGCATTGAGGGCGCTTTATGAGCGCAACACCGCATTCCTGCGCGAGGCCTTTGCGCAGGTAGCAAAGGAAGGAGAGAGCGACCGTCGCTTTCGCGCCTTCTATCCCGAAGTCAGCCTTGCCACCGGTTCCTATGCCCAGATCGATACGCGACTCGCCTATGGCCATGTGGCGGCGCCGGGTGTTTATGCCACCACGATCACGCGGCCCGATCTCTTTGAAGATTACCTCATCGACCAGCTGAGCCTCGTGATCCGCAACCACGGCGTGCCCATCACCATCTCCGAGTCGGAGACACCGATACCGCTGCATTTTGCGTTTCTTCAGGACACCTATGTGGAAGGGTCCATCGCTGACCGGCTGAAGCGGCCGCTGCGCGATCTCTTCGATGTACCCGATCTCAACGCCACGGATGATCATATCGTCAACGGCACACACGAGGCTCCGGCCGGTGAGCCGCTGCCGCTTGCGCCGTTTACCGCACAGCGTGTCGACTATTCGCTACATCGCCTTTCGCACTACACGGCCACGGCACCGACGCATTTCCAGAACTTCGTGCTGTTCACGAACTATCAGTTCTACATTGACGAGTTCTGCGCGCTTGCCCGTGAGATGATGGCCGAGGGCGGGAATGGCTACACCGCCTTCGTGGAACCTGGCAACATCACCACCCGGGCGGGTGAAACGAGCCCCTCTGCCAGCGCGCCGGCCCGTCTCCCGCAAATGCCCGCCTATCATTTGGTGCGCGAGGGACATGCCGGCATCACCATGGTGAATATCGGAGTTGGCCCCTCCAACGCCAAGACGATCACCGACCATGTGGCGGTGCTTCGCCCACACGCCTGGTTGATGCTCGGCCATTGCGCCGGCCTGAGAAACACGCAGGCGCTTGGCGACTATGTTCTGGCCCACGCCTATGTCCGCGAGGACCACGTGCTTGACGACGACCTGCCGGTCTGGGTGCCACTGCCTGCACTGGCCGAGGTGCAGGTGGCGCTTCAGGAAGCGGTGGCCGAAATCACCGGGCTCTCCGGCTATGAACTGAAGCGCATCATGCGCACCGGCACAGTTGCCACCATCGACAACCGCAATTGGGAACTGCGCGAACAGCGTGGACCGGTCCAGCGCCTTTCGCAATCGCGCGCGATCGCGCTCGACATGGAATCGGCGACGATTGCGGCCAACGGCTTCCGCTTCCGCGTGCCCTACGGCACTTTGTTGTGTGTTTCGGACAAGCCACTGCACGGCGAATTGAAGCTGCCGGGCATGGCCACCGATTTCTACAAGAGGCAGGTTTCACAACATCTCAAGATCGGCATGCGGGCCGTCGAGAAACTGGCCGCCATGCCGCCCGAACGGCTCCATTCGCGCAAATTGCGGAGCTTTTTCGAGACCGCCTTCCAATAGCCCGAAAATGCGGTTACGCGCGGATCGCAACTTTTCTGCCGGCACACAGTGAGCAATGGGCGCAACGGGATGAAGAAATTGAAGATCGCATCAATCCTGCCGGCCATGCTGGCGTTGGGGGTTTTTGCGGTTTCGCTGCCGCTGGTCGCAGGGTTCTGGGGTCGCCTGCACCCTGCTCTCGATTCCATGGCGCATTTCCGTCTTCACCTCGCGGTGCTGATCGCACTTTTGGCGGCACCTCTTCTGTTTGTGAGAGGCTGGCGTCAGGTCGGCGCGGCGGGAGCCGTGCTCGGTATCGCCACCCTCAGCGCCACACTGCTTTCTTTCCAGTCAACAGCCGGGACGGCAAGGGCGGAGATATCCGACGCGCCGTCGGCACGCTACCGGCTCCTTCAACTCAATTTGCGATATGACAACGCCACACCCAAGCAGGTTTTTTCTCTCATCGGACGAACGAAGCCGGACATCGTCACCCTGAACGAGGTTTCGGGCATGTGGGTGGATCAGCTTGAGTTCCTGAAGGCCACCTATCCCTATCGCGTGATCTGTCCACCGCCGGCGCGCATCGGAGGCGTTGCCATACTTTCACGTCGCCCGTTCGCAGATCCCCACGCCTATGGTTGCTATGACCGTGGCTCAATGGCCGTGGCGACCGTTCGGCTTGGGGCGGATGCTGTGGAGATCGGTGCATTGCATCTTGGCTGGCCGTGGCCGTTCGAGCAGCATCACCAGGTAAGCCGGGTCGCGCCGGTGCTTGAACGTTTCCCCGGGACAGCCATTCTGGCCGGCGATCTGAACGCAACACCATGGAGCGTGACAGCCCACCGCGTCGCCGCAGCCGGGCAGATGGACCTCATGCCCGGCATTGGCCCCACATGGATGAAGCCCATCCTTCCGGAAGCGATACGCCGGCTGGTGGGACTTCCTATCGACAATATTTTCACCAAGGGCCGCATCGTGCCGCTGACGGTCGAGCGTCTTGAGGATGTGGGGTCCGATCACCTGCCGGTTCTGCTCGAATTCTGCATCATGCCCGACGATCAGCCGGGCGACGTTCTTGAGGTCAAGCTTGCAAGAACCGGGAACTAAGCGACCGGCTTTCTCCGCGCGACGACCAGATGGCCGGGAACAGGCTTTCCCATTTCGTGCCGCACGACGATATCACCGATGGCCAAGCCGACAAAGCCATGTTTCGAGAGCATGTCGGCGAGATAGGCCTCGGAATGGGCGAAGCGCTGATGCGGCCCGACCATGAAGGCTCGCCCGGAGAGCACATCGTCCGGCAAGGTCTCGCTTGAAAAGGCCAACACCGCACCTTCAACCGAAAGCTCCGCAGCGCCGGCGAAGAAGGCTTCCAGATCACCCAGATAGGGTAGAACGTCGGTTGCAGTGATCAGGTCGAAGGGGTCGACATCCGCGTGATGAAGAAAGTCCACCGCGTCGCCCACATAAAGCGCGTCGTAAACTTCCTTTTCGTCGGTGACCTCGATCATCATTTCCGACAGGTCAACGCCGGTGATGTGATCAGCGATATCGCGCAAGACCTCGCCGGCGAGCCCCGTTCCGCAGCCGAGATCCAGCATGCGGCCGTAGGGGCCCGGAGCGACCTCCTCCAGCGCCTTGCGGGTCAAGGCCGGCACGTCATAACCCAACTGGTCGACGAGGATGCTCTCGAACGCGCCGGCGTGCTGGTCAAAAAGTGTCGCCACATAAGCTTCCGAAGCCCGGGTAGGCGTTTCGCCCCGCCCCATAGAGGCAAGCCGCACCGCCGCACCGCCATGGTCGGCCGGGTCGAGTGCCAGCACCTCCCGATAAGCGGTAGCAGCGGCGCCGAGATCGCCGGCCTTTTCAAGTGCAAGAGCACGGTTATAGGCCTCCGCCAATGCCTCCTCGTCGATGGCACTGGTGTTGACGGGTGCTTCCTCGTGCTTGGACAATGGTGTTACATCCCTGTGTAAACGGGTCCCTCGCCACCCTGCGGCGGCACCCAGTTGATATTCTGGTTGGGATCCTTGATGTCGCAGGTCTTGCAGTGGACGCAGTTCTGCGCGTTGATGACGAAACGGGCATCGGCCACGTCGCTGCCATCCGTGAGCGCATTGCCGTCACCATCCACCCACTCATAGACACCCGCCGGACAATAGCGCGAGGACGGACCTGCATAGACGGCATATTCCGACGACTTCTGCAGTTCCATGTCCTTCACCTGAAGATGAACGGGCTGCTCTTCTTCATGGTTGGTGTTGGAGAGAAAGACCGAGGAAAGACGGTCGAAGGTGAGCACGCCATCGGGTTTGGGATAATCGATGGGCTTGTGATTTGCAGCCGGCTCCAGCGATGCGGCGTCGGTCTTCCCGTGTTTCAGCGTGCCGAACAGCGAGAAGCCGAACAGCGAGTTCATCCACATGTCGAAACCGCCCATGCCGACGCCCAGAAGCGTTCCGAAGCGCGACCAGAGCGGCTTGACGTTGCGGACCTTCTTCAGGTCCTTGCCGATGTCGGAGGCGCGCCATGCTACCTCATAGCCCTCCAGCGTGTCGTTGCCCCGCCCCGCGCCCAGCGCTTCCGCGGCATGTTCGGCGGCGAGCATGCCCGAGAGCACCGCATTGTGGGAACCCTTGATCCGGGGCACGTTGACGAAGCCTGCCGAGCAGCCAATGAGGGCTCCGCCCGGAAAGACCAGTTTCGGAACCGACTGATAGCCGCCCTCGGTGATGGCGCGCGCACCATAGGAGATGCGCTTTCCGCCTTCAAACGTCTTGCTGATCGCGGGATGCGTCTTGAAACGCTGAAATTCCTGGAAGGGTGAGAGGAACGGGTTCTTGTAGTTCAGGTGAACCACGAAGCCGACCGCCACCTGATTGTTTTCCAGATGGTAGAGGAAGGAGCCGCCGCCGGTTTTCATGTCAAGCGGCCAGCCGAAGGAGTGTTGCACAAGGCCCGGCTTGTGATTCTCCGGTTTCACCTCCCAAAGCTCTTTCAGGCCGATGCCGAACTTCTGCGGCTCGCGATCCTCGGCAAGGCCGAATTTCTCGATGAGTTGCTTGGCAAGCGAACCGCGCACGCCCTCGCCGATCAGGACATATTTGCCAAGAAGCGCCATGCCGGGCTGGTAGTTGGGGCCGTGCGAGCCATCGCGTTCCACGCCCATATCGCCGGTCGCGACGCCAATGACCGCACCCTCGTCATTGTAGAGCACTTCGGCAGCAGCGAAGCCTGGATAGATCTCAACGCCGAGCCCCTCTGCATGGCCCGCAAGCCAGCGGCAGACATTGCCGAGCGAGACGGCGTAGTTGCCGTGATTGTTCATCAGTGGCGGCATCAGGAAATTGGGAATCCGCAGAGAACCCGCCGGCCCGAGAACCAGAAACTGATCGTCGGTCACGGGTGTCTTGAACGGGTGATCGGGATCGTCGCGCCACTCCGGCAAAAGCCGGTCGATGCCGATGGGATCGACGACAGCACCCGACAGGATGTGCGCACCCACCTCGCCGCCTTTTTCGAGAACGACGACGGAAAGCTCCGGATTCAGCTGCTTGAGCCGAATGGACGCGGTCAGCCCCGCCGGACCTGCGCCGACGATGACCACATCGAATTCCATGCTTTCGCGTTCCACTTCGCTCATTCCACCCTCCGCAGTCTTTTTCTCTCGCGCGCCCTGCTCACGTCCGGTGCCGGCGCGATCCGGATACCCATCAGTCCCGCATAACGGTTTCAACGCCGGGCTATAGCGCATCCGCGCTTCTGTCGAAACCAGAGAAGTTGCATCAATCCATTCCTGATTGATGCCTTCCAATATTACTTTAACGTAAACGTAAATAAATCAGAACCAGCACGCAGGCAATTCCTGTTTGCCTCCCGGATCGAATCCACGCAGTTTCAGCTTGTTTCATGATTGGGGGACAGGAAGTGAGTCTACCGGAGAACCCGCTGCTGAGGGCCTACAGGCAGAGACCGGTCGCCGTGACCGCTTTCTGCGTTCTCGCTGTCCTTGCCATTCAGGCGCTGTTCCTGAAACTCATGGGACAGACAACAATCTGTGACTGCGGCACGGTGAAGCTCTGGTACTCGGACCCTTCCGGCCCCGAGACCTCCCAGCATATCGGGGACTGGTACACCTATTCGCACTTTCTGCACGGTCTGCTCTTCTATGGCCTTCTTTGGCTCATCGCCCCACGCATGCCGCTCGGTTATCGCCTCGCGCTTGCTGTAGGGCTGGAAGCAGCGTGGGAGATGGCGGAAAACACGCCAATGGTCATCAATCGCTACCGCGAATCCGCACTCGCTCAGGGATATTACGGAGACAGCGTCATCAATTCGCTCTCCGACACGCTTGCAACCATTGCCGGCTTCTTCGTCGCACGTTTTTCACCTCTTTGGCTGAGCATTCTCCTGGTGGTTGTGACGGAGATTTTCATGGCGGTCATGATCCGCGACAATCTCACTTTGAACATTCTCCAGCTGATCTATCCATCCGAAGCCATCTCCAGTTGGCAGACGGGCGGCTGAGGCATGCTTTTTCGTTCTCCGGAACGTGAAATGACGGTATAATGCGGAAGGAAGGGAGGTGCTGCCCTGCCCCGAACCGCGTCCATAGTCTTGCTCCCTCTGCTCGCTGTCCTTCTGGGCGCGGGGCCGGGAGATGACGGGCGTTGGCAGGCCGGCCCTTATTCCTTTTCCGATGAACTCGGCGGATTTCGCATTCTGGCTGTTTCAGGCACAGGTTCGCGCGGCGATCCCGTGCTTCTCCAGCAGGAGCTTTACACGGCGTCTGCCGTCGTGCTGGTGATCCGGGCCAGCGGGGAGGTCCCGCGATATGCCTATGACGAAAGGGCGGGAACGGGCTATCTCTTCATCGAGATCGACACGCTCAATGCAAGCAACCTGCCTTGGGTCGAGTTTGAATTCGAGCTTCAAGAGTTGCGCGGCGTCTCGAGCGTGTATGGAGACGGGCTCTCTTTCGATCAGAGGAATGTGGGATCCGAGCGCATCGGCTCCGATACGTTCGCCACGCATGATCGCAAACTCGAACCCTATGACAGGCTTCTGTTCCAGGCGGGCACGGTCAACGCAGGTCATTCCGTGACATTTCGGCTACTGATCACCGACCTGACACCCAAGCCGGTGTTTTATTTGGTACAGGACCCGCGCATTCCCGCTTCCTGACCTTGCAACCAGCGGCAAAGAAAGAGAAAATGCTTTCTTTCACCCCGCCGACGCTCAGGATACCGGACGCGATGGATTCCGCTGGACTAAGGGAGCTTCTGACCTTCTATGCCGATGCCGGCGTGGACGAGCCCCTTTTGGATGAAGCGCCCGACCGTTTTCAGGAAACGCGTGCGGAGGCGGAGAAAAGAGCGGCGCAACGACAGCAGCCAACGCAGCAGAAACCAGTGGCGACCAGGCAGCCTAACCCTGCCGCTCCGGCCGCAGTCAAAGCCGCGGTGCCCGACGATGCGCAGGCAGCGCGCGCGCGTGAGATCGCCAAGAATGCGGAAAGTCTGGATGCGCTGCGCGATTTGCTCTCCACCTTCGATGGCTGCAATCTGAAGACCACGGCGAAAAACACCGTTTTCGCCGACGGAAATCCTCAGGCCAGCGTGATGTTCGTCGGCGAGGCACCGGGTCGCGACGAGGACATTCAAGGGCTCCCCTTCGTCGGTCGCTCCGGCAAGCTGCTGGATCGCATGCTGGCGGCCATCGGTCTCGACCGCACCTCCGTCTATATTTCCAACGTGATCCCGTGGCGGCCGCCCGGCAATCGGGATCCCTCCCCTCTGGAAACGGAAATCTGCCGCCCGTTCATCGAACGGCATATAGAGCTTGTTGCGCCCAAAGTTCTGGTGACGCTCGGGAATCCCTCAACCAAGCTGCTGCTTAACACGCAGACCGGTATCATGCGGATGCGTGGCAACTGGGCGATGCACAAGACGCCGTCTGGCCTCGACATCCCCACCATGCCAACGCTCCACCCCGCATATCTCCTGCGAAATCCGGCCCACAAAAAGCTTGCCTGGCAGGATTTTCTGCAGATCAAACTGAAGCTGGAAAGCGCTCACTAAGGCGAAAGAAGCGCGCGCGTTAAGTCTGCATTAACCCTGTTGGCTCACGATTGCGCCTCATAACAACGTCCCGGAGTCGAGCATGTATGTTCGCGTCACGTCCGGGGGGCACCTGTTCTTAATTTTCACTTTCCTCATCAACGGATCGTACCCCGCTTCTGGCGCGGACTTGGTGACTTTAGATGTCCCGGTTCCGCCGAACGTCGAGAAAGCACCTTTGCTGCTGGAGTTCAGCCCGCACTTTTCCGGCTTCGTCGAGTTGAACTCGGCACTGGGCAAGGCCCATTTTGAAGAAGACACTGCTAAAACCAGCGGCTGGGGCCTGCGCGGCGTGGCGAACCTGCCGATAGGGGAACGCTTCAATATCCAGCTCGATGGCCGGTTCGAAAATCTGAAATTCGAGGATCTTACCGATCAGTCCATCGAGTTCGGTGCTCACACCTACTATCGCAATCCTGACCGCTTTGCTCTTGGCCTTTATGGGCAGTATGAGCGAATCTCCAGCGAAACCCTGGCATTGGGGCCCAAGGAAATCGCAGTTGGATTGGAAGGTGCCGTTTTTCTCAGCCAGTCCACCGTTCTGGGCCAAATCGGCGTGGAAGCGGCGCAACTGGAAGGGGAAGACGCATCCAAGCTCAATGGGCTGATTGGTGCACGATACTATCAGACCGACAACCTGCGTTTCGATCTCGATGCGGGCTTCGAGCGATTGGTGAACGAAGATACCGTACGAAAAACCTACTCGATTTCCACGGCCGCCAATTACCGGCTTTCTGACAAGCCGATAACCGCGTTCGGCGGATACCGGTTCCGGTCATCCTCGATGACTTCTGGCGATGTGCCTGCCGGTGACACAACCTCCCACGGCATCGTCGCCGGCTTTCGTTATCATTTCGGCTCAACCAGCCTGAAAGATGAAGAGCGCAATGGTCCGCTCTGGACAGCTGCGCCCTATCTCGACTTTTAACGGCAGAACCGCCGGGCCGCGCCGCTGCGCGGTCCTGCTCCTTTCAGCTTTGCGCCTCACGCATCGCAGCAAACTGAAGCAGGGCGAATAAGGCTACCGCGCAGGCCTGAGCGCTGACGAACACCATGCCGAGCAGATTGGGAGAAACCCACCCACTTGCCAGCAACGCAAAGCTCAACACCGCCCAGACCGCGTTGAGCAGGACCACATCCATCAGAAGCAGGCGGGGCAGTACCTTCCGCGCCGCAATCACCAACAGCATCACGACGAATGTCACCAGTATCACGCCGGCCCAGAATAGGAGCTCTTCGGGCAATGCGAGGAGGCGCGACAGCGGTGCAGCAGCGAAGACAAGCAGAAGTGCTGCGGCACCACTCATCATGGCATCCAGATGGAGTGTTCTTCTGAGCGCGGGCGTAAGGGTGAATGGCATGACGGCTTCCTTTCTTCAGACTTTTCGTGGCTGGTCGCGGATCGACCTGGAAGCTGGAAAGTGAGCCATGGAGCGCTGTCTGGCGACTACCTGCGAGGTAATGGAAATGCATGCCAGTTGACTCTACAGTCTTCCCATGAAGACAAACATCACCACGGCAGCAAAAACGAACGCGGGTACGCTGATCAGGGAGTGGCGTGAGCGTCGGCGCATGAGCCAGCTCCATCTGGCGCTGGAGGCGGGCATTTCCCAACGCCATCTCAGTTTCCTGGAACGGGGCCGCTCCAACCCCTCGCGGGACATGGTTCTGCTTTTGTCGGAAAGCCTTTCCATTCCGCTTCGTCAGCGCAATCGCATCCTCCTTGCCTCAGGCTATGCGCCCGGTTTCTCAGAACGCGATCTTCACGACCCGGATTTGAAACCGGCAATGGAGGTGGTGCAGGCGGTGCTTGATGGCCACGCGCCCAACCCGGCCATCGCGATCGACCGGCATTGGACGATGGTCGCAGCAAACCAAGCCATCGCGCCTCTGCTAGAGGGTGTGATCAATGCGGACCTGCTAAAGCCGCCCGTAAACGTTTTGCGCCTCAGCTTGCATCCCGAGGGGCTTGCGCCGAGCATCATCAACCTGCCTGCATGGCGTGCGCATGTGCTGGAACGGTTGCGTCACCTGATCGACCAGACAGCCGATCCGCAACTGACGGCACTGGAGAAGGAGTTGGCGGCCTATCCAGTCGAAAAGACCGGCCCGCCCCCCAAAACCAACCCGACAGACATGATTGCTGTCCCGCTGCGCTTGCGCCTGCGAACTACCGAACTCTCCTTCATCACCACGACGACGGTGTTCGGAACACCGCTCGACGTGACACTGTCGGAACTTGCCATTGAAAGCTTTTTTCCGGCCGACCCAGAAACGGCTGGCTTTTTGCGACAGGTTCAGAGCCGAGGCTCATGAGGAAGGCGGCACGAAACGGCGGGCAGCGACCCGCCTGAGGCCAAGGCGGCGCTCGCGCCAGATGATGAAGAGCCCGGCTCCGATCACGATCATTCCGCCTACCAGGGTGTAAAGGGTCGGCACGTCGCCGAAAGCGAAGTAACCAATGACAATGGCCAGAAGCATCGACGTGTATTCGAAAGGAGCAATCGTGGAGAGTTCCGCATGACGATAGCACTCTGTCATCAGAATTTGCGCCATCCCGCCGCAAATGCCCGCGCCCGCCAAGGCGAGATATTGACCGCGCGATAATTCCGCCCATCCGAAAGGAATGGTGAACAGGGAGAGCACGGTGGCCGTCACCGAGAACCACAAAACGATGGTGGCCGTCTTCTCTGTTTGAACGAGACGCCGGACCAGAAGCATTGCGACGGCAGAGCCGGTCGCGCCGCACAGGGCAGCGATGACCCCCACCGCTTCGGCCGCCTCAAGGCCGGCGTTTCCGGTCAGAAGGGTCAGTTTCGGCCAGGCGATGATGATAACCCCCAGAAAGCCGACTGCAACGGCGCTCCAGCGGTAAATGCGAACCACCTCGCCCATGAAAATGGCCGAGAAAACGACAACAATGAGCGGCTGGGCGTAGTTGAGTGTGATCGCATCGGGCAGAGGCAATCGTGTCAGCGCGAAGAAGCCAAGCCCCATAGAGGTCACCCCCACCAGACCGCGCATGATGTGGCTGACGGGATGTCTGGTGCGAAAAGCGGTTGCCAACTCCCGCCGCCAGGCAAGCATAGCGATGATCGGGAATATCGCAAAAAAGGAGCGAAAAAAGACGATCTGGCCCGAGGGGACCATCCCCGCCGACTTGATCAGCGAGGACATCATAACAAAAACCGAGACCGAAATAACCTTCAGCGTGATGCCGATCAGTGGTTTGCTTTCAGCACCGACTTCGGTCTCAGCGGGCATGATGTTTTTCCTATAAGGCCGATAAAGAAGCGGGAGGGCGGAGCGAAATCAACGCCAACAATGCCATCATGCCGCCTTTCGGGCCTGCCGGATCGCCTCCCACACGCGCGAAGGCGTGGTTGGCATGTCGATATGCGTGATGCCATAGGCATGGTAGAGCGCATCCGTCACGGCGTTGAGAACCGCTGGCGTGGCGCCGATTGTCCCGGCCTCACCCGCCCCCTTGATGCCCATCGCATTGGTCGTCGAGGGAACGTTGCGGGTTTCGAAATGGATGAACGGCAGATCATCCGCACGCGGCATGGCGTAATCCATGAAGCTCGCAGTGATCAATTGCCCATCCTCCGAATAGACCGTGTCTTCCGTCAGCGCCTGCCCAAGCCCCTGCGCCACACCGCCATGAACCTGACCAGCGAGAAGGATCGGGTTCACTGTCGCGCCGAAATCGTCAACGATCCAATAAGCTACAACTTGTGTGCGGCCGGTTTCCGGATCGATTTCGACCTCGCAGATATGGGTGCCGTTGGGATAGGTCGCCTCTTCCTGCACGAACTCGCCGAAGCCTTCCAGATCTTCGGGTGCCTTGGCGGCCTTCGCAATCGCTGAAAAGTCCACGGCCCGGTCTGTGCCTACGATGCGCGCAGCCCCACCGAACAGTTCGATGTCATCCACGGAGGCTTCAAGTTCATCCGCCGCCAGTTTTCGAATTTTCTCGGCAAGGTCTTCACCGGCGCGCGCGGCAGAGACACCGCCCAGCGGAATGGAGCGCGAGCCGCCCGTGCCGCCACCGGAGGCCAATTCGTCCGTGTCGCCCTGGCGCACTGTGATCCGGTCGATGTCGATGTTGAGCTTGTCCGCCACGAACTGGGCGTAGGCGGTGGCGTGTCCCTGACCGTTGGACTGGGTCCCGATCAGAAGTGTGACACTCCCATCGTCGTTGAGCCGGACATGGGCCGGCTCCGAACCGGCAAAGGCGCAGGCTTCAACATAGGTGGCCATGCCGATGCCACGCAGTTTTCCGTTGCGGCGTGACGTTTCCAGCCGCTCTTCGAACGTGGCCCAGCCGGCGTTCTGCATGCACTTGTTCATGTGCCCCTCGAACTCGCCGACGTCGTAAAGACGACCGGTCTGGGTGCGATAGGGAAACTGTTCGGGCCTTATGAAGTTGCGGCGGCGTATTTCGTCACGCCCGATGCCAAGGTCCCGCGCGCAGGCGTCGACCAGCTTCTCGAGCAGGAATGCGGCTTCAGGACGCCCCGCCCCGCGATAGGCATCCACCGGGCAAGTGTTGGTGTAGACGCCATTGATTGTCACATCGAGCGCCCGGATGTCATAAACGCCCGTCGACATGGAGACGCCGACAAACGGGATGAAGGGACCAAACTGAGATATATAGGCGCCCATGTTCGCCGTGAGGTCGATCCGTAGACCAAGGAAACGCCCTTCACTGTCCATTGCCATCTCGGCAGTCACCACATTGTCGCGGCCCTGCGCATCAGTCATGAAATGCTCGTTGCGATCACCGGTCCACTTGACTGGACGACCCAGCCGTTTTGCTGCCTCCATGACCATGGCGTATTCGCGGTAGACAAAGGTTTTCGGACCAAAACCGCCACCGACATCCGGCGTGATCACACGCAGATTTTCAGGGTCGATGCCAAACGTCTTGCAAAGAATCCCGCGCATGGAGTGCACACCTTGCGAGCCGGTGGTCAACACAAAGCGGTTTTCGTCGCTGCGCCACTCGGCCAGCGCTGCACGTGGCTCCATGTAGTTGCAGACGAGACGGTTGTTCACGAACTGGATGCGGGTAACACGGTCGGCCTTCTCGAACGCCGCGTCCGATTTCTCCTTGTCACCCACATGGTAAAGAAATGCACGGTTCGATCCGAGCTCCGGCCAGACCAGTGGGGAATCCTCGGACAGGGCGGCTGCAGTCGAGGCTATGGCCTCCTCGTCCTCGAAATCGATTTCGATCAGCTCTGCGGCATCTTGCGCCTGGGCGCGGCTCTCGGCAACCACCAGGGCCACCGCGTCGCCGACATACTGGACACGATCACGGCACAGAATCGGGATGTCACGCGTAGGAGCGCGTGTTCCGTCCGGTTGCTTCTGCATGGCGCCGGAACGCAGGTCTTTCAGATGCGCCACATCCGAGCCCGTCAGGACCAGATGGACACCTGGCGCGGCCTGCGCCTCCTCGACGGAGGTTATGCTAAAGCTCGCCTTGGCCACAGGCGAGCGCACCACGTAAAGATGCAACGTTCCTTCAGGCAGAAAATCATCCGTATAACGCCCTCGGCCAGTAATGAACGCCGCATCTTCCTTGCGGCGCACGGAGGCCCCCATCCCGAATTTCGGCGTCATCACAGTCATGCGGAATCCCTTCTGGCCAATCGCGGGTTGACCGATTTTCGGTGAGCTGGCTGGAAACAGTCGAGCGACATATGCTGTCTTAGTTTTGTCGAGCCTGATGATTGTGTAAAGAGCAGCAATCCGATTTTGTTGGACCAGACAGCTCACAGATTGCCGGCCCCATCACCCGGCCGTAGAAAGAATAGCGATGCGTACAGAAAGCGGCCAGATTTTTCGTCTCGAGGACTATCAGCCAAGCAATTATCTCATTCCCGAGATAGCGCTTGATTTTCGGCTGGACCCTCAGGAAACGCTGGTGACGGCCACGCTGACAGTTGAACGGATCGCCCGGGCTCCAGCTGATGCACCACTGATTCTCGATGGAGACGGGCTGACGCTGGAAGCACTGCGGATCAATGGAGAGGAGGCCGCGACTGACAGCCATGACGTGTCGCCGGATCGCCTGACAATCACACGTCTGCCGGCTTCCCGGCAGTTCGAACTCACCATCGTCACGCGGATCGCGCCAGCGATGAACACGACGTTGATGGGGCTCTATGTTTCGAACGGCGTTTTCTGCACACAATGCGAAGCCGAAGGGTTCCGCCGCATCACCTATTTCCTCGACCGGCCCGATATCCTCTCGGTCTATACGGTGCGCATGGAGGCGGACCGATCAGAGGCGCCTCTTCTCTTGTCAAACGGCAATCCGGTGGAAAAGGGGGTTCTCGCGGACGGGCGTCATTTCGCCGTCTGGCATGATCCTTTCCCCAAACCCTCGTATCTGTTCGCGCTCGTCGCCGGCGATCTTGGTGTGGTGAAGGACCGCTTCACCACCGCCTCGGGGCGGGAGGTCGATCTTGGGATCTATGTCGAACATGGGAAGGAAGAACGCGCGACCTACGCGATGGATGCGTTGAAACGCTCGATGCGCTGGGACGAGGATCGTTTCGGGCGCGAATACGATCTCGATGTGTTCAACATTGTCGCCGTGTCGGATTTCAACATGGGCGCGATGGAGAACAAGGGACTCAACGTCTTCAACGACAAATATGTGCTCGCGGATCACGACACCGCAACAGATGCAGATTTCGCCAATATAGAAGCTATCATCGCGCATGAATATTTTCACAATTGGACAGGCAATAGAATCACTTGCCGGGATTGGTTCCAGCTCTGCCTAAAGGAAGGCCTCACCGTTTTTCGCGATCATGAATTCTCCGCGGATCAGCGATCGCGTGCAGTCAAACGTATTGCCGAAGTCCGTGGACTTCGCGCACATCAGTTTCCCGAAGACCAGGGTCCTCTCGCGCATCCCGTGCGACCACGCCGCTACCGCGAGATCAACAATTTCTACACCGCGACCGTCTACGAAAAGGGCTCTGAAGTCGTCCGCATGCTGTGCACGATTTTGGGCTCCGAGGCTTTCCGAGCCGGGATGGATCTCTATTTCGATCGCCATGACGGACAGGCCGTAACCATCGAGGATTTTGTAAAATCCTTCGAGGATGCTTCCGGACGGGATCTCAGCCAGTTTTCGCTCTGGTACCATCAGGCCGGCACACCCAATGTGGCGCTTTCATCGCGTTATGATGGCAATAAGAACGCGCTGACGGTCGAGATCGAGCAATCCGTGCCGCCGACACCCTCCGAAAACCGCAAACGCCTGATGCACATTCCTCTCGCTTTCGGCCTTGTTGGTCCGGACGGGAGCGATCTCGACTACGAAAGTGTGGAGGGAGCGAATGTCGAAAATGGTGTGATGCACCTGCGTAGACGCCGACACCAGATCACCTTCAAGGGTGTGACGGCGCGTCCAGTTCTGTCAATAAACCGGGGCTTCTCCGCTCCAGTCACGCTTTCCGTCGAAATCAATGCCAACGAGCAACTCTTCCTTGCCCGCCATGATAGCGACCCGTTTTCCCGCTGGCAGGCGCTGAACACGCTCCTGACCGGCGCCTTGATTACAGCCAGCAAGTCAGTGCGCGGGGGAAAGAAGCCGGTATTTGACGACGAGATTATCTCAATCACGGCGGACCTGGCCGCTGATGAAACGCTGGAGGAGGCTTTTCGAGCGTTGACCCTGAGCGTGCCCGGCGAAGCCGACGTGGCGCGTGAAATCGGGCGCGATATTGACCCCGATACAATCCACGCTGCCCGCAAAGCTCTTCTCCTGGCGATCGCGCAGGCAGGCGGTGAAACCTTCCGTAAGCTCTATGATGGGCTGCTCGACAACGCGCCCTTCTCGCCGGATGCGCGCAGTGCGGGGCGTCGCGCACTGCGGAACACATTGATCGAATTTCTCACCCTGGATGATGCAAACCCCGCAGCCGCATACAGGCAATTTGAAGACGCCGACAACATGACGGAGCGCGCAGGCGCGCTCACGGTTCTTGCACAGCACTTCCATGATACCGCCGAGGGCAGAGCTGCGCTGGCGGCCTTCGAGGAGCGCTACAGCAACAACCCGCTCGTGCTCGACAAATGGTTCCAGATCCAGGCGATGATCCCATCGGCAGAAACAGTTTCCTTGATCCGCAACCTGATGAAGCATCCCCAGTTCTTGCTCGCCAATCCAAACAGGGTGCGCGCCCTGGTCGGGACTTTCTCGATGGCGAACCAGACGGCCTTCCACAGTGCCGATGGCGAAGGATATCGCCTCGTCGCAGAGACGGTCACCGCGCTCGACCGTCACAATCCGCAGGTGGCAGCTCGTCTCGCCACCGCATTCCGTTCCTGGCGCTCGCTGGAAAAGGGCCGACGCGAGCATGCGCGCAAGCTTCTCTCCGAAATGGCCAGGCGCGACGACCTCTCTCGTGACCTGGCGGATATACTGGAACGAACCCTCGCCTGACAGGCTGATTAATATCTTTTTTACCAAGACCTCTGGACAAGGCGAATCACCTTTGATTCCTTATGGATGATTCGGCAGCAGGCGGAGCCGAATCACAGAACTGAACGAGGAACGAGGGAGCCCGTCGGATGGCGAAGGCAGGGGGGTGGGCTTTGCCCCTGATTGCGGGCATGGCTGCCGGGCCACGAACCCGACGCGCTAGGCGCATGGGACTGGCAGGCAACGCAAAGATTATTGCAGCTCCGGCCTATGAACGTCTTCTGGCCATCGAGCCCTATCTGCGCCGTTCGATCCCGGTTCTGATCATCATCTTTCTTCTGGTTTTGGCGGCAGCGCGGCTTCTCTCGCTCTTCACCTGGCGCGACGATATCGAACGCGATGCCCGAACCATGCTGGCGCTGGCCGCAGACTCTCTGGCCGCAAGTGTGGCAATAGACACGAGCGAGATGGCGTCCAGTCCCAGAGCGCGCATGCTGATCGAAGAGGCAATGCGCCGCGCCGGATCGGAGGATAAGCGTGTGCTCGCCCTCACCGACGAACATTTTGAGGTCCTGGCGAGCTCGCCCAACGGGCAAAATCTGGTTGGCCGTTCGCTGGAAGATGTTTTGACAGGTGGCCAGCCGCTCTTTCTGTTCGGCGCGCGGGCCGGAGTGATGAATGTGGAGATCGGGGGAGAGCCGTGGCTCGCTTCGCTGGTCCATGTCGCCGGTCAGGATGGCGCTGCGGTCGCCCTCACCTCGCGCGATAGCCTCTTTGCCGATTGGCGCCGTTCCGTGTCGATGAATGTCTCACTGTTTGCCCTGACGGCGGGCATCTTGATGGTCATCCTTTACGCTTATTTCAGCCAGGCAGCGCGCGCGCAGGCGGCCGACCGCATCTATATGGAGGCCCATCAACGGATCGATATGGCCATGGTGCGCGGCAAATGCGGTCTTTGGGACTGGGACATGGTGCGCGGAAAGATGTTCTGGTCGCGCTCCATGTTTGAAATGCTTGGTTATGAGACCACCGAGGAGATGCTTTCATTCGGCGAGGTAGCGGCGATCATTCATCCCGACGATGGCGATCTCTTCGATCTGGCCAACCGCATCATGGCGCGAGAAATTGACCACGTAGACCGTGTCTTCCGGATGAAACGCGCCGACGGGCAGTGGGTCTGGGTGCGGGCACGGGCGCAGGTCGTGGACCCCAATGCGCCTGAACTGCACCTGATCGGCATCGCCGTGGATGTGACTGAGCAGCGCACGCTTGTACAGCAGACGGAAGCTGCCGATCAGCGGCTGCGCACGGCGATCGAGAGCATCGGCGAATCTTTCGTGCTGTGGGATTACGCCGAGCGGCTTGTCATGTGCAACACGAAGTACAAACAGGATCTGGGGGTTGATGATAGCCTGATCGTCACCGGCGCACGGCGTCGCGATATTGAAGCCCTGGCGCCCGCATTCCGCTCCGAGCGCCGGCTGGCCATTCCTTCCGGCAATGGCAATGGCGCGACCTATGAGCGGCAGTTGGCGGACGGACGCTGGTTGCAGGTGACGGAGCTGAAAACGCGCGATGGCGGCACGGTTTCGGTCGGCACTGACATCACCCAACTCAAGCAGCATCAGGGCAAACTGGTGGACAGCGAGCGCCGGCTGATGGCGACCATTCACGATCTCAGCCTGGCGCGGCGCGCCGAGCAGGAACGGACGCGTGAACTCAGCGAGCTGAACCGAAAATACATGCGTGAAACCGAGCGCGCTGAAGCGGCAAACCGGGCGAAATCCGAATTCCTGGCCAACATGTCACATGAGCTGCGGACGCCGCTCAACGCGATTATCGGCTTCTCGGAAGTGATGGAGTCGGGCATGTTCGGACCGCTTGGCTCGGAACGCTACGAGGAATATGTGCGCGACATTTGTTCGAGCGGCTCCTACCTGCTTGGCGTCATCAACGACATTCTCGATATGTCGAAGATCGAGGCCGGCCAGTTCTCTGTCGATTGCGAGGAGATCGATTTGTGCCCGCTGATCCGGGAGACGGTGCGGGTGGTCGAATTGCAGGCGGCCGAGAAATCGATCGCCATGAAGATGGACATCCCCGAAAGGATGCAGGTCTTCGCCGACCGACGTGCAATCAAGCAGATCGTCATCAATCTGCTGTCCAACGCCGTCAAATTCACGGGCGAAGGCGGGCACATATCCTTACGTGCGCGCAAGGTCGGGCCGGCGGTCACGCTCACCATAGAGGATTCAGGGTGCGGCATCCCGCGGGATGCCTTGAAAAAGCTCGGCCGCCCCTTCGAACAGGTTCAAAATCAATTTTCCAAAAACCACACGGGCTCGGGACTTGGCCTTGCCATTTCCCGCTCGCTGGCAGAGTTGCATGGCGGGGTGCTCAAAATCCGCTCCACCGAGGGTGTTGGCACCATCGTATCGGTGCGTCTTCCCGCAGAAGAGCGAAAGAAGCCGGCGGTGGCTGCTTGAGTTGGAGCATCGGATCGAAAAAGGGCATCGGCTTTCGGAATATTCCGTTGCTCCATCAATAGTTTGCATCGTCCTTTGTGCCTTCGAACGGATGCACGGCGATCTAAGCGACTGATCCGACCAGTTCCGCAAACAGCCGGCGCACCCTCCCCGCCGTCTCCTCCACATGCGCCTCCAAAATGCCCAGTTCCGGCAGATCGGTCTGTCGCAACATGAGATCGGCAAAGCCGGGCGGCGCTTCATCCGGGTCAAAGCCGCCTTCGAGGCAAAGCCGCGTGGTCTGCGTGAGCGTCATATAGAGTTGATGCGCGTCCACGAGTTCCTGTCGCGCCTGAGGTGCGCAAAACGCCTCCGACAGGGAAGACAGCACCTCACCGGTGGCGGTCGTCTCGCTCTTGACCCGGGTGTTTCTGGTCAGCACGGCCACCTGCGCGATAAACTCCAGATCGATGAGGCCGCCCGGCACAAGCTTCAGGTCCCAGACGTCGCGAGCAGGCTTCTCCTCCTCCAGGAGCCGGCGCATCTCCGCTGCCTCGTTGCTAATTGTCGGTGTGTCGCGCGGCAGAGCAAGGATGTCGTGCACCTCCGTCTCCACACGTTCGATCAACGCCCGGTCGCCAGCGAAGGCCCGTGCACGCGTGAGCGCCATATGCTCCCAGGTCCAGGCGTCGTTGCGCTGATAGCGCGCGAAGGCGTCTATATGAGTGGCGACCGGCCCCTTGTTGCCTGACGGACGAAGCCGCAGGTCCAGCTCGTAGAGCACCCCTTCCGCTGTCGGCGCCGAAACCGCGGCAATCAACCTCTGGGTTAGACGCGTGTAGTACTCGGAGGGGGCCAGCGGCTTTTGCCCGTCCGAGTAATCGGCTGCCTCGTCGTGATCATAGAGCAGGATCAGATCTATATCCGACCCTGCCGTCAGTTCGCGGCTGCCGAGTTTGCCCATGCCAAGGATGGCAACACGCCCGCCGACTATCCGCCCATGACGCTCGGCGAAGTTTTCCACCACCGCTTCGAGGGCTGCCTCCACCGTGAGGTCCGCAAGATCTGAAAACGCCTTGCCGGCCCGCGCGGCATCGATGGCTCCGGTAAGGAGCCGGATGCCGATCAGAAACTTCTGCTCGGCTGCGAAAATGCGCAACCGGTCCAGGATCTCCTCGTAAATCCGGGCGCTCGCCAGAAAGGCTTGAAGCCGCTCGGAAAGATACGCCCGGTCGGGAAGCTCGGACAAAAGTGCGGGGTCCAGAAGCCCGTCAAAGACATGTGGTCGCTTCGTGATGATGGCTGCGAGGCGTGGCGCGGCGCCCATGATGCTGACCACCATGTTGAGCAACGCTGGATTGGATTGCAGCAATGAGAAAAGCTGAATACCGGCCGGCAGTCCGGCCAGAAACGTATCAAAGCGCAACAGTGCCTCGTCGGCGCGGCGGGTGCTTCCAAAAGCCTCCAGAAGCGCGGGCGTCAATTCCGTCAGGCGCTCGCGTGCCTCTGCCGATTGCGTTGCGCGGTAACGACCATAATGCCACCCTCGGATCACGCGGCACATGTCGCTTGGCCGTTCGAAGCCGAGTTCGCTCAACGTTTCCAGCGTGCCCGGATCGTCCACATCGCCGGTGAAGACCAGATTGCCAACGCCGCGCGAAAGCTGAGGCGCTGTCTCGAACAGGTCCGCATAATGCTGTTCGACCAGGCGGAGGCTTTCGCGGAAGGCTTCTGAAAACGCTTCTGCATCCTCGAAGGCGAGCAGATGCGCGATCCGCTCCAGTTCATCATCGTCTTCGGGGAGCGTATGCGTCTGCTCGTCCGCCACCATTTGCAATGCGTGCTCGACATCACGCAGGAACCAGTATTGGCGCGTCAGCGCCTCCCTCGCTTCCTCGTCAATCCAGCCGCAACGGGCGAGTTCTTCCAGCATGGAGACAGTGCGCCGTCCCCGCAACTCCGGGAAACGGCCGCCGGCGATCAATTGTTGGGTTTGAACAAAAAACTCGATCTCGCGGATACCGCCCCGCCCGAGCTTGACATTATGGCCACGCACCGCCACGGCCCCATGACCCTTGTGCGCATGGATCTGGCGCTTGATGGAATGGACATCGGCAATGGCCGCATAGTCCAGATATTTTCGCCATACATAGGGTTGCAGCTCTTTCAAAAAGCTTTCGCCCGCCGAAAGGTCGCCGGCAATCGGCCGGGCCTTGATCATCGCAGCCCGTTCCCAGTTTTGGCCGCGGCTTTCATAATAGTGCAGCGCCGCCTCGACAGGTATCGCCAGCGGCGTGGACCCCGGATCGGGGCGTAGCCGCAAGTCGGTGCGGAAAACATAGCCATGCTCTGTCCGGTCCTGAAGGATGCGCACCAACCTACGGGTCAGGCGAACAAAAAGGTCGATGGCCTCATAGGCCTCGACAATGGCCGGCGCGTGTGGGTCAACCAGAACAATCAGGTCGATATCGGACGAGAAGTTCAGCTCATTGGCACCAAGCTTGCCCATGCCAAGCAGGATCCAGCCGCTGCCTTCTGCCGGTTTGGTTCGATCGGGAAGTTTCAGTTTTCCTGCCCGATCCGCGTCGAGAAGCAAAAAATTAACGGCGGCACGGATGCATTTGTCCGCAAGTACGCTCAGACGCTCGGTCGTTCTGGCGGTATTGGCGACATCGGCGAGCCTGCATAGCGCGATGAGAAAATGCGCCTCCGCCTTGAGGTCGCGCAGCGCCTTCATCTGCCCACTTTCGCTCTGCTCCTCGGCAAAGGCACTCGCATCGATGCGCTCAAACAACATGTTGAGGCGATCGTCCGCTGACGCTTCGAACAGGGATTCAAGAGCGTGTGGATTGCGGCGTGCACAATCTCGCAGGAACGGTGAAAGCTCGAACACCGCCGAGAGAAAACCCGTTAATTCGGTGTTGCTTTCAAGCAGGTCACAGAGGCGTTCGCATTGAGCATCTTCAGCCGCTTCGCGGACCATCTCAAGCGCTTCGGCAGCCTCGTCCTGATCCACCGGCTTCAAAACAAGGACCGGCACTCCAAACCAAAGACTTCCGTCGGCAACCGCATCACGCCCCATCAAGGCCCCCTCTTCGGTCAAGCATTTCCGCTCGCCCGGCCACGTCAATCGGAGGCTTCGCGCTTCCTGAAGACCGTGTCAATTTTCCGTTTTGAAAGTTCAACGGGAAAGACCATTGTCACGACGAGACCGGGGTCGTTATCGGCGAGTTCAAGACGCCCACCATGGAATGTCATGACAGCCTTGGCAAGGCTGAGACCAAGGCCAGAACCCGGTTGAGTGCGGCTTTCCTCAAGACGCACGAAACGTTCAGTCACGCGGCGGCGATCCGCGTCGGGCACACCTGGACCATTGTCGCGCACCGTCAGCCGAATTTCGGAAGGACCGCTTTGGAGAGAAACCCGCACCGCCGGATTTTTGTCAAACCCCGCCGAATACTTGATCGCATTGTCGACGATGTTCGACAGGGCCTGCCCGATGAGTTCACGATTGCCCTGCATTGTCACGGCCCCATTGGCCTCAGCTTCAAGCGCCACGCCCTGTTCTTCGGCAAGTGCTTCGTAGAGTTCGACCACGTCTGCCAGGATGGCATGCAGATCGATGGTCGAGGTGGCCTCGGCGGAATATCCCGCCTCAAGCCGGGAAATCATCAAAATGGCGTTGAAGGTGCGGATAAGCTGGTCCGACTCTGCGATCGTGCGCTCCAGCGCAGCGCGATAGTCTGCTGTTTCCGGTTTGCCCGCAAGCGCGGCTTCCGCCCTGTTGCGCAGACGCGTCAAAGGTGTCTTGAGGTCATGAGCGATGTTGTCGGAAACTTCCCGCAGCCCTTCGTTCAAGGCTGCGATACGATCCAGCATCTTGTTCAGATTGTCCGAAAGACGATCAAACTCGTCACCCGCTCCCGAAACAGGCAATCGCCTGTTCAGATCACCACCCATGATGCTGCGGCTTGCTTCCGACACGCGGTCGATGCGCTTCAACGCACGGCGCCCGACAAAATACCAGATCAGCAGCGCACCCGCACACATGATGGCAAGCGTGACGACAAGGGCGCGCTGCATCACGCTACGGAATTTCTCAGGTTCGCCCAGATCCCGTCCGACCATGACGATGACCTGATTGGGCAGACGAAAGACGACCGCCATCGCCCTGTGCTCGCCACTGTTCGCCCGTGGTTCGAGACGGGCCTCGCCCTCTCCAAACCGGTTATAGGTGAACGGGCTCTCGGTCCAGCCCATCACGTCGAGCACGCCCGGTTGCAGGCTTTCCACATTGCCGGAGAGAATCCGCCCATTGGCGTCGGCGAGGAGATAGAGATTGGCGCCGGGCTGCCGCGCGCGCGATTCGATGACCCGAACGAGTAAGGGCAACCCGCCGCGGCGATAGGCGCGATCGAGACCGCGCACCTCCTCATTGATCGCTTCGCGTGTCTGCGTGACCAGCATGCGGGCCGAAAGCGAGGTCATGTAGATGACCAGAAACGTGGCACAGACGGCAAACAGGATCAGATAGAGCGCGGAGAGACGCGCCGCAGTCGTGTTGAGGATAGATAGAAGCCGCGCCATCAGTCCTTCAGCATGTAGCCGGCGCCACGCACCGTGTGAAGCAATGGCTTGTCAAAGCCTTTCTCGATCTTGCCGCGCAGACGCGAGATATGAACGTCGATGACATTGGTCTGAGGATCAAAATGATAATCCCAGACGTTCTCCAGAAGCATGGTCCGGGTCACCACCTGTCCGGCATGGCGCATCATGTATTCGAGGAGGCGGAACTCGCGCGGCTGGAGGATGATTTCCTGACCGGCGCGGCGCACCGTGTGCGACAGTCGATCGAGCTCGAGGTCCCCCACATTGTAAACGGTTTCGACATCCTTGGTCCCCGCCCGCCGGCGCAGCACTTCGATGCGAGCCAGCAGCTCGGAGAAGGCGTAGGGCTTGGTCAGATAGTCGTCGCCACCCGCGCGCAGGCCTGTCACACGATCATCGACCTCCCCAAGCGCCGAGAGGATGAGTGCGGGCGTGTCGTCGCCGCCCTCCCGCAATTCTGCGATAATGGAAAGGCCATCACGCCGCGGCAGCATCCGGTCAACGACGAAGACGTCATAGATACCGGTCTCGGCCATGGAAAAGCCGCTGTCACCGTCGCGAGCAATGTCTGCGGTATGACCGGCTTCGGCGAGAGCGTTCTTGAGATAGTCCGCCGCTTCCCGATCGTCTTCTATGACAAGAATCTTCATACGGTCGATATAATCCGCTCACCGATAAAACGTCTTCACGAAAACCCCGCCCGAACTCCGGCTCCCCCGAAGAAACTGGGGGGAACCGGAATGTCAGGATGATCAGCCTTCGCTGGTCGGAAGGGCAACAAAGCGGCTAGCCTCGTCGCGCTCGATCTGCACGAGAACGGCTTTCCGCCCTGCTTTTACGGCAGCAGCGACCGCGTTTTCGACATCTTTGCCCGTTTTCACCTTCTGGGAATTGACGGCGCGAATGATATCGCCCGGGCGGATACCGCGATCATCGGCCGGGCTGTCTGGTTCGACATCCGTCACCACCAGGCCATCACCATCCTCTGCCGGTGTGACCTTCAGGCCAAATTGAGCATCCACGGTGGCCGACGGGGTGTTGTCGCGCGCAGAAGCCATCGTCTCCACACCCGGCATCTCGGAGAGCGTCACCTTGACATTCTCCGTTTCACCGTCGCGCCATACCGTCACGTCGACCTCATTCCCCGGAGCAAACCCGGCGATTAGACGAGCGAGTTCCTTTGGCGATGCGACGGGCTTCTCGTCCACGGCGATGATGATGTCGCCGGAGCGGATGCCCGCTTTGGCTGCCGGTTCACCTTCCTGTGCATCGGCGACAAGCGCACCTTTTTCCTCGTCAAGGCCAACAGATTCAGCGATATCCTTGGAGACCGGCTGGATCTGCACGCCGAGCCAACCGCGCTCAACCGTACCGTCCTCGATCAGATCGCCCACAACCTGTTTTGCCACCGAGGCGGGTATGGCGAACGCGATGCCGACATTGCCACCCGACGGCGAGAAGATTGCAGTGTTGATGCCGACGACTTCGCCACTGAGATTGAAGGCTGGACCACCGGAGTTGCCGCGGTTCACGGCCGCGTCAATCTGGATGAAGTCGTCATACGGCCCGGCGCCGATGTCACGGCCGCGGGCAGAGACAATGCCCGCCGTTACGGTACCGCCGAGGCCAAAAGGATTGCCGACGGCGACGACCCAGTCACCCACCCGGACCTTCTCGTCATCGGCAAAGTCGACATAGGTGAACTTGCGCTCCTCTTCGACTTTCAGCACGGCAAGGTCGGTTCGCGGGTCGGTTCCGATGAGCTTGGCGTCGATCTCCGTGCCATCATCCATGACGACGGTAAAGTTGCTACCGCCATCGACGACATGGTTATTGGTGACAAGATAGCCATCTTCGGAAATGAAGAATCCGGACCCCTGCGAGACAGGACGGGGGCGCCGGCGCTCGGATCGGCGCTCCTGCTCGAACCCGCGATCACCACGGAACTCCCGGAAAAAGCGCTTCAGCGGATGCCCGTCAGGCAGCTCTTCAAAGCCTGGCATATCGAACAGACCCGGGTTGCCGCGGTTCGATGTCATCTCGACATCGGCCTTCACCCGTACGCTGACAACTGCAGGAGAGACCTTTTCCACGATGTCGGCAAAGCTTGGCGCCTGAACCGGCTGATCGAGCCGAACCGCTTCCGCCATAACGGGCGCCGTTCCGCTCGTCACCGCGCCCAGCCCTATCGCGCCGGCAATGGCGACGGAAGCGATGGTCGCCATCAGGCGCCCTTTCGTTCCACCGACAATGCCCTTTTCCGATGCCTTGTTTCCCGCGTCGTGATGCATGGCAACCTTATCCTCTTGGAAAAATTTCACTTCAGCGCGCAAACGCGTGTGGGCTTACGACATAGCAATCCGTACATTACAACGCCCTTTCCAGGCGATGAAATTTTCGTAATGTTTGCATCGTTTTTTCACGCGTCGCTGCGCACCGCGGTGTGGACGTGAACGAGGCTTTCGAGCGTTCTGTGGACCGGACATTTGCCGGCAATCTCGACCAGCTTATCGCGTATTTCGGGTGTTGTGGGCTTCTCTACATCGATAACCCGCTCAAATCTATCGATGCGCCCCTGTGCCTTCGCTGCCTGGGAGCAATCTTCGCAATCCCTGGCGTGGATTTTCTTATGAGAGACATCCACACTGATGCGTCCCAGGTCCAGCTTCTTGCGATCGGCGTAGAGACGCAAGGTCATCGTCGTGCAGGCACCAAGGGCGATGGACAGGAAATCATAAGGCGAAGGCCCGGTATCCAGACCGCCAAAACTCTCCGGTTCATCGGCAAAGAGACGATGTCTACCGGCTTGTACGGCATTCTGGAAAGTGCCCTGACCCGTCTCCATCACACGCACATGCTCAATCGACACTGCGCCCTGCGCCTCGTCGCCCGGCAAATAGCGTGAAAGCCAGCCAACGATGGCACTCGCTGCAAAGGCAGCGTCCTCAGCTCCGGTCAGCAGATGATCGCCTCGATCCAGTGAAATATAGCTTTTGGGGTGTTTCGCCGCGAGGAAAATCTGGGTCGCGTTGTCGATCCCGACGATCTCGTCTAGCGGAGCATGGAGGATGAGAAGCGGTTTACGCATGCCGGCGACAGCATCCAGAACTCTGTGTGACCGGACATCCTCGACAAACTGGGTCTTTACGCGAAACGCCCGCCCCCCCAATGAGACCTCCGCTTCACCGTCCTGCTGGATATCTTCCAGCGACGTGCCGAGATTTTTGAGCACATGCGCCGTATCTGAGGGTGCACCAATGGTCGCGACGGCCTTCACCGAGGGCAATCTTCCGGCAATGGCAAGGACGGCCGCTCCTCCAAGAGAATGGCCGATCAGCACGGACGGCGCTTCGTAATGCTCTTCAAGAAAGGCCGTAGCGCTGAGCAGATCCTCGAGATTGGTAGAGAAATTGGTCGATGCGAACTCACCCTCGCTTGACCCCAGGCCCGTGAAATCGAAACGCAGTACGGCTATCCCTGCCCGTGCCAGCTCGGCAGCGATGCGTCGGGCAGCGAGCAAATCCTTCGAGCATGTGAAGCAGTGCGCGAAGAGCGCATAGGCCCTGATTGGCCCATTGGGCAGATCGAGCCGGGCGGCGAGATCCGCACCGGAGTGGCCTTTGAACGTGAGCTTCTGGGTTATCGCCGTCATGGGGTCCCTTTCGCAACTATCCTGATCCTGCCATCTGGCAAATCGCTGTCAGGCTAAGCGGGTCAGGTTCCCCCGTACAGGGTTGCGGTGGGGAAACTCATTCACGCTCGTTCAAGATTTGGTCAAGCCGCTTCTTTTCCTCGGCACTCAGGCTGGAAACAACGCCGTCGGCCTTTCTGCGCCGCGCACTGGTGACAATCAGCACGCCCCCCATCGCCAGCAATATCACGGGCGCGCCCCAAAGCAGCGCGTTGCGATAGCTGAAGCGCGGTTTCAAAAGAACAAACTCCCCGTAGCGATCCACCACATAGGCGATCACCTCCTCATTGCTGTCACCTGTCTTCAGACGTTCGCGAACGAGCACCCGGAGATCGCGCGCAAGCTCCGCATCGGAATCGTCGATGGACTGGTTCTGGCAAACCATGCATCGCAGCTCTGCAGACAGCGCACGCGCACGCGCTTCCAACACCGGATTATCGAGGATCTCGTCAGGTTGGACCGCCAAGACAGGCTGAAGTGCCAGATTGAGAAGCCCCAATGCGGCGGTGAGCGCGCCAATGAACAACCGCCTCATGTCGCCCTCCCCTCTGCCACCGGCTTTCGGCGCGGCATCGGCGCGCCGACACGCAACCGACGATCGAGAAGCGACACCGTCCCGCCCACCATCATCACGAGAGCGCCAAGCCATATCAGCGTGACCATCGGCTTCCACCAAATGCGCACGACGATCTTGCCGTTGGGAGTCTGATCGCCAAGGGAAACATAAAGCTGGCTCAGGCCCAGCGTTCTGATGCCAGCTTCCGTGGTCGGCATCTGGCGAGCTGTGTAAAGACGCTTGGAGGAGACGACCTCGCCAAGGGGTTTTCCAGTCACCCGTGACAGAACGAAGGTTGCCTGATCTTCCGTATAGTTCGGTCCCGTGAAGGGACGCAGGCTGCCGAAACGCAGACTGTACCCCTGTATCTCCACCGTCTCGCCCGGCTGCATCGCGACGATTCGCTCGGTCTCCAATGTTGTCACAGAGATGATGCCGATTGTAGTCAGACCTATCCCCGCGTGAGCCAGCGCCGTTCCAAACACTGAGCGTGGCAGACCTTTGAAACGGCTGAAAACCACAGAAGGTGCAGCCTTGCCAAAGCCGGATTTGACAACGAGATCGGTCAAAGCTCCCAACACGAGCCAGACCCCCAGTCCAATGCCAAGTGCAGCCAGAACCGAAGCCCGGTCAACCAGAACGAAAGCAAGAAGCGCGACCGCGAGCGCGGCACCAAAAGCCCAGAAAAGTCTTTGGGACACTGCCCATAGATCCCCCCGTTTCCAGGCAAGGAGCGGGCCGAAGGGCACGATCACCAAAAGAGGAAGGATAAGAGGGCCAAAGGTGAGATTGAAGAACGGCGCTCCGACGGAAATCTTGTCGCCGGTCACGGCCTCGACCAAAAGTGGGTAAAGCGTGCCGATCAACACCGTCGCGGTCGCCGTCGTCAGAACAAGATTGTTGAGAACCAACGCCCCCTCGCGCGAGATCGGCTGAAAGAGGCCGCCCGGCGTCAGCGTTGCTGCCCTCCAGGCAAAAAGCGCCAACGATCCGCCAATGAACAGCACGAGAATCCCGAGAATGAAAACGCCGCGTGCCGGATCCGTGGCAAAGGCGTGAACCGAAGTCAGAACTCCGGAACGAACCAAAAACGTTCCCAGAAGCGACAGCGAGAATGTCAGGATTGCAAGAAGGACGGTCCAGATCTTCAGCGCCGACCGTTTCTCCATCACCAGAGCGGAGTGAAGCAGCGCCGTGCCTCCGAGCCAGGGCAGCAGTGAGGCATTCTCGACCGGATCCCAGAACCAGAAGCCGCCCCAGCCGAGCTCATAATAGGCCCAGTAGGACCCCATCGCGATCCCGCCGGTGAGGAACGTCCAGGCCGCGAGTGTCCAAGGCCGCACCCACCGGGCCCAGGCAGCATCCAGTCGGCCCTCGATCAGAGCAGCGATGGCAAACGAAAACGCAACGGAAAAGCCGACATAGCCGAGATAAAGCAAAGGCGGATGAACGGCGAGACCGATATCCTGCAGGATGGGGTTGAGGTCACGCCCTTCCATCGGCGCCGGATCGAGACGTGCGAACGGGTTGGAGGTCGCCAGAATAAATATGATGAAGGCGCAGCTGATCGCGCCCTGCACCCCGAGCACATTGGCACGCAGCGACAGAGGAAGGTTACGCCCGAAAACCGCCACCAGTGCACCAAAAAAAACAAGGATCAGAACCCACAGGAGCATCGATCCTTCATGGTTCCCCCATGTGCCGGTGATCTTGTAGAGAAGCGGCTTGGCCGAGTGCGAGTTCTCCCAGACGTTCAATACGGAAAAATCCGATTGGATATAGGCGGATGTCAGCGCCATGAAGGAGAGTGCCACCAGCAGAAAGTTGGTCATGGCCGCGGGCTCACCCACGCGCATCAGCGTGTCGTTTTTGAACTGCGTCCCGATGATGGGCACCGTCATTTGAACCAGCGCCAGCGCAAAGGCGAGGACAAGGGCAAAATGACCGAGTTCAATGCTCATTGTCTCATCCACTCCTATCGACCCGTTCTGGCTGGTCCTGACGCGTCACAACGGCGTCAGTCTTCCTGCCAGACACCCTTTTCCTTGAGACTGTCGGCCACTTCGCGCGGCATGTAATTCTCGTCATGCTTGGCAAGCACGGTATCGGCAACAAAGATCTGGCTCTCGTCGAAAACGCCCTCGGTCACCACTCCCTGTTCCTCGCGAAAAAGGTCGGGCAGGATGCCATTGTAACGCACCCTCACCGTGTCGCTTCCGTCGGTCACCGCGAAGCGCACATGGGTATCGTCGGAACGCTCGATCGATCCCTTTTCCACGAGACCGCCAAGACGGATGCGTTGGCCGGCAGCAACCGGGTTTTCCGCCAGATCTCCTGGCATGTAAAAATAAGATGTCTGTTCGCCCAGAGCATACAGCGTAAGCCCGGTGGCAGCTCCAAGAAAGCCGATGGCGCCTGCAATTATCGCCAGCCTTTTTTGTTTCCGTGTCACATCCAACCTATTCGATTGTTACGCCAAGATTGGCCGCGAACCCCTTCAGTTCTGCACTTTCGGGCGCTTTATCGCCGAAGGCCGCCACGGCCCGCTCAAGCGCTTTTTTCGCTGCCTCCGGGCGCTGCAGCACAATGTATGAACGGATGAGACGCCGCCAGCCTTCCAGATCGGAAGGATTTTCGCGCAGTTTCTCGTCCAACCCTGTCACCATGCCCTCGATCATCGCCTGACGATCCGTCTCGGAAAGGTCGGAAGCAGCAGCCACCTCGCCTTCCGTGGGGCCGCGAGCAGAAGCAGCCCCGCCACCAGATTGCGCCAAGGCCTGCTGTGCTGCCTCTCGCCACGGGGAGGCTTCCGGAAGATTGTCCAGCATCCCCCGCCAAATTGTCTGCGCGTCCTCGGTCGCGCCTTCCTGTGCACGCGCCAACCCTAGGAAAAATCGCGCTTTCGGCTCCTTTGGATCAAGCGCAAGCGCCTGCTTGAAAATCCCTTCTGCCTCCGCGGTCACCATGCCACGCGCAGCACCGACCATCGCCTCTCCGAGCGTCGCCTTCAGGTCAGCTGTCTCGCTTGAGAGCCGCATGATGTTCTTTAGGGCAGTCTGGGCATCTGCGAAACGTCCCAGTCGCATATAAACCGGAGCGAGCACCTGCCATCCGCGCGCATCGTCAGGGTTGGCCGCCAAGTGGGTCTCTGCCCGTGCGACCAAATCGCCGATAGGCGCATCGGCGGGCCCTGCCGGTGCTCGTGTATGCAAAGGTTGCGCAGGCATGCCAGGCGAACCGGTGAGCACGTAAAGCCCCCAACTCACCAAGGGGATCGCAAGAACCGCAGCGGCAGCCGTCAGCCGGGTGACACGCCGATTGGCGGTGTTCTCAACGCGATCGCCAGCGGTGTAGGAGACTTGTAAAATGCGGCGGCTGATTTCGGCGCGGGCCTGTTCGGCTTCCTGCTGGCCAATCAAACCGCGCTTCGCGTCACGTTCGACCTCCCCAAGCTGATCGCGATAGACCTCGATGTCATGGGCGCGCGCATCTTCAGCAGCATCCTGGCGCACGGTAAAGGGTCGCAGCACTGCGCAGGCGGCAACCAAAGTCAGAAAAGCTGCAAAGATCCAGAACAACATGGATCCTAAATAGCTGGCGGGGAACGCGCTGCCAACTCGGCCCACCTGCGGCCATTTGGCAAACTGGCCGCGCTTCGTTCCCCGACTGGAAAATTATTGTTGCGGAAGATCTTATCCCAGCAGCATCCAGCTTCCATCCTCGTTGCGGCAAGCAGTTCCCCGCGCTTCACGCGGTGTCCCGTTGATCTCGATGGTGTGGGTATATTGCCGGCAGTCCTGAGAGCCAACGCGATAAGGCTGCGCCGCGCGCACAGTTCCAGTCCGGCCTGAACCGGTATCCTGCCACGAAACGTCCTGTCCGGCAGGTGTACTCTCAAGCGCCTTGTACTCTGCCTCTATCGCGAGGCGCTTTTGCCGGCGTGACAACGCCGTGCCAAAGTCGCCACCAATCAGGCCGCCTCCCTCCATGCCCAGTATGGCTGAACTGTCGGCCGTCGCCTGGGATGCCGCAAACTGATTGGGCTCGAGTTGTGCACCCGACATACCGCTGCTCAGGCAGCCGGACAAAATTGCGGATAGCGCTACTGCAAAAACTGCTGAGAGTTTCATTAATACCAATGGTCCCCTGAGACACACTTGTCGTTTGCAAGGTATTTAAAGCGTCGGTGCGGCCCAATTTGGGCAACTTTGCTCAACTGGCACCCTGAGCTTCCGCACGAGGCAGGGCAACAACAACTTTGAGCCCACCAAGCGAGGATCGTTCCAAAGCGAGAGAACCACCATACTCTTCCACCAGATCCGCCACAATCGCAAGTCCGAGCCCGGTTCCAGGTTTGGTTTCATCGAGCCGGCGACCCCGCGTCAACGCTTCCCGCGCCCTCTCCTCGGGAATACCCGGGCCGTCATCTTCGATGACGATGAGAACCCCACGGCCATCGCCCTGTAATTCGCCGTCCCTGGCAGACAGGCAAACGCGTGTTCGGGCCCATTTCATGGCATTTTCCATAAGGTTGCCGCTGATTTCCTCGAGATCTTCCCGTTCTCCGGCAAAGACCAGAGGATCATCGGGAAATTGAACATCGAGGTCGATCGTGGGATTGAGCTTGCCCATGACCCGCGCCATGCGCTCGAGCGGTGCCTTGACCGGGGTGCGGAAGACAAGACTGTCGCGCTGGGCCGCGGCCCGCGCCCTTTGAAGATAGTGATCGAGCTGTTGTTGGAGCGCGGTGGCCTGGGCAGTGATCAGCTTTCCCCGTTCACCGCCAACCGCGTGCCCCTCGTTCATGAGAACAGCCAGAGGAGTCTTCAGGGAGTGCGCGAGATTGCCAACCTGCTTGCGTGAGCGCTCGACGATGCGCCGATTGTTATCGATCAGTGCATTCGTCTCGTCCGCCAGCGATTCAATTTCGGTCGGGAACGCACCCTCCAGTCGCTGAGCCGAGCCTGCCCGTATGTCCGACAATGCCCGCTGGACACGGTTGAGCGGGCGCAAGCCATAAAGAATGGCGAAAACATTGATGGCAATCATCCCAAGGCCGAAAATTGCCAGATAGCCGTAAAGTCTGCGAACAAATTGGCTGACTTCGTCCTCCAGTTCGCTTCGGTTGCCCATCACACGAAAACGCGCCACCTGCCCTTGGTCGCCCACTACCAGTTCGGCCTCCACCACCTCGATCGTCTCGCCGCCCGGCCCCATGGCCATGTAGCTGCGTTGAAAGCCGCTGTTGAACGGCACATCATTGATGCTCGGGGATGGTACAGGCTTGGCCAGAGAGGGCGAACGCAATGCTCTGCCCAGGTCGCTGGTTACCGGTTCCACCGCCCAGTACCAGCCGGATTGGGGTTGCAGAAAACGCAGATCATCGAGATTGGGGCTGCCCTGCAAGGTACCGTCTTCCGCGACGCCCACAGAGCCGATGACATTGTTGAGGTAAGCAGACAGGACGCTATCGAAACCGCGTTCTGAAACCTGACGAAACAAGGCGGAGATGATGGTTGCGATGACGACCAGTGCGATGATCGCCCAGAAGGAAGAAAAAGCGATAACGCGGACCGCCAGCGAGCGGGACACAATCCGCATGAGGCCAGACTGCTTCTGCTGTTCCGCCATACCGGGAGAGCCTACCCGGCATCCGGTTCGCGCAATCGATATCCCATACCGCGCACAGTTTCGATCAGGTCGGCATCTCCGAGCTTCTTGCGCAGGCGACCGACAAAAACCTCGATTGTGTTGGAATCCCTGTCAAAATCCTGATCGTAAAGATGCTCGACGAGCTCCGTTCGGGAAACAACCGTATCGCGGTGATGCATCAGATAGGCGAGCAGACGGTATTCGTGCGAGGTGAGTTTCAGCGGAATCCCGTCGACATCCGCCTTCGAGGCTCTGGTGTCGAGGCGTACCGGTCCGCAGCGCAATTCCGTTGAAGCATGACCTGCTGCTCGCCTGATGAGCGCGCGCAGCCGCGCCAGCACTTCCTCGATATGGAACGGCTTCGTCACATAGTCGTCGGCCCCGGCGTCGATTCCGGCCACCTTGTCGCTCCAGCGGTCGCGGGCGGTGAGAATCAAAACGGGCATTTTGCGGTCATCCTGACGCCAGCGTTCGAGCACACTGATCCCGTCCATCTGCGGGAGACCGATATCGAGAACCACCGCATCATAGGGCTCCGTGTCGCCGAGAAAATGCCCCTCTTCCCCGTCAAACGCCTTGTCTACCACGTAACCGGCATCAGTCAGCGCATCGCATATCTGCCGGTTCAGGTCCTTGTCGTCTTCGACAACGAGAATGCGCATGAACCCCTCAACATGTTTGTTTCAAAAATTCGGCTTTGTCGCTTCCACCCTGCGACGTCAGTTTGCGGGCACCACGAATTCGGCCCGTTTCGGGCGCTCGCCATTTCCCCCTGGTATAACCACAACGACCCGGCACACCGTCTGCCCTCCACGGTTTTCCGGCGTCGCCTGAACCAGTGTCCCGCCATTTTGGGAGGCGACCCGGGAGCCAACGGAGTAACAATCCACACCCGATTGGGCCGGAGATGGCGTGGGCCAGATCATCGCCGGCAGAAGCGCCAGTGCGACGAAGAAGCCAAGTTTATATGTGCGGTGCCAGAACATGTCTCTGATGTAACCTATCGAGGCTGAATAGGAAATGAACGGTATGTCATTTTACCCCCACCCAGCCCCGTATGATTCCGTGTTGGTTTTAGTCACAACAGCGGCGCAGACACTTCACTTCGCCACTGCTAGAGCGGCTCAGCGGATAAGGCTGCGGGCCTGAACTCTGCCGAAGATGGCAATCAATCCTGAGATTGCGGTGATTACCCGCAAGAGTTCGTCCGACACGGCGGAACTGTCGATATCCCCCAAAGGATATCCAAGCATGCTCGCAGCCGCAGCTGCAATCGTCACCATGGACGCCCAGATCGTCCGGGAGAGGTACCAGGGCTTGCTGTCACTCATCGTTCTTCCTTTCTTTCATTGCACACTCAACCGGTGAAGATAATCGTTGCGGGCAATCCTGGGCCGACCCGTTCGCTGAGCTGGCGGATCGTGAAACGGAGGTTCGGCGACGCCTCTGCAAAATCCTCGGCCTTCATTTCCGATGTGTAAGTCCAGCTTGCCGTCGTGGAGGTGGCGCTGCGCACGACAGTCCCGCTGCTCCCTGCCACGTCGATGCGATAGCGTTCATTCGTCTCGCCCAGGGGTACGTCCTCACCCAGCCAGTTATCAGCATCAACACGCCCTCGTCTCACCCAGGACAGAACCACCGCCTCCGTGGCGGTTTTCCGCGCTCTGAGGTGGACCGGAGACAACGGCACGAGCGCACGCATCCCGCCCGCAACCCGTGTCTGGAAGAAGCGCGTGCTGCCGAGAGCTGCCCCTGCTGGTCCGATACGCCAATTGCGTTCAAGACCGATTTCAGCAGCCCGCAGTCCCGCTGCCTGCACAGCCTGGTCAAGCAAGACAAATCCGGCTCCGGCTGGTGCGCCTGCTTTCATGGCGTCATCGGTTCCCAGTTGCCCCCGCAACAGGCCGCCGAGTTGCCACACAGACGGTTCAACCTCTTCAGCTGTGGTGAACTGCAAGACCTCCCAGACACCCGCCTCACTAAATACGGCAGCCGCGTTTGCACCATTGAGGATTTGAGCCGGCGAAACACTCTCCAATGCGCCGGACAATAGTTCCACTGTGATCGTCCGGCTCCTATCCTGCCGCCCCAAGACGCCGCTCCCGAGTCCTTGTTTGAGGAACCCGATGGTGGCACGCTTTTCAATCCGGCTCCTCATTTCGAAGCCGCTTTCCTCAGGCGAGGCAAATGCGACATGACTGTTCCACGGGGCGGAATGAACCGCGAGCCTGAACTGCTCGTGACTTTCGCGTGTGCCGGGCTGCCACGGCAGATCGAGCATCAAGGCAAATGCAGCACTTTCCTCTTGTTCGGAATTGTCGGCTGGTGGTGACGGCGCCGCGCCCACCGCCGGCGACGGGTTCGCAAGCACACGCCGCGCCTTGATCCGACGCAACAGGCCGTCTTCCAGCTCAGTGACGAGATATCGACCCGCTCCCAGAACCTCGGGGAGATGAACGATCATGCCTGGCTCTATGCCATACTCCGAAGGCGGCAGGACGAACTGGGCTTCCTCCCGTGCAGCCCAATGGCGAAAAAGCCATTCCTTCGCCTGGATTTCAGCTTCGGGCGCAGTCAACACGCCCGGGAAACTGAGAAAATGGGTTCTTCGTCCCTTCGCACCGATATGCGCCACACGTTTCGTGGCAGCCTGGTGATCGCGCATCTCGTCACGGAAATCCAGATGCAATTCGGCAGGCAGGGCATGATCGGGCTCCCGCATCCGCTCCACCGCCGCACCGTCATCTTGCATGGCCAAATCCGCGATCTCTCGCGTATCGCCCAGAGCGGAAGCGAGCGAACGGAAACTGAGTTTCCCTTCCTGCTCATGAGCACCAATGCCAAACAGATCGAGGATCGGTTCCAGCGCCGCCCGAGCAGTGGTCGGATTGGCGATCACATATCCGGAAACCCAACCGTCTGCGTTCGCTGTTTCGCCTCTCTCCAGTCCGTGATCGTCCAATATGGCGTTAATCAGATCACCGGCGGTTGCGCTGCTTGCACGACCATTCAGCCAATGCCCGGTCGCCCAATTGCCACCGTCTCCCCAAACACCCGTTCGAACCGGAAACGCCGGGAAAGGACGCGCATCCCAGGCCCAAAGGCTGAACATTTGCGGATCGACCATGGGGGCTTGGTAAACCGGTGAAACGGGGTTGTGCGGGCCCGTTTCGGCCCAATAGTCATAATGCGCCTCGAGCAGCCGATGCTGGGCCAGATCCGAGCGTCCGCCATTGGAGAAATGCGGCAACGCATTCTCCGAGGATTTCGCATCCGGAAACACATTCGGCTGGTTGGGACCCTTGTCGACCGCAGGGCAACCGAGCTCGGTAAAGATGAGTGGTTTTGACGCTGGAATCCAGGCGGTTGGAAGAGCCTGCTCAACCCCGCCGAGCCGGTCAAAATGCGGGTTCGACCACCATGCAACAAGATCTTTGTATCGGAACACCCAGGGTTTTCCGTAAGCGCCGTCTGTTATGGGCGTACGGAGCCGGGCACGCCGATCTGCCTCGCTGGCATAAAACCAGTCAAAGCCCTCGCCCGCGGCAATGCTCTCCCTGAGCCCCAGCGGGTCGTAGGGTCCATAGAAGCCATCCGGATTGCCGCCCGCTTGATCTTCATCGCGCCAGTCCGAGAGCGGCATGTAATTGTCGATACCCACCGCATCGATGGCATCGTCCGCCCACAAAGGGTCAAGGTGAAAAAACACGTCACCGCTTCCGTCGGCAGGCTGATGCCCAAAATATTCGGTCCAGTCGGCGCCATAGGTAATCGTGGCTCCCGCTCCCACAATTGCGCGCACTTCATTGGCCAGGCCCCTCAACCCCTCAACGAAAGGGTACTGGCCGTTCTGATCACGCAACTGGGTTAGTCCGCGCAGTTCCGAACCGATGAGAAATCCGTCCACGCCGCCAGCCATGGCAGCCAGATGGGCATAGTGAAGCAAAAAACGTCGATAACCCCATTCATCGGGATCACCGATGAAATCCACCGTATCCTCTCCAAGTATGTAAGCTGCCGCGTCGGCATCTCCCAGCAGAGCGGCGACCTGCGCATCAGCCGCCGCGGTTTTGTCCGCAGTCCCAGGACGCCCCGGTGCCGGGTAACATGTAATCCGCCCCCGCCATGGGTAAACGGGCTGATGCATCCCACCGTCCGGACTGGGAAGATCGTTGCCGGCGGGCACATCCATCATAATGAACGGGTAGAGCCAGACCTTTAGCCCCCGCGCCCTGATCGCCCTGATCGCAGCCACCACCGTATGGTCGGACGGCGTCCCTCCATAAGCAGCCCCCTGCTCGGTGTAGGAAACGACTTGGGCGTCCTCGCGCTCCAGGCTCGAAACGCTCCATTTCTCGTTTCGCCCGCTGCCCGAGAAGTGATCGAGAAATGCCGGCGGCACCCCCATCTGCTCCCAGATTTCCTCCCAGTCCAGTGGAAACGTGCTGCTCCCGTGCGAACTCACCATAGGTTTGATCTGGCAGTGCCCTGCCCTTAGATCCGTTCCGAACCAGGACACGACAAGCGATATGCTCTTGAGGTTCGGCATCAGTGCCTGCAACTCATCCAGCGAGGCTTCGAAATCGCTTTCGGCGACCCGCGTATTGCGGTTGACGACCGTGTGTTTTCCCGGACTGTTGCGAATTTCGACCGCTTTCGGAGAAAGGCCAAACTCGGTGGAGCCCGGAATAAGCGCCACGGAACCAACCTTCGCATTCAACGTGGCAACCGGCCGGAGCACTTCAAACTGAAGCTGAGGGATTCGTCGTCCGTAGTCATCGATTGGCATGCGGTCGATCACCACATAGGCAGTTCCGCGATAGGCCGGCGCATTGCCGGCACCTTGCTTTGCCTCGATCAGCGGATCGGGCATTTGGTCCTCAGTGCCGCGGTAAACCCGGATATTGACCCTGCTTTGATCCACTTCCTCGCCGTCAGCCCAGATGCGACGAACGCCGGCAATCTCCCCATCGCAGATCGCAAAGGCGGCGTTGGCGAAATAGGAGTACGTGGTTGCTTTCGGCCCACCCTTGCCGCCCTGGCGCTCCGTGGTGCTGGTTTCTTCGAAACGCGTTGCCCAGATCAGCGTGCCGCCTGTGCGCACGGTTCCATAAAGTCTGGGCAAGGGAGAGCCTTCCTCCCCGGAAAATGGTCTTGCTGCGGAAAGCCGGGGGCCTTCGTAGTGCTGTGCCCCTCCGAAAAGAGCCCTATCGACCACATAGCCGGCCAGGGCGCCCGCAGCGGTTCCCAGCGTCACGCCGACAGGCCCGAGAAAGCCACCGAGGAACGCACCGGCAGCCTGCAAGACGAGTGTAGCCATATGTTTCTACTTTCGGGATATCGAGGATAGGGGCATTGGAAAGGCGAACAGACCTGCAATCCGCCTGCGCCATTGCGGTACAAGCGGTGAGACCACGACTGCAGCCCCCTCATAGGCGTGCACGAAAGCATCCGTCGCCGTCATGATGCCCACATGCTTGGCTGGCAGATTTGTGCGCCAGCGAAACAGAACGATATCGGCTGGCTGCGGGTCCGCATGCGCCCGTTCAATGCAATGACGCCTGGCCGCGGAAAGAAGACGCTCTTCGCCGCAACACTCCGCCCAATCAGCGCTATAGACTCCCGGCTCTTCTGGCTCGCAGCCCAGCACGCTTCGCCACACACCGCGCAACAGTCCAAGGCAATCGCAACCCACGCCTTTGCGGCTCGCCTGATGCCGGTAGGGGGTACCGACCCAGCTCAGGGCTTCATACAGAATGGCTTCCCGCAATGCCCCTTCGGTTGGATGGTCACTCTGGGTCACTGCACCAAAGCCTTGCCGTCGAAGACCCCCTCGCCCCGTACATAGCTATAGGCCGCGTCATCGCCGGGCAGATGCGGGAATCCACGAAAATTCGGGGCATTCTGGAACTTCCCCTTGCAGGTGGGAAATTGCTTGTTACACCCTGCGACGACTATGAACCCATCCCCCGCCTCTCCCCTCAGCGGTGCTTCGCGCCAGAGTGAGAGCCGGGTCTCGCTTCCAGAGTTCACATGCGCAATGACCCGTTCCCTGCGACCGGATTGCGCTCCGCTGACCCAGGTCAGAACGCCATTGTCAAACCAGCCAGCCGCAAACGCATCAAGGCCATCAACCACCAGAACGTTCGCTTCTTCAGCGCGAAGGAAAATTCCGCTGCCTGCAAAACGGTCATCGGTCAGGTCCACTCCGCACCGCTGGTCACCCAGTTCGGCATCGCAACCTCGTCCAACGGTTCGTCCACTCGGCTGATCAAGTGTCCATGCCTCGCTTTCCAGTTCGGCGACGAAACGTCCATCCTGCCGCGTCACCTTGCCGATCACTGCCACACGCAGCCTTTGAAACATCGATGGGTCCCGCCAGTTCACGAGCAACGTCTCGACCCTTGCACCGTCATAGAGTCCTGAGAGAATGTCTTCTTCTCGGATCTCCGAGGCGGAAAGCGCTCCAGCCACGTCGACCGTATCCACCGATAGTCCGAATGATGATCTGGCCTCACTTGCGGTAAAACCCGTGTACGGATGAAAACTCGCACCGTCGCAATTCAATTGCCTGTCGTGATCGGTAAAACCGAGGATGACCCCGTCGGCTCGGCTCAACCGCCAACAATGGCAAAGGCTTGTGACCTCCCCTTGAATGTGGGCTTCCAGCGTTTCTTCTGTCGACGTCATGCAAGTATCTCCACCAGCGGGATCGTGGGAATTTGCCCCGCCCTGAAAGCACTGAGGCTCACGGACAGTCTTTCGATGTCGAAGCGGACCGGCACGTCGAATTCGAATCCGGCCGTGACCACAGCACCTTCCGCGGGCACCGCCTGAGGTTCGAAAACCACCTCTCCCGTGGCGCTGTCGATGGCAAAGTCGAGCGAAGTCTGCTGAAGCACACCGTCGACGCCAACCAGAACCGTGTCCGCGACAGGACGGGTGATCGGGCGCAGAACCGCATCGGGCGCCTCCCCATATGTCTTTGCCAACGCAAAGCGCGTGGCGACGCCATCGCCCACGCCAATCGCCTGGTCACTTGCAGTCGGCGTCCCGGAAGGTGCACAGGATTTCATGTCGAATGGGTCGCGGAACCGAAACCCATGAAGCGAACCGCGTCGCGCCTCGAAAAATGCGATCACTTCGTGCACATCGTCGAGCGAGCGCAATCCCGTGCCGACGTCGTAATACCGCCGCGCTAGCGCATGTCTCGCATTGCGCTTCTCGCGACCCGATGTCAGCTCCACGATTTCGTTGCGTCTTTCTGGCCCTCCAGTGGCCCCAAAGGAGATGGCCACGGGAAACCGCACATCGTGAAAGGCGTTCATGCCGGTTGTTGTCCTTCCTCAAAAGGTCCTGGCGCCACGCGATACAGCGCGTGCCAGCATGCCTGTGATCTGGGCCTGCGACTTGCGGAACGATGCCGCGTCCGGTGTCGAAATGTTGAAAACGATGTTTGCAGCCGACGAACCGCTTCCTGCGGCAACACCCAGCCGACCGTCGGAACCGCGCTGCAGAGGCAGGATCGCTTCTGCGCCGGCCTCGCCCATCAAGCCGACCCTGCCCCCCATCGGGAAATAGGTGGGCGAGGAAACGACGCCGCCATCGGCAAACGGGACCACGCCCCCCTTGGCGAAGGGCAGGATCCCCCCGACAACACTCGAAAAAAGCGACGATCCCAGCGCCGCCAAAGGCTGCAGCGCCTGCGAAAGCGCCATACTCGCCAGGTTCATGCCGATATTGCGCAGCACATCCTCGAACGATTTGCCACTTACCACCGCACTTTTCAGCGCCCCGGTCATCTGCCGGCCAAAGCCGTCCGCCAGTGTCTCCAGTTCGCTCAGCGCTTCGGCAAACGGCTTTGTGTCCGCGCGAATTTCAAAGGTCACGTCTTCCAAGGAATTGCCTCCACCTGTTGTCCGACGTCCAAGTCTGGAAAGCGTTGCATGAGCTGATCGAAATCGCTGCGCGCCGGGACACCCGGAGCGGCGCCATGCAGCGCTTCCAGCGCACAATTCAGCTCGCGCGGTGTCATGCCCCAGAACGCACCCGGTGGAAGCCGCAGCACCCCAAACGCAACGCCCATCACCTCATTCCAGGGGAAAGGCCGCGCTTGGGCTGATGCGGCATTCAAGGGTTTGGAGCCGGTTCCTCCGCTCCGCCGAACGTCGCCACCAAAAGTGCACTCACAACCCGCGCGAGCCCGGCCAAGCCCTCTTCGCAGCGCATGGCCTGCACATCCTCCTGGCTGACGGCGTGGCCGCCGCCGCGAAGACCAGCCCCGATCACGCGCTGCATGTCGCGGGCAGAAAGGCGCCCGCTGGAAAACCGCTTCGCAAGTTCGCCCAGATCCTCTGCAGCGAATGCGTCTTCGAGTTCGGCCAAGGCACCCAATGTCAGGCAAAGCGTGTAGTCTTTGCCGTCGATCCGCGCAGCCACCTCGCCGCGCCTGCAGTTGACACTGATCATGGGACCTCCGCAAAATTCACGGCCCCGGCAGACTCCAGGGCGATCTCAAAGGTCACCTCACCATCGTGATTGCCGCCATACTCCAGCGCGGTGATCTGAAACGGTCCTGACACGATGCCGAAATCCGGTATCGTTAACTGCCAGTCGGCTATCTCGCTGGAAAAGAACCGGCTGCGAATTGCGGCGTCCGATGCGCTATCCTTGAAAATTCCGGAACCGCTGATCGCGGCCCGCTGCACGCCGCTGCCGGCAAGCAGTTCCCGCCATCGGCCCGCCGAATCCGCATTCGTCACGTCCACCGTCTCACTGTTGAAGGCAAGGCGCTTGGCACGCAGCCCTGCAACGGTGGTGAATGTTCCCGCCCCGCTCGTGTCGAGCTTCAGGAGCAGGTCCTTGCCCTTCTTGGCAACCATGCTTGTCCTCCAGGAAAATGTTGATGTCTCAAACGGGCTCGATCATTGCGCGAAAGCGCATCAAACCGTGATAGGCGTTGAGGTCTTCGTCGAAGTGGATTTCGCTGCCCTCACGGCGCAGGTTGACCAGGTGATGTCCGGCGACTGAAAGCGGAGTGGTCATCAGCGCCTGATCGATGCGATCCATCAGTTGCAGCGCTTCGCGTCGCCCCTTGCCGTTGGCCCAGACATTGATCGTGAAGAAGTGCTCGCTGCCTTGCTCGGTGTCCGTGCTCCAGTCATGCGTGCTGGCCGGTCCAAATGTGGCATAGGGGTAGGCCGTGCGGGCAGGTGCCAGATCGTAGAATTTTTCACCGCCCAGAGCGCCAGTCAGCCCTGTATCTGCCGCCAGCGTCCCGAACACAGCCTTCTGCAGTTCAAACGCGGCGGCGAGCATCGTCACGCTCCTGCTTTAACACGTCCGATTTCGGCGCTTTGCGTTCTGCTCGCCTTGCGGCCTCTCCCACCTCGGCCACCTTGTGTGATAGCCGTCGCAATGCCCGGGTCAGCCCGTCGCCGGTCAGTCGCAGGCTCATCTTCATGTCTGTTCCTCCTCACAGAGACAGACCAGGTAGCGACCTGTCTCATCGGGATCATGGGCCGTCAGGATCGAGAAACTCCGCGTTCCCCGCACGATCCGCATCCCGCCGGTCACACCGGTACGAAACCGCAGCGTGATGCGATGGGTCACCCGTTCATGGCGTTGTCCCGCTCCGAAAGGCGCCGCGGCCCTCACTGGCTCAATGAAACCGAATATCGTCGCGATCTCGCTCCAGGTCTCGGTGTGCCCGCCCGCGTCGTCCGAAACGAACGATGCTTTCTGCAGGCTGAGTTCCGCGCGGAATGCGCCAGGGTCGATGAACTGGATACGCATTACAGCCTCGGCTTCCGATAGCTGTTGACAAGACGCAGAAACCCGGCCGGGATCGATACGGGCTGATCATTGGCCTCAAACGCGGCCCGGAACTCGAACCAATGGCCCACAAGTATAAGAATGGCGCGCCGCAGAAGGTCCGGTACATCCGTCCCCGCTTCTCCGTACCCGGCCCTGAAATCGATCTCGATGCCGTTCAGCTTTTGGCCCGGAAGCGGCCTCGATTCCAACAGAAGTCGAGCCGGCTGGGAATGTGCATCCAGCCGATAGGTGGATGGATCGACGATCGAGGCGGCTCCATCAGCGTCGAACACCGTCACCGATAGCACTTCGCGCACCGGGGTCCGGTTCAAAAGAAGCACGTTGGTTGTTGGCCAGTCGTCCAGCGTCAGACGCCAGGACTGTTCGATCAGTGCCTGTCCGGTGATCTTCTCCACCTCCTCGCGCGCGGCGCGGATCAGCCCTTCAATCAGCGCGTCTTCACGCACCTGCTCAAGCCGAAGATGCGCCTTCGCCTCGGCAAGGGTTACCGGTTCGACCAATGGGCCGACCGTGCGAAATAGCGTCATGCGGAAACTCCGTTCAAAGAAAACGGCCCCGGAAATGCTTCCGGGGCCGTACTCGGCATGGACGTACAGGGAGGATTACACCGTGCCGAATTTCAGCAGCTTCACCGCATCGAAGTCCTGGATACCCCCGCCCACGCGCTTCGTGGTGTAGAAGAGCACATAGGGTTTGGCAGAATACGGATCGCGAAGGACACGAACGCCCGCCCGATCCACCACCAGGTAGAAACGGCGGAAATCGCCAAAAGCGATTGGGGTCTCATCCGCGCCAATGTCAGGCATATCCTCTGCTTCAACCAACGGAAATCCCATCAGCATGGCACGGCTTCCGGGTGTGGCGGGCGGCTGCCACATATAGTTGCCGTCCGCGTCCTTCAGTTTGCGCAGCGTCGCCTGCGTCTTGCGGTTCATCACCCAGCTTGCATTCTGGCGGTAGCCGGCCTTGACCGCATAGACCAGATCGACAAGGACATCGGACGCGTCACTTGCAGGAAGGTCGCCGCTGACGCCTGTCACATTGTACCCCACATTGCCCCAGCTCCAGCCGGTTTCGTCCGCCTGCGGGTAGCTGAGGAAGCCTTTCGGCTTGTTGATGCCGTCACCGTTGACGAAAGCCGCTCCCTCCTGCTCGGCAAAGGCGCTCTCCACTTCGCTGGCAATCCATTGGTCAAGATCGACCACGGCGTCATCCAGCAGCATCGCGGTTGCCGCCGGCATGGCATAGAGTTCAGCGGTGGGAAATTGCAGTTCCTCCAACGTGCCTGCCGCCGTCTCCGGACGTGCTGCCGTTTCGGCGACCCAGCCCACCGCCGGACCGGTCACGGCAAATGGCTTCTTCAAAACCGCACTGGAGACCTGCCGCACCGACGCAATCGAGCGGATCGGTGATAGCTCGGACAACCGCGCACCGATTGCCGCTTCCGTCTCGTCGGGCACCAGATAGCCGCCATCCGGTGCAGAGCCATAAGACATTGCCTTTTCTTCCAGAGAGCGTATTCCGCGCTCGTCTCCGGACCGCATATAGGCTTCAAAAGCCTGTTTTCGCTCAAGATCCTGCAGCGCTGTAGCACCGCCACGGCCCAGAACCGGCCGCGATTTCTTCAACACCAGCGTATCAAGCGCCTGCTTGTGCTCGTCGAGCGCTTTTGAAATTCGCTCCACCTTCTCCGACGTCACCACATCCGCACTGCGCGTCTCGAGCTGTTTCAGCTTCTCGTCATTGGCTTCCTTAAAACTCTCGAACGCATTCATGAATTCATGGAACGCGCCCGTCACGTCACCCTCATCAAGCGCCGATTTCACCTCCGGCGCGCGTTTTGCCAGTCCTGCCGTCATGTCTTCATCCTCAATCGTTGAACATGCGGGCCGCTTTGCGGATCAGCGCAGCAAGCCCGTCATCAATGCCCCGCACGGCGTCCCGCTCGCGTCTCAAGGCGCAAAACCCCTTGGCGATCACCAGTCGGGCCTCTCGCCGCGTCAGGCCGGCATCCCGCGTCAGCCAACGCTCGAACTCGCGCGCCGTGGGCAGCGGCGCGTCCCTTCCCTCCGTCTTCACCTCATCCACACGCGCCTCCGGCAGCATGGGAAAGGTGACCACGGAAATCTCCCAAAGATCCGCCTCCACGATATGGCGCACTCCGGTCTTTGCTTCGGTCTTGGCCTTAACCGTGCGAAACCCGATGGAAAGCCCGTCGAGCGCCCGATCGCGCATCAGCTCCCAGACCTCCCGCGCCTTGGCGACGCCAAGCGCCAGCCGCCCGCGCACCAGGAGGCCGCGCGCGTCCTCGCGCAGCTCCTCCCAGGTTCCTATGGGCTGGTTGGGATTGTGTTGGAACAGCATGCGTACGCCGCCTGGGCCACGCCTTTCGAGCGAGCGGGAAAAAGCGCCCCGCTCCACCGCATCGCGTCCGAGATCGACTTTGCCGAACAGGCTCGCATATCCAGAAAACGTCCCGTCTGCCTTCACGGTCTCGAGGTCGAGCCCGGCATATTTGCGCTCATCGGGTATCGGCGCGATCTTTGCCTGCATGGTCTAGCGTCCTTTCTGATCATCCAGCCTTTCGGACCGTCTTTGCGGCAACGGCCCCACCGGCCGCGTCTGGAAATATCGCAGGGCCAGACCGATGGCGCTCCAGGCGCAAAGGCTTGCCACAGCCGCCCCCATGAGCATGGTCTCCGCAGCCCCAAGCCGCCCGGTAAGTTCGAGAATTTCAGCGAGTTTCAGCCCCGTCGCCCCGCCGAAAACCATGCCGCACACCACACCGACCGCAAAGCGAACCGCCGCGTCGCGCCGATGCTTTGGCAGGATATAGGCAAGCGAGATGGCGGAGCCGGCCACAGCGCCAGCCCCCTTTGCGAGCCATATCCAGCCCGCATGGGTGATGTCGGTCATTGATCAGTTTCCTTGGAGTTTCCAGCGACAATGGTCAGTCTGTCGAGGCATTCTCATTCGTCCCGGGGGCCATAACCCACCGCCTGACGTTTTTCCACATCGCTCAGGAAGTCGGCAGCTCCCACCCGGTTCCATAGCGCTTCACGCTCGGCGGCCAGCCCCTCAATGCCGTCAGCGTCGTACCAAAGTCTCACCTCAGACCCGAAGACCGGATGGAGCCAGGCCGAAAACTCCTTTGCCACCCGCCCCACAAGCGGCAGCACGGTCAGTCGGTAAAAGGCCCGGTTCGCCTCCTGATAATTGGCATAGGTGTTGTCACCGGGGATGCCGAGCAGCATGGGAGGCACGCCAAGCGCCAGCGCGATGTCGCGGGCGGCGCCATTCTTCGCCGCCATGAAGTCCATGTCGCGCGGCGAAAGGCTCATCGCCTTCCAGTCGAGCCCACCTTCCAGAAGCAAGGGCCGCCCGGCGCGCGCGGCACCCGCATAGCCCTGTTCCAGCTCCACCTTCAGCCGGTCGAACTGATCGTCGGAAAGATTGCCACCCTCCTTCGGCGCATAGACCAGCGCGCCCGAGGGCCGCGCCGAATTGTCGAGCAGCGCCTTGTTCCAGCGCGCCGCCTGGTTGTGCGTGTCGAGCGCCATCAGCGCCGCGCCCAGCGGCGCAAAGCCATAATGATCGTCGAGCGGGTGAAAAAGTGAAAGCTGCAGAGCCGCCCCCGCTTCCAGCGGTACGTGCTCGCGCGCCTTGCCCTCGCGATAATCCAGCGCCACAGGCCAGCCGCCCGCATCCGCCACCACCGACACCCGGTCCGGCCGCAAGAGATGCAGTTCGCGGGTCCCCGTGCCTGTTTCCAGCATGCGAAGATACGCATTGCCCGACAGAACCAGATGCCCGTAAAGCGTCTCCATGAAACTGCTACCAGCCTGTCTCTGGTTTGGCCGTGCCATCAGGTCCAGAATCGGATGCGCGTCGTGCTCCTGCGCGCCCTCATAAAGCAGCCACGGGATCGCTGCCGCAGCCTCCGCTACCAGCCGCACGGCGCGATGAGCGATTGGGTTGGACATGAACCCCTCGCGCGACATTGCGCCATAGTCGCGGCGCGTAAAGCGCGCTTCTCCCTCCCGGTGCAGCGCCACGAAACCACCCGCGTGCATCTGTTTGGTTTCCACCGGTGCGCGAGCACCTCCCGGACGCTTCGCCCAGGGCCAATACCAAGCCATGTGATTTTCCCGATTTGCGTTGTTTTATCCGAGTCAACCGAGTGCGCGCACGCGCGGCTCCCGCCGGTTGGAAAGCATGAGTTCGCTCAGGCCCCAGACCAGCGCATCGACCCGGTCTGGCGAATGTCCGCCCGAGAGACCGTCGAGGCCAAAATCGCACATTTCATCCTCAAGCTCGGGAAAGCGTTGCGCATGACGCACCCGTCCCTGCTCATAAAGAGCGGCTACCGGTTCCGCCCGCAGCCACTTGCCGCGCGTTGCCCGCACCGCCTTCACCGGCACGCTGGCGTCCACCGTGGCAATGACGGTCGCCACCATCTCGCCACCCTGGTTTACCTCCGCCACAAGACAATCGGCTTCCAGACGATGATAAAGCCCCACCGCGCGCGCCGCCCATTCCTGCGGTTTCGCACCCTTCACCGTCTCGTCGCTCAGGACCACACCGTTGCCCTGTGCATCGACACCCGCCGCCACCAGTCCGCAGGCATCCGACCTGCGGCTGGACGCCGCCGGGGGATCGACTGCGACGACAATCCGTTTGAGTTCACTCATCGGCCCAATCGCACCAGCTTTCTCCAGCATCGCGCGCGTCCAAAGCGCATCGGGCCGGTCCTCGATCAGTTCGCCATCAAGTTCCTGCCGGCCAAGCCGCGTCCCCGCATAGCGTTGCCTGATGGCCCTTATGAAACCTGGAGCCAGATTGTCCCGGTTTTCATCCGTCCGCATATGGGTCACGGTCACATTCGGATCGTCCATCAGCTTGCGGATCAGAGGGATCGGCCTCGGTGTCGTGGTCAAGAGCTGCCTTGGCCGTTCTCCCAGCCGCAGGCCGAACTGCAGCATGTCGAAAGTTGCGTCGGCCTGCCTCCATTTGGCCAGTTCGTCGCACCAGGCCGCATCGAACTGCGGCCCGCGCAAACTGTCGGGATCCTCGGCAGAAAAAAGCTGCGCTACCGCACCATTGTCCCACACGATGCGCCGCCTGCTCGCCTCGAAACGTGGGCGAGCGCGCCGCGAGACCGCCAGTATTCCCGAAGGCCCCTCCACCATCACCTCACGTGCGTCGGAAAGCGTTTCGCCGATCATGGCCAGCCGACCATAGCGCATCCCGCCAGCGAAGGGGGGCAATCCCCGGACCAGCGCATTAATCCATTCCGCGCCCAGCCTGGTCTTGCCGGCGCCACGACCACCCATCACCAGCCAGCTGTCAAAAATCGCCGCAAGCGGATACTGCGCCAGTCGCGCAACCCCGAGCCATTCACGCTCAATGGCGTATGCGAGTTCCCGTGCCAGGTTCAGCCTTGCCCATCCTTTCTGCAAGCTCTGCAGCAAGGCAGCGGATCCGGTCGTCGATGCGGTCGAGTGCGGCGGCCATTTCTTCATCGCTGGGGGCGTGCTTTCCATCCATCTGCTGCTGCTCGATCGCGATTTCGTTCATCTTTTCCAAAACCTTGAGCAGCGTACTGAGGCCTTCGATCCGCCCCTTGTCGAAAAGATCGCGATGAACCGCATCCTCGATTAACCGCTGGAGTTGATTGAAGAGCATCCCGATCATGCTTCGCGTCCGCTCAATCGATGGCGGCAGCGGCAGATCGTCTGGCAACCCCCAGTTTTCTTCCTGCGCCCGCTTGCGCAACAGCCGCTCCGAGCGGCCGCATGCCAGCGCCAGCAGTTCAAAAGAAGGCGGCGCGCCCTCACGAAGCGCACGCACGGCCATCAGATCGGCCGCACCCATCTTGCCCATAACGTCTCACCCATGTCCGGAAATAAAAAAGGCGCGCCCCCGTCAAAGGACCCGCCTCGAAACGCCGCAACTGTGCGACTGTGCCTGAACCCTACCAAACGACCGTTACGTTGTCAAGAATTTTTTCCTAATTTTATACACCGGCACTCTGTGTGTTAGCCATTTCGGTGTTTTTCCCTTGCGGAAGAGACGGAAATGCGAAGAAACTCACAGAGCAATCCGCTAGAATAGCCTTTATATGACGAACAGCGATGTGGGGTCGTGTTCGTCTGGCGATTTCGCAAAGTGGATTTGTTTGGGTTGGCCATGGTAGGCCGGACGGGAGTTTGGGTGAAAATGCCGCGCGAGAAACGGCAGAGCAAGGCGCCGCGGGCGACCAGATTGCTGGCGCTCGATGCTTGGATCGATTCCACGCTTTACGAAGCGGGTTTCAAGCTCGCCGAATTTTGGGAAAGCGTAACAATCTTCTTCCGCCGCTTCCGGGTCTATGGCGTCAAACGCGCCGTGGTCGAATTGTTCAGCGAGGGTGCCACGCTGGGCGCAATTGGGTCGGTCGTCATGCTGGCGCTGGCCATGCCTGCGTTCGAAGAGACGGCCGGAGACTGGAGTGCTCAGGATGATTACGCCGTTACATTTCTCGACCGCTATGGGAACGAAATTGGCCAACGCGGCATCATTCAGCGCGATTCCGTGCCCGTCGACGAGCTTCCCGACCACGTGATCAAAGCCGTCCTTGCCACGGAGGACCGGCGCTTCTTCGACCATTTCGGCATCGACTTTCTTGGTCTCGCCCGCGCGCTGACCGAAAACGTGCGCGCCAATTCCGTCGTCCAGGGGGGCTCCACGCTCACCCAGCAGCTCGCCAAGAACCTGTTTCTGTCCAACGAGCGAACCCTCGAGCGCAAGGTCAAGGAAGCCTTCCTGTCGATCTGGCTCGAGATGAACCTCTCGAAAACAGAGATCCTCCAATACTATCTCGACCGTTCCTATCTGGGCGGTGGAACATTCGGCATCTCTGCTGCGGCAGACTTTTATTTCGACAAACCTGTCAAGGATTTAAGTCTCGCTGAAGCAGCGATGATCGCCGGGCTTTTCAAGGCGCCCGCGCGCTACGCCCCGCATGTGAATCTTCCCGCCGCGCGTGCTCGTGCCAACGAGGTTCTCACCAACATGGTGCAGGCCGGTTTCATGAGCGAGGGGCAAATACTCTCCGCCCGCCTCCACCCGGCGACTGCCGTTGATCGCGAAGGTACAGACACACCGGATTATTTTCTGGACTGGGCTTTCGAAGAGGTAAAGCGCGTCGTTCCCCGCAGCGCCACCCATTCGCTTGTCGCGCGCACCACGCTCGATCCGAACCTCCAGAAGGCTGCTGAAGAATCGCTCGAGTTCCACCTGCGCCAGTACGGAAAGGACTATGACGTCTCCGAGGGCGCCATCGTTCTGATGGACACCGAAGGTGCGGTCCGTGCCGTTGTTGGTGGCCGTGACTACGGTTCGAGCCAGTTCAATCGCGCCACCAAAGCGGAGCGGCAGACCGGCTCCTCCTTCAAGCCCTACGTCTACGCGGTGGCGATGGAGAACGGGTTCGAACCCGGCTCCGTCATTTCCGATGGCCCGATTTCTTGGGGCAGTTGGTCCCCACGCAATTACGGTCGCAGCTATGCCGGTCGGGTGACCCTGACCCACGCATTGATAAAGTCTTACAACACCGTTCCCGTTCGTCTCGCGCGCGATCATCTGGGCATCGATCCCATCATCGATCTCATCAAATCCTTTGGCATCGAATCCCCGATCAACGGCCACAAGACCATGGTTCTGGGCACCTCCGGTATGACCGCACTCGATCAGGCGACCGGCTATTCCGTCTTTGCCAATGGCGGCTATGCCGATACCCGTTTTGCCATCGTGCAGTTGATGACCCATTCGGGCAATCTCATCTACGATCATGGTCGCGATGCACCGCCACCGCGCCGTGTGCTGTCGGATGATGCCGCAGCTTCCATGAACCAGATGCTTATCCTTGTGCCTGAGCAAGGCACGGGTCGCAGAGCCGCTCTGCCAATGACCCGCTCAGCAGGCAAAACCGGTACCACCCAGTCCTATAGGGACGGCTGGTATGTCGGTTACACTGGAAATTATGTTGCCTCAGTCTGGCTGGGCAATGACGACTTTCACCCCACGAGGCGCATGACCGGCGGCTCCCTTCCCGCCATGGTCTGGCAGCGCCTGATGTCCTACGCGCACCAAAATGTTGAGATCAAACCCCTGCCCGGTATCGAAAGTCCCATGCGCATCGAGACAGATGCCGTGGAAACGGCCAGCGAAGACGGCGCGGGAGAGAACCCGGAGACCGACAACCTTCCTCTCGCTCTATCTGCGCGAACATCCCACTTCCTCAAGGGGCTGGCAAAGAATTTCGAGGCCGCCCCGCGCTTGCGCAAACCCACCTCTCACGAAACCCTGTCCGCCCTGTAATGCAGCGTAAGGCAAACCTCAAAACGCTTGAACCACCCGTTCAAGTTGAAGTATCCGGGTGCGTCCATAGCTTGCCGGGTCGCGCATGCTGAAAACCGTGATCTTCGTTGTCTTCGTTCTGATCATCGCTCTGGTAGGCGGTGCAGGCAGCGCATGGCTGGCGCTGGAATCGACACGCTCCATCGGTTCCGTGGAAATCGGGCCCTGGGTCACCTTTCCCAATCAAGGGACACGCAAAGCCGATCCCTATTCCCGGGCGAGAAGCAGAAGGCTCGGTCAACTCAGTCTCGGGCAGGCGGAAGGTGTGGTTCTCGTTGCAGCGGCAGACAGTGACGGACGTCCGCTGCTACGCCAATGCACCTATCGCATTCAGGGGGAGCTTCCCCCCACACGCTTCTTCACCCTTCATGCCGTTGATGATAATCGGACAATCCTGTCCGCTCCGGCCCGTTTTCTTTCCGCGCTCCACTCCCAGGACCTGCTTTGGCGCGATGGTCAAACACTGGGCATGATAGTCTCGCCGCACCCACAGCCCGACAATTGGATGGCAATCGCTGGAACCGGATCGATGCAACTGGTGCTGACCCTGGTGGATACACCCATTTCGACGGGTGCGCGCGTCGGAGAAACCAGTTTGCCAGTGATCTCCAGGGTGGGCTGCGATGCTTAAGCTTCTTCACGCAGTCCTGCTGGGTCTCTTCGGGGCTGCGGCCGTCCATATTGCGATTCTGTTTCTCCTGCCCACTTATTCGGAGCGTGATGTTTGGGCTGCAATGGCAAAGGAAGCAGGCCCGTATGCATTTGTCAGACTGGGCGAAGGCAATGCCGACCCTCTGCTTGCCGAAGAACAGAACCCATTCTTCGAAACGGCGGCATGCCGTTTTGATCTCGAAAACGGAATGGTTCGGTTGACCTCTGCCGAACGCGTACCGTTCTGGTCGTTTTCCGTTTATGACCGCGATGGGTTCAACGTTTTCAACACGAATGACCGGAGCGCGACCAATCGTGAATTGGATGCGCTCGTTGTAAACGCGGCCCAATTGCTGGAACTGCGGAAAGGCGTCCCGGAATCGCTCGCGGCTTCTCTGGTCGCTCAGACGGATGTAGGAGAAGGCATGATCGTGATCCGCGTCTTCGTTCCCGATGAGAGTTGGCGGATCATTGTCGAGCGCTTCTTTGATGGCCTGCGCTGCGAAGCGCTCTAAGAGTCGGGATCACGCAATTGGGCTGCCGGACGCTGAACTCTCACCCTTTGGTGGAGCGGCGGCGGACATCCTGCGGGCGATCATCTCCGCCGTTGTCGGGGTCGCTCTCCGGTCGTCTTTCGTAGCGCACGCCGGGAAAAATGATGATCGACGCGCTGGAAGACCGCTTTTTCGACGCAACCGCTGTCGTTCGTTTCGCAGCAGTCGCCAAGCTCAAAATCGTCGCCATGACATCGCGTCCCTTTCTGTGACGGAGTGGTACGCAACGCCTCCTTCCTCCAGTAAGGCAGCACATGGTTAACGTTTCGTTACCGGTAACGAACTGCGGGCACCACCAACCCGCCCTGAAAGGCTGGAAACCGGAAAGTCTGAACGCAAATCTAAAGAAACCGGTTAACAGCTTGCTAAGGGAATTGGTGTAAATCTCATCAATGGTCGGCTTCGTCACTTCTGTCGCCGGCAGCGCATTTTGTTCTCAGTCGCGTTTCGGAGGTATAGGTCTGCGTGTCTTCCGCTGTATTCAGGCAACTGGCTTCAGGCGGGGAAGCGCAACGACCCGAGCGGCTGTTTCGCGCGGCAGTCTCGGCATTTTCGTCCCTTACGCGTCCTACTCGACGCGAAATCGCGCAGCTGGATGATCTCGCCCTCCCCCTTTATCCGATGATCTCCACGGAAACACGCCGTTATGCAGCCGCAGTGCTGTCGGAGTGCCAAAATCCGCCAAGGGGGCTGATCAAGAAGCTGGCAGACGAACCTGCAGAGATTTCCGCTCCCCTTTTGATGCGCTCCCCGGCGCTCTCTGACGTGGACCTGATCGGCCTTCTTGCCCGTCACGGCAGGGCGCATGCGCGTGTCATTGGGCGGCGAGCTGGCCTCAATTCGGCAATTGTCGCCTTGACGCGCGCGCTCTCGGCGCAAGGGTCTGAACCCGACAGCGAAACGCAAACAGGTGGCAGCGCCGTGGAAGCGGAAGTGCGTCACCGTCTCCGTCTCATAATGCGCGCGGCCAATTCGCAGAGCCCTCCCGCACAGCAGGATAGCCACCACAGTCTTCCCGCAGCGAATGAAGCGGCCCGTACGCTGCGCGCTGCGGCTTTTTCCGGAGAGCGTGATGCCCTTGAAAAGGCGCTGTCGTCGATTCTGGGCATTTCAAAAAACGCGGCTTGCGAGATCACCGGTTTTCCTACCTATGGTGAACTCATCGTGGCGTTGAAAGCGCTGCAGATCGGGGAAGCAGAGGCGTTTCTTCTCTCCGCCACAGTTTTTCCGGGGCTCTTCACGCAGCGCAGCTCGATCTCTTTCTTCCTGGAACGCTACGAGGCTCTTTCCCTTGAGGCCGCGAGGCAAAGGCTGCGTGATTGGCAAGGCGGACTAAGCAACCCCGGGCAATCGCCTCAACCGGCAGCAATCTCGAAATAGCGTTCTGCCTCATCGAGGTCCATCACCTCGATTTCAACCAGCCAGAAATCAGGATCGAAGCGGCGTTCCCGTTCGAGATGTTTGTCGATTGCCTGGTCGCTATCTTTCGCAATCAGTGCGAAGCGCCGCTCATTGGGCCGCGCCTCGTCATAAACGGCCTGCGCTGCAGGGCCATAAAGAGCCTGCTGGCCAAGACGATTGCGCAACAGAATAAAAATGGTTCCGGCCTCGCGTGCGCCTTTTTGCAGAACCGTGGCAAACCCACCCTCAGCAAAGAGCCGCTTGGTCAAGGCTGAAACCCAAAACTCACTGGTCAGGCGCATGGGCAGCGTCTCCTTGGTGGCGGTGGACGATCAAGCTGCCGGGAGGGCCTCACCCACATCAGTTGGTCAGGCCAACCTCACGCATTTTTGCAAGGAGCGTCTGGTCCGGCTGCCCGGTGACAGGGAGTCCGAAAAGGCTCTGAAACTCACGAATAGCGGCCTGGGTATTTTCCCCCAGAAGACCGTCCACCTCGATCCCGTCATTGCCAAACGCCTTCAGCCCGGCCTGTACACGCATGATTGTGGGGTCCGCCTCGGTGGTTTCGAGAGCGGCCGTCTGGACACGTGCTTGCGGCACTTCCGCCGTCGGTATCGGTACCCGCTCCGCGGCCGGTTGGACGTTGACGGGAGCTGTAGCGGAGCGCTGATAGGCAGGACGAGGTGTCGGGGTCGGTGCGACAGGCGGTACCGATGTCGGCGTCACCGACAGGTTCGACGTGGTCTCGGCCGGCTGCGGCGTGGCCGAGAGCCCAAGTTGGCGCAGCAGGGCTTCGTCGACCGTCGGCGTTGGATCCAGATCCACGATACGACGATAGTTTTCGATTGCCGTGCGGGTCTCGGGGCCCTCGAGACCGTCAATCGTGCCGCGGTACAACCCCAGATCCCGAAGGACCGATTGCACCTGACGTATGGTCGGGTCTCCGCCAGCCACGTCCTGGGGATTCTCGACTGGGATCGCCCCGGTCGTGTCCCGATCGGGGGCCACCTGCCGAGGAGCCTGACGCGGTGTTTCCTCGAGGCGGGCGGGCTGCGAAGGCGTGGACATGCTCCGTGGTTCAGTGAAAACGGGCGTTCGGGTCGAGATCAACGCACCGGAATGGAAATGCGGCTGATACCAAAGAGCGTTTGCCGAGACGAAGGAAAATGCGACAGCAAAGGCTGTTACGGCACCGACAGCCAAAGGATTGCGAACGATTGCCATCCCGACGCCGGTTGCTCCGGCGCGAAGCAGAGTTCCAAATGTGACCTCCGGTTCAGGCCGTCTTGCGGTATTCTTCATTACCCCACTCATTCTCAGTTGCCGGGTCATTTGCCGGGTTGGTTGCCGGTTTTCCACCCCGGCCGATCTCGTCCTTTTCCGCGCCCACGCCCACTGGCAGCGAAATGCTCACACATGTGCCCTCACCCGGCGCACTGTCGATGGTCATGCCACCACCCTGAAGGCTCACCAGTCCTTTCACCAGCGCCAGGCCAAGGCCGGTTCCCTCAACGTGCCTTGTCGCTTCGCTCCGAACCTGGGCAAAAGGCTCTCCGATTCGCTCAAGGTCATCGGCCGAAATCCCGATACCATTATCGGTGACGCTGAAGTCAAGGCGATTGCCCGTTCGCTCTGCCTTCACCCGCACACAGCCGTTGGCGTGTGAAAATTTCACGGCGTTCGAGAGAAGGTTTATCAACACCTGCTGCACCGCGCGCCGGTCGCAATAGACGACGCCGACATTCTCCGCGATCGCCACATCCACATCCACCGCACGTGAGGTGGCATCCGCTCGGGCGAACGCGACACTGGCATCCACGGCGTCCGAGAAGCTGAACGCCTCCGGGTGCAGCGTGTAGGTACCTGCCTCCAGCTTGGAGATTTCCAGCGTGGAGTTTACCACCGAGAGGAGATGTTCGCCGGCCTCGTGAATGAGCCGGACATATTCCCGCTGCCGATCATTGGAGAAGCGTCCAAAAATCTCCGTCTGCAGCGTGTCGGAAAAGCCAAGAATGGCATTCAGCGGCGTCCGGAGTTCATGACTGACGGCCGCCAGCATGCGTTTGCTTTCGACCTTCGCGATCCGAGCCTCTTCGCGAGCACGCATCAGGTCGTGCTCCAGATCGGCCAGGTCGCTCTCGTCACGCACGATTGCCACCACCTGCGTTGCATCTTCCTCTTTGAGGAATTCAACGCCAAACTGGCGATAACCGGACGCACGAAGCCCGTGCTCTTCCGCAGGCATGCGCAGGCGGATGCTGATGGTACGCTTGTCAGCACCGCCGCTTACATCGGAGACCGCGCACAGATAGGCCACGCGATCGCCCACATGAATGCGCTCGAAAAATCCAGTCCCCAACAGGATGTCCGACCGGACGTTCAGGATCTGCTCGGCCTGCGCGGACGCATCCACCACGTCGCCGGTCCCTTCAAGGCGCAGCACCAGGGCGCTCATCATAGCCTCGATGCCCCCCCCTTTCGCGGAAACAGAACCGCGCACTTGCTCAGCCTGCAACGCCCGGAAACGCAGGGCCAGCGTTGCTACATAGGCAAGCGGGATCAGCCAATGCGCGGCGAGCGGCAGCGTTGAAGCAAAGTGAGTATCCAAAACTCCGCCAAAGGCGGCCAACCCTAGAGAAAGCGCGCCAGCGAGAACACCAATCAAAAGAGCGCGGCGCGTTCGTGCTATCCATACACTTTCCGTTGCGAGAACCCCGGTCAGGGCTGTCAACGGAGAAACAAAGCCGCCGGAAAGGACGATCAATGCGCTGACGGCGGCAATACCAAGAACCAGGGCGAGCGTTTCAATGGCGACCCCCCGCCCGCTTGCAAACAGGCCGGCGGCAGCAAGCCAGCTCACTGCAAAGCCGGCGCTGGCAAGCGCCAGTGTCGGGGCGAAGCCCAAAGTGCCGGCCAGAAGCAACGCTACTGCTCCCGCGAAGAGGAAGGGCGCCGTCAGAAGCACCGCTGCCAACCGCAATTGGCGGGAGCGTTCCACCCCGTCTTCGACACTGGGGTGAATAAGCCTTCCGCAAGCGGCTGATAGGGCTGCCAGCCATTCTTGATATGATGCTACTCGTGAACTCAACTCGACGCGCTCTTGTTTTGTCCGTTCGGCGGGTTCTTGTTCCTGCCGAGACTCGCACCGAGCGTTTAAGGAAAGGATAAGCGCAGCCCTCAAACGACCGGCGGCAAGGGTAAAAATGCGAGAAATCGGCCGGTCAAACCCTTGTGAATGTCGTCATGGTTAACGCCCGCTGAACAAAGTTGCCGCCAAAACGACCATTCAGAAAACCCATAAAACAGGACATATGGAAGAAAAAACACAATTGTCTCAGGTCGTTAGATAGTGAACGAAACGTAACCATGTTTCTACGGGTTTGAAACGCCTTTGCGTCAAAGGCGGGCATTTCCGAACTTTTAAAAAGTTTGCCTTCAATTTTAGGAGAATTCTCAAGAGCTTCTTGGCGTGGGCATGGCATTGTGTTCGCCAGGGACACCCTTCGGGGCAAAAACGGGACTGGACGTCATGGGCTTTATAATTCGCTCGATCTTCTGGCTTTCGCTGGTGCTGCTGCTCTTGCCTATCGGAGGCACAGGCGGCCAGGACACCACGGAGACGCCACAGGTCGGTGCCCTGCAGGCATTGGGGGCAGCGCGCGAAGCAATCACCGACATGGTTGGCATCTGCGAGCGAAAGCCCGAAGTATGCGCCACCGGACGCGCCGCACTCCAGACGATCGGGGCTCGCGCCCGCGAAAGCGCCCGGTTTGCCTACGAAATGCTTGAAGAGCCGACGGAGACTCCCGCCGAGACAATCGCCGGCACGACGGAAGCGCCATTGACCACCGGCAGTGTTCCAGAGAATCCTGCAGATCATTAGAGCCTATCGGCATTTCGCAGCGAGCAAAGGTTTTCCGTGACGAACGGCCGGTCAATCACTATATCCGGCCCAATGAGCACGACGATTGACACTCTCTACGACGACTTCGCCTTCCTCGACGATTGGGAAGAGCGTTATCGCTACATCATCGATCTTGGCAACAATCTGCCTTCCTACCCCGAAACGGCGCGCGACGAGGCCCACCGGGTACGCGGCTGTGTAAGCCAGGTCTGGCTTCAAACGGATCGCGGAGAAGGCAGCGACCCCGTCCTCACCTTCAAAGGCGATTCGGACGCGCACATAGTGCGAGGACTTGTCGCCATCATGCTGCTCCTGTTTTCAGGCAGGCGCGCCAGCGAAATCCTGAAAATCGATGCCGAAGACGTGATGACCAGACTCGGTCTCGACGAGCATCTCACACCCCAGCGCGCCAACGGATTGCGATCGATGGTGCAGCGCATAAAAAAAGAAGCCACCGAGGCAGCGCCCGCCACGGGCTGACTGCCCGTTCCGGGCAATCAGCTGACCGTTCATGCGAGCTTGGGGCGATAATCCTGCGCTCCCCAGTGCAGGATCGACCTCGCTGTTCCGCTTTCCCTGCGTGGTGGAGGCTCATAATGGCGGGCGAGCACTCCCAGCGCGGTCTTGAGCACGACCTTGGCGGATCGGACCGGCCATCCCCGCTCCATCTCCACCTGTTCGAAGCCCTTCAGAAAGCAACATATATCGACCAGAACTCCGGCGAGCTCCGGCCCGACGGCCACGAGCGCCCGATCGACACGCTGACGCGAAGCCAGAGCAGCCTGCGTCAGTTCCACGCCACCTCCGGCACCGGAGCCATGTTTCTTGCCCGACACCGACGCCATCCAGCTGGCACTCAAGCGCGGCATGATCTGCCCGCGTGTGTAATCGGTGCGCAATCTCTCACCGGCGTCGAATTCCGCGCGCGTGAGAAACGGCTTGCCGTTGCGCATACGCCGGTTCGCCAGTTGCGCCAGCGGCGATTCGCTGAGCGATGCTGTAATGAACCTCTTCTGGGCAGCCTGATGTAAAACCCGGCGCTCGATCTCCCGATGCTGGCTTGCAAAAGGCTCCTGTTTTGCAGCCAATCGCCGCGCGCAGGCAATACCGGCCGCCGTCAAGGCCACCTGGTCCTCACGAACGGAGACGAGATCGTCCTTCTCCAGCGCCTTCAGCACATCGAGCAATATGGAGATCGTTCCCCGCTCGCCGCCATCGAGAAGCACGCTCGCCTCTTTGGCACCAGGTTGAAGCCACGCCACTCCCTTCTGCAGAAATCGCAAGCAACGGCATCTTTCGCGCGCGTGGCGCAACTCTTCACGTTTGACAGCCATGTCAGCGCAGCTCCGTGTTCCTGAATGCGGCCGCAGTAATACGCTCCGTCATCAGAACGATGCGGTCAAATTCCTCATCGTCACGCATGTCCTCTATGACATGACACGCATATTGAACCGTTGTTCGGTCGCGGCCGAATCCGCGTCCGACTTCACTCATGTTAAGTCCGAGGATCACATGTGCGGCATACATACCGATCTGCCGCACACGCGTTACGCTCGTCGATGAACGGCGTGTTTCGCGCAGCTCCCGCCCGCTCACATTGAACAGTGCCGCGACGATGTCGAGAACACATTCACAAACCTCCCCGACACGCTCCTCGGGAATGGGACTGAGACGGCGGTGCAGCGTTACCGATGTCTGATTGTCAGGCGTTTTAACTCGCCCGTCTTCTTGTTCCGTCGAATTGGTAGCGTTTGAAAGCACAGTCTTTATCCCTTCACAGGAAAGAGGAATAAATTCTTATACCCTACACAACCATACGCGGGAACAAATTACGAACATTCAAAGAGAAAAAATCACTTAACTATATGAAAAAATTATATAAATAAGATCGCACCGCAAATCTCCCTTCTGGTTTATCCCCGCTGCAGCAAGGCGCCTCATAGTGATCGCTCACCACATGAAGGATCGAGCATGACTACGGTAAAGATGGAGAGCATCGCCTTCCTGAATGCCAAACGGAGGCGGTATGAGGATGCACGGCAGACAGCCGCGCTTTTCCTTGTCGGGGGTATGGATCTTGAGAAGGCGCGAAAAAGCTCCGGCCCTGACCGCGTCAACGTGCTTCGCCGTCTCAGGCGGTTGATTGAGAAGGAACGTCTAAAAGGGTCTCGAAACCATTGGAACTACGATCTCAATCGACACATAGCCCTCAGTCAGGCATTGAAGCAATTGTCATCGAAAACGCCGTCCACTCCAGTGTCCTGCCCGTGAACCGATACCCACACGCCACGCATTCGCGCGATGTTCTGGAGGCCCACAAAAAAAAGCGGCGCCGAAAGCGCCGCTTGAACACACGAAAGTCGCGCTGGCGCTTGGCGCCTTGCGAATGCTATTTTTCCTTGCGCTTGCGTCCTAAACCCATTTGCTTGGCCAGTTTCGAACGCGCCACGGCATAGCTCGGAGCCACCATCGGGTAATTGGCGTCAAGCCCCCACTTTTCCCGATACTGTTCGGGCGTCATGCCGTAATGCGTCATCAGGTGACGCTTCAGCGATTTGAACTTCTTTCCGTCCTCGAGACAGATGATATAGTCATCATGTACAGAGCGCTTCGGGTTCACGGCCGGCTTCTGCTTTTCAGCAGGCGGTGTCTCTGGAGTGCCGCAAACACGGCCGAGCGCTGCATGAACATCTGAAATCAAGTTGGAAAGTTCGGATGCAGGAACAGGATTGTTGCTGACATAGGCAGCGACAACATCTGCAGTCAGTTCGATAAGAGTATCGTCGTGTTTTACAATATCTTCGTTCATTTCTTTACCTTGCCCCAACGTCTATTCGAAACCACAACCTCATGCCGCCAGTGATGAGGTGTCTATAGGAATCCCTATTTTACAGGCTGTTGTTTAACGATTCCCGAGAAGGCCGCAATCATATCGTTTTTTTCGTTCGGCCGGTCAACTCACAATTTCAAATTAATACTACCGCATATTTGAGACTGTTTGTTTATCGCATCTCAAAAAATCGCAATTCATTCCAAAAATCAGGTCAAATTCCACTTAGACTCAGAGATTATCTAAGTCATCCTTATTAATTTCAGCCACACCAACACAGATACCCCAAAACAACGCATGCATCGTCATGTCAGTGATGCCGTTTCTATAAGGAATTTCTCGCGATGTCTCGCCTCGGCAGAGAACGCACGCAGGGCGTTAAAAATGCAAAGTAAAGAAGATATTTTTTACCTAATCTTCTTGACTGTTTTTTCCATCAGCAGGTTGTGGTGTCCCACGCTGGGGAGAAGCCATTTCGTCATGCACCGAACGCCCCCAGAGTTTGTAGCCGGCGGCGTAGGCAGCCTTGGCCAAGAGGTGCGCGGAAATTGGCGCCGTGAGGAGAAAGAAGACCACCGCCGCCAATGCTCGAGTTACGATAGCCTGATCCTGTGCGAATATCGCCAAAGCGACAAGCATAAGCCCCGAGCCGAGCGTCCCGGCCTTCGAAGCCGCATGCATACGCGTATAGAGATCAGGAAGTCGCAGAATGCCGATCGCCGCGATCAGGGTGAAGGCCGCACCTATGATAATGAGAAGGCCCGTGAGTATGTTGAACACGTCGTCCATCATTGCTCCTTGTCGCCGTAGATGCCGAGTGTGTCGCGCTTCACAAACTCCTGTTCATAACGCCGACTGAGCACGAAGCGGGCGAACGCAACCGTCGCCAGGAAGCCTACAAGCCCCAGGGCAATGGCAATGTCGAGATAAAGCGTGAATCCTGTGCGGATGCCGATGACAGCGATGAAACCGATTGCGATCGTCACCAACATATCGAGCGCAAGAACCCGGTCGGGCAGGCTTGGTCCAACGAGGACGCGCACGACAGTAAGTAGGAAAGACACACTCAACAGAGCGAGCGCTATGACCTCGGCAAACACGAGAAATTCTTCGATGGCGTTCATCGAAACGCCTCCATGATCTTGCGTTCAAAACCTTCAGCGATGTCGCGGCGCAACTCATCCGGATCCGAGCAATCGATCGCATGAACGTAGAGAAAGCGGCGATCTTCCGAAACATCCACGGAAAGGGTGCCCGGTGTCAGGGTGATAAGATTTGCCAGGAGCGTTATCTCGAAGTCCCGATCCACCTTGAGCGGATAAGCAAAAATACCAGGCTGAAGGTTCATCTTCGGCGACATTACGAGAAGCGCCACCCGCCACGCAGAAAGCATCAGCTCGTAGAAAAACAGAAGCGCGAGCGAGATCACCCGAATGCTGCGGGCGAAATATCCCAGGGATCCGACCTGCTCGCGGATCAGATAAAGTGCCCCCGCTCCGAGAAGGAAACCAAAAATGAAGTTCGGCAGGGTGAATGAGCCGCTGATGGCTGTCCAGATTAGTGCGAGGATAATATTGATAAGAGACAGTCTCATTGTGCTGCCTCCGCCGGAAAGACCGCACCGATATAGCCCGACGCATCCAGGAGCCCGCTCGCAGCGGCTTCAGCCACCCGTATGAACGGTTCGGGATAAACGCCGAGCAATATGATCGGGACACACAGCAGCGCCATCGAGACGTAGCCATATCCCGGCGCGCCCGCGACCGCATCGGCAGAGACGTCCGAAGGCCTGTTGCGCCAGATCGCCAGGATATAAACTCGCCCAAGCGCGATCGTGGTGAGAAGTCCGGTCAACAAGATGGCGAAGGAAAGCCAGGGCCAACCAGCCTCGATCGACGCGCGAACAAGCAGAATTTTCGGCCACAATCCGGATGCCGGCGGCAGTCCCGCCACGGCAAGCATCAGAACCAGCGCAAAGGCCCCCATCGCCGGATAGGCCCGATAGAGTCCGCCTAGCTCGTGCAGGGAATAACTTCCGCCAAGCTCCTTGATGACACCGGCCAAAAGGTAGAGCGCGGTCATCGCTAGAACGGAATGGAACGCATAGAGAATTGTGCCCGTCAGTCCTGTCTCGGTGCCCAGCGCGAGCCCTGCAAGCATGACCCCGACGCCAGAGATCACCACAAAACCCAGCACACGGCGAATATCGGATTGGGCAATAGCGCCCATGATCCCAAGCACCATGGTGCCCGCGGCCACCCAGGCAATGACCCCTGACAGTTCCCCCCGCTCAACCGGAAACAGCATGACCAGAACCCGAAGCAGTGCATAAACGCCGACCTTGGTCAGAACGCCGCCAAAAAGCGCCGCCGTAACGATGCGGGGCGTGTGATACGAGGCGGGCAGCCAGAAATTGACGGGAAACGCAGCCGCTTTCATGCCGAAGGCCAGAAGGTAAAGCACGGCCAGTGTCATCATTGGACCGGTCCCACGCATGGCGTCCGCCTTGCGCGCAATATCGGCCATATTCAGCGTTCCAAACGTACCGTAAAGATAGGCGGTCGCGGTGAGAAACAGCGTCGTGCCCACCAGGTTCAGAATGGCGTACTTCGTTGCACCGTCAAGCTGGCGATCGGTCGAACCGAGGATCAGGAGACCGAAGGAGGAGATCAGGAACACTTCGAACCAGACATACAGGTTGAAGATGTCACCCGTCAAAAACGAGCCGCCCACGCCAGCCATCAACAGCATCAAAAACGGATAAAAGCCGTAGCGGCGCCCCGTCGCACCAATGTCTTTCATCGCATAGAGCGCACAAACACTGGCAACCAGCGTCGCCACAAAGGCAAGCGATGCACCGAGAGCGTCTGCGGTGAAGGATATGCCGAAGGGCGGCAGCCAGCGCCCCATCGTCATCACCTGGGGACCGTCTGCCAGGACCTGCAAAAGAAGCGCAGCGTTCGCAGCGAGCGTGAGAAGCAGCCCCACAATGGCCAGCCCGGCATGCAGCCGGGTTTCATGACGCACCATCACGAGTACGGCACCAAAAAGGATCGGCAGCCCAACCGGCGCTACCAGAAGCCAGTCTCCCAGCGCCGTCGGCTCCGTCAGCATTGCAGTCGAAATGTCAATTGTTTCAGCGGCCATCGGTGCCTCAGTATCCAAGCGGGGGCATCGGTTCGCCCTCGGGTTCGGCGACGCGCATTCCGTCCGTGTCGTCGGTTCCCAATTCCTGATAGGCACGGAATGCCAACACCAGAAGGAAAGCGAAAAGCGAGAACGAGATCACGATAGCCGTCAGAACAAGCGCCTGTGGCAGCGGATTTGCCGTCGCCACCTCCGGCGTCGGTAGCGCCTCGGGAATGAACGGCGGCACTTCCCGCATCAGCCTTCCAGCCGTAAAGATCGAGAGGTTTACCGCGTTGCCGAAGATGGAGACCCCGAGGAGAATGCGGATGATGTGCTTCGATAGCATCAGGTAGATAGCTACTGCGAAGAACACGCTAACCACAAAAGAGAGAGCGACTTCCATTATCCGTGCTCCCGTTCTTCAAGCGCGAGTGCAATCGAGGTGATCGATCCCAAAACAACAAGATAAACGCCGATATCAAAGAACAGCACAGTGGAAAGATCCACGGGCACACCGAGCACGGTGACCTTGGTCCAAAGGCCCGTCATGAACGGCACATTGAAGGCAATTGACAGCCAGCCCGAAATTGCCGAGACCAGAAGCCCGAACCCCGAAATCGCCATTGGATGAAAATAAAGAGCGCGGCGCACCGGAGAAACACCACAGGCTATGCCGTAGATCGCGAACGCCGAAGCGGCGATGAGCCCGCCGATGAAACCACCGCCCGGTTCATTATGGCCGCGCAGAAGCACAAAGATCGAAAACAGGATCATCAGGCTTGTGAGGTAGGGCGCGACCGTGCGGAAAATCAGTGTACGCATATCACCCCTTCTCCTTGTTCTCGGCCATCGGTTTGACGCTGCGGATACGCACCAATGCCAGAATGGCAAGGCCGGCGATCATCACCACAGCAATCTCACCCAACGTATCCGTTCCACGGAAATCGACGAGGATTACATTCACGATGTTCCGGCCATGGGCGATCACGCGGGAATATTGCGAGAAGAAATCGCTGAGTTCCGTATTGAACGGCACCTGTGTCACGCGCAAAAGCATCAGGCCGAGTGCTGCACCGCAGGTCCCGGCCACGGCAACGTCCAGCACCTTTTCGCCAGTCGGGCGGTGATCCGTCGGCGAGAGCCGCAACCGTGTCATGACAAGGGCCAGGATCACCACAGACAGCGTCTCAACCATGAACTGTGTGAAAGAGAGATCCGGCGCCCCAAGCAGCATGAATATCAGCGCAACGGCAAAGCCCTGAATACCGAGTGAGACAATCGCCGTCAGACGATCGCGCGCATAGATCACAGCACCAAGCCCGATCAGTGCAATGAGCAGAACCGTCCATTCATAGAACGGCATACGCGGAATACCGGGCATGGCTGGCCATTCGTCGTAAAGTCCCATTGGAAGCAACACGGCGGCCGCAACTGCAACGAAAGTTGCCGTCATGTAGTAATCAAGGCGTCCACTCTGAATGATATTGGTCACGCGGAATGAAAGCCGTGTCAGACCGCGCATGACCTGGTCGAAGCCTTGATCCGGTCCCCAGCCGATAACGCCCAGTATGCCAGTCATGGCAGCACGCCCGCGCTCCAGCATGACGAACACCAAAATGCCCAATGCGACCGTCACCACGGAGAGGACAAGCGGCATACCGATATGTGGCACCGTGGAAATCGTGACCGTTACCGCCTCGCCGAGCACAGCACTCGACATCGGACTGCTGACCAGTTCGTGACTGAAGCTCGAGAGTAGAGCAGATACGAACCCAAGACCGCCAAGAACGAGCGGCCCGAGCCAAAGCAGGATCGGCCCTTCATGGGCATGTTTGGGGGTTTCCACCTTCGCGCCCAGAAACGGTTTCAGCGCCACGGCAAAGCCGATTGCAAACATCAGCCCGTTGCCCGTCAGCGCAACCAGCGTCAGCAGCGTGGTCCAGCCATCAACGAAGCCCAGCCCGGCGTAGATCTCTTCTTTGGCAAGAAAGCCGAAGAACAGCGGGACGCCGCCCATCGACGCGGCAGCCAGAACCGCCGCCGTGAAGGTGATCGGCATTGCCTTGCGCAGGCCACCCAGTTTCGTGACGTCGCGGGTGCCCGATTCATGATCCACCAGGCCCGCCACCATGAAGAGCGCACCCTTGAACATCGAATGCGCCACCAGATAAAGCACTGCCGCCTCAACGGCCTTCTCCGACCCCACGCCCGTCAGCATGACGAGCAGCCCGAGCGAGGCGACCGTCGTATAGGCGAGCATCAGCTTGAGATCCGTCTGTCGCACAGCCAGAAGCGTTCCGACGAGCAGGGTGGTACCGCCGAAAACAGGCAGGATCGTCTCCCATGCCGCTGTATCACCCAGCACGGGGTTAAGCCGCATCAGCAGATAGACGCCAGCCTTCACCATCGTTGCAGAGTGCAGGTATGCCGACACGGGGGTGGGCGCTTCCATCGCGTTCGGCAGCCAGAAATGGAACGGAAATTGAGCCGACTTCGTGAACGCACCGCCGAGGATCAAAAGCAGCGCCGCCATATAGAGCGGCGCATCGCGCAGCGCGCTTTCGCTTGCAAGCAGCGCCGACATGGAGGTCACGCCCGTGGCACCCCAGATCACCAGAAGACCAGCCAGCAGTGAAAGTCCGCCAAGCCCCGTCACCACCAACGCCTGCAGCGCAGCACGGCGCGAGGCTTCACGCGTGTGATCGAAACCGATCAGCAGGAATGAGGTGATTGAGGTCAACTCCCAGAAAACGAAGAGCGTCAGGAAGGAATCGGCCACCACCAATCCCAGCATGGAGCCCATGAACATCAGGATGAAGGAGAAAAAGCGCCCCTGATGCTCATGTCCCTTTAGATACCCGCCCGCATAGAGCACGATCAGCGTGCCAATGCCCGTGATCAGAAGTGCGAAGGTGGCGGACAGGCCGTCGAGATGCCAGGAGAAATCGACCGAAAGGCTCGGAATCCAGACATATCCGGCCGAAAGCGTTTCTCCGTCAGAGATTGCTCCGACAAAACCCGTGAAATGAAGAAAGATGAGAGCGGGGGCCAGGGCCAGAACCCAGGCCGCGTTGTGTTTCAGCGCTTTTGTCAGCACTGGTGCGATGGCGGCGGCTGCAAACGGCAGCAACAGAGCGAGAAATGTCAGCCACTGGCCGTCTGCCGTCATGAACTCTCCCCACTTGAAATTGTGTTTCAGGCCACATCTTTAATTCTTACGGTGACATAAACACTCGCTTCATGCACCACAAGGCGTAAACCGACCAGCAAAGCGCGATGAAACGCCGCCATTCACAGAAGTTTTCCCAGCTTAAACCACGGGATTGGTCAGAAGCAAAATCCGCTCGTCGAGCAGACTTGGGTCCGGGAAGCGCCGGAAAAAACACAATAGGCCATTGCCATGCCCCATTCGCTCGGGACATGAAGGAAGCAATTCCTGCGGCGCACCGCACCCGCCCCTCGCAGACATTCACAAGGTAGCCTCATGACTTCCAAACCGTTCGCCATGGACGCAAAAGCCCCCTCGCCGCACGCATATTCTGTAAAAGACACGCGCCACGGCATCGAGCGTATGGATGAATATGCATGGATGCGCGCTGAAAACTGGCAGGAGGTCCTGCGCGATCCGAGCCTTCTCGCGGACGACATTCGCGCCCATCTTGAAGCCGAGAATGCCTATCAGGCAGCGCTCATGGCCGATACGGACACGTTGCAAACCGCACTCGTTGCCGAAATGCGCGGCCGCATCAAGGAAGATGAAACGTCTGTACCATCGAGAGATGGCCCGTATGCCTATGCAGCCGGCTTCCGAACCGGTGGCGAGTATCCCCGCTTTTTCCGCCTGTCCAGCGCCGGCGGCGCGGAGGAGACGCTGCTGGACGGCGACCGGGAAGCCGAGGGCAAGAGCTATTTCCGCGTCGGCGGTGTCGATCACTCTCCCGATCACAAACGTCTTCTGTGGGGCCATGACGACAAGGGTTCTGAACTCTACACGATCAGCGTGCGCGATCTCGCCAGCGGCGAGGACCTGCCGGATATCGTTGCGGAAACCGGCGGCGGTGGCGTGTGGGATGCAGCGAGCGATGGCTTTTTCTACACACGCCTCGATGAGAACCATCGTCCTTCGAAAGTGTTTTTCCATCGCGTCGGCGCGGACCCTGCTTCCGACCGCCTCGTCTATGAGGAGGCCGATGCCGGCTTCTTCGTCGGCGTTTCCGGGAGCCGCACGCAGGAGTGGATCTACATTTCCGCACACGATCACGAAACGTCGGAATGTCACATCCTGCCGGCCAACGATCCGGATGCCGCGCCACGCCTGGTCGCGCCACGCGAAACCGGCCTTCAGTACGACCTCGAGGAAGGCGGCGATATCTTCTTCATCCTGACCAATGCGGATGGCGCCAAGGATTTCAAGATTGTCACCGCGCCGGCCAGTAACCCCGCGCGCGAAAACTGGCAGGATCTCGTCCCCCATGAGCCCGGCCGCCTGATTCTCGCGATCATGGCCTTTGCCGATTATCTCGTCCGTCTTGAACGCAAGGACGGGCTGCCGCGCCTGGTTATTCGCGATCGCCATGACGGGTCCGAGCACACCATCGCCTTCGATGAGGAAGCCTATTCGCTCGGACTTCAGGGCTCCTACGAATACGCCACCGACACGCTGCGGTTTTCCTATTCATCAATGACCACGCCGGAGCAGGTGTTCGACTATGACATGCGTACCCGCACCCGCACACTGCTGAAAACACAGGAGGTCCCCTCCGGGCACAATCCGGACGACTATGTGACGCGCCGTCTGATGGCGCCTGCACCCGATGGCGAACTGGTGCCGGTGTCTCTGGTCTATCGCAAGGGCACCGCGCTCGACGGTTCCGCCCCCTGCCTGCTCTATGGCTATGGAGCTTATGGCATGGCGATGCCCGCCTCCTTCAATACGAACTGCCTGTCGCTGGTCGACCGTGGTTTCGTCTTTGCCATCGCCCATATCCGTGGCGGCAAGGAAAAGGGTTACGCCTGGTACGAGGAGGGAAAACGCGAAAAGAAGGTCAACACCTTTACCGATTTCATCGCCGCGGCCCGTCATCTCGTGGCCGAGGGTTACACCAGCCACGACCGCATCGTTGCGGAAGGCGGGTCGGCCGGCGGGATGCTGATGGGCGCGGTTGCCAACATGGCGCCGGAAGCTTTTGGTGGCATCGTCGCCGCCGTGCCTTTCGTCGATGTGCTCAACACGATGCTTGACGACACATTGCCTCTCACCCCGCCCGAATGGCCGGAATGGGGCAATCCCATCGTCTCGCGTGAGGATTACGACACCATTGCTGCCTATTCGCCATACGACAATGTGGGCGCGAAGGATTACCCACCCATCCTCGCCCTTGCCGGCCTCACAGACCCGCGCGTTACCTATTGGGAACCGGCGAAATGGGTCGCCCGGCTGCGCGACCGGAAAACGGGCGACAATCCGGTGCTGCTGAAAACCAATCTCGATGCCGGTCACGCAGGAGCCTCCGGCCGTTTTTCACGGCTCGAGGAAAAGGCGCTGACCTATGCCTTCGTCCTGAAAGTCACCGGGAAGATGGATAGCCGTTCGCTCTGGCAGGCACCGAGTTGAGATAGGCGGCAATCGCTTCTCGGTCCTCCTTGGAAAGGTGAGCCATGTTCTTCTGCACAGAGACCATGGCTCCGCCAACCGAATCGAACTCCGGCGTGAAGCCACTCTCCAGATAGTAGGCGATATCGCCCGTCGACCAGGAACCGATGCCGCCTTCCCCGGAGGTGATGTTGGGTACGATCCCCTCGCCTTCCGCCGACACGGCTCCTGAAAGCCATTGATCGTAAAGTTGCCCGCCGGCGAAATTCCGAGGCGTGTGGCATTCGCCGCAATGGCCAGCGCCCTCCACGAGATACCGTCCCCGTTTTTCCGCCTCGGACGCGTCCGGGGCCAGCGGGATGACCGGCTCGTCACGCATGAACGCCAGCTTCCAGAGGCCGACACCACGGCGCATCGTGAACGGGAACGAAAGCTGGTGTTCTCCCGCCTGCCCCTCCACCTCCGGCAGCGTTTTCAGGAAGGCAAAAAGATCGCTCACATCCTGTGCCGTCATCCGCGCATAGGAAGGATAGGGAAACGCGGGATAATAGTGCTTCCCTCCCGGAGAAACGCCGTACAGCATGGCATTTGCGAAATCTATCTCACTCCAGCTGCCGATGCCGTCCTGCGGATGAGGGGAGATATTGGGTGCGACGAAGGTGCCGAAATCGGATTTCAGCTCGACGCCTCCCGCAAGTTCCAGCCGCGCATCGCCGTCAGCCCCGGGGCGCGCATGGCAGGAAGCGCAACCGCCGGCCCAAAACACCTGTTCGCCACGTTCTGCATTTGGCGTTTCCAGAGCACCCAGCGCCCCGGCCTCAAGCGAGGTCGGAGCACTGAGCAACCAGAACGCCGCTCCACCGCCCGCGATGATCACGAGGGCCGAAGCAAGCAACGTCTTTCTCATGACAATCCCGAAGATCCCGGATCAGTTGTTCTGCACGCGAAAGTTTTCGTGGCAGCTCTTGCAGTTTCCGAAAACGGGACCGATCGCTGCCTGAAATGCAGCAAGGTCGGCAGGACCATCCTTCCCGGATGCTTCAACAGCGGCAGCCGTGTCGGTCATGTACTTGTCGAGTGCGGCCTGAAAGCCGTCAGCGTCATCCCAGATTGCCGGAGCCGCTGTTGTATCACCATCTCCCGATCCCTCGGGGAAGAACTCGCCGAAGGATTTCGCGCTCGCGCTCAAGGTCAGGATAGCGGCCTTGGCAATCGCGGGATTGTAATCCAGTTCCCCTTTCATCATCGCGCCCGCGAGCCCCGCGGAAGCGGCATTTGCCTGCATGATCGCCTTGCGCACGGCAATTGGATCGTCAGCAGCGGCAACACCCGAGATCGATAAGCAAAGAGCGGAAACAGCAAGCGCAATTTTCTTCATGAGAACCCTCCGATGATTTGTTCGAACAATACCCCGACCAACGCTCGTGACCCGAATTTATTCCAGTATGTGCGCTCACGGTTTCGTGAAGGCTCATCAGAATCAAAAAAGGCCCGGCGATTACCGGGCCTTTGGTACAGTCCGAAACTGACCTGATTGTGAAATCGCCAAACGCTGCTACGAAGCCTGTTCGTACAGCTCCAGCACGTAATCCCAGTTGATCAGGCTGTCGACGAACGCCTCGAGATATTTCGGGCGCGCATTGCGGTAATCGATGTAATAGGAGTGCTCCCACACATCCACGCCCAGAATTGGCTTGGCATCATGAATGAGCGGGTTCTCACCGTTCGGCGTCTTCATGATCTCAAGCTTGCCGTTCTTGACGGCGAGCCAGGCCCAGCCGGAGCCGAACTGCGTTGCACCCGCATTGATGAAGTCGGCGCGGAACTTGTCGTAGCCGCCGAGGTCGCTGTCGATGGCCTTGGAGAGAGCGCCCGGCAGGCTTGTGCCGCCACCATCCTTCTTCATCCACTTCCAGAAGTGGACGTGGTTGTAGTGTTGGGCAGCATTGTTGAACAGGCCGGCGTTCTTGCCGTGCGACTGCTTGACGACCTCTTCAAGGGAAAGCCCGTCCATGCCTGCTTCTGCAGCAAGCTTGTTACCATTGTCGACATAGGCCTTGTGGTGCTTGTCGTGGTGGTATTCCAGCGTCTCCTTCGACATGAAGGGCTGCAGCGCCTCGTAATCGTAAGGCAGATCCGGCAGTTCAAAAGCCATGGTGGTAAACTCCCTCGTACAGGTGGTTGAATTCTGCAGGACGCAGATGGGGTTGCGTCTCTAGTGACACAATACCCATCGCTCCCGATTGTTCCCGGTGTATCAGACGGGCAACCCGGAATGGGCCCACTCCCAATAGAGCTCACGCGCCTTTTTGGCCACAGGCCCGGCCTGATAATTCTGGTTTTCGACTTTGCTGACGGGCACGATCTTTGAATGATTGCCCGACGAAAACACTTCATCCGCGTCCAGGAAGTCCTTCACCGAAAGCGTCTTTTCTACCACCTCGACGCCGGCGTCCCGGAGAAGCGCAATGACGCGGCTACGGGTGATGCCCGACAGGAAAGTACCGTTCGGTGCCGGAGTGAAGACCACGCCATCCTTGACCATGAAGATGTTGGAGCTTCCGGTTTCGGCCACATTGCCGAGCATGTCCAGTACCAGCGCGTTGTCATAACCGCGGCTGCGCGCTTCCATGATTGCCCGGCCATTGTTGGGATAGAGGCAGCCGGCCTTGGCGTTTGTCGGTGCGGTCTCGAAGGTCGGCCGGCGGAATGGGGAAACGGTTACGGAAAATCCGGTCGGTTCCAGCATTGGCGCTTCATAAAGACAGAGGCAGAACCGGCTCGATTCCGGATCGGCGGGAACACCCATATAGCCGCCATGTTCGCCCCAATACATGGGCCGGATATAAACGGCTGTTCTGCCGTCGAACTTCTTCAGACCATCCCTGGCCAATCCGATGATCTCATCGGCCGAAACCTTGGGTGTGAGGCCAAGATTGGCTGCCGAGGCGTTGACGCGACTGGCATGAAGATCAAGATCGGGGGCGACGTTCTCAAACCAGCGTGCACCATCGAACACGGTGGACCCCAGCCACATGGCATGACTGCGCGGCCCGATGAGCGGTACGTTTCCCTCGTGCCAATCGCCGTCAACATAGGTCCAGGTCGTCGATTGGACTTCGCTCACCACGGTCATGCTGCACTTCCCTTCATGTGATTCCTGACGCATCTGCGTCGAGATGCGAATTCTTCAACTCAATGTACCATGCATCGAAATGGCTTTATCGGATTTCGTCAATCGTTCCTGCATCGCTATCGATAAGGCCAGTAGACGTTTCTTGACCGCCGTTTGCAGGTGCGGTCAAGTGGACAGCACAAACAAGGAGTCTTCATGCGGCACGCAGCTTTCGTCTTCGATGCATATGGCACGCTGTTCGACGTCCATGCCGCTGTGCGCCGTCACGCCGGCGAAATCGGACCCGAAGGACAGCGTTTTTCGGAATTGTGGCGGGCAAAGCAGCTGGAATATTCCTGGGTTTTCACGCTCATGGGCCAATATCAGGATTTCTGGACCATGACAGAGCGGGCGCTCGATTATGCGTTCGCAAAGATCCCCTCGATCGATCGGCGTCTGAGGCAGGATCTTCTCGATGCCTACTGGCAGCTGGATTGCTATGAGGAAGTGCCGGCGGTGCTGAAGGCGCTCAAGGCCGGTGGCGCACGGCTCGCCATTCTGTCGAACGGGTCCCCGGCCATGATAGAATCGGCCGTCCGCTCCTCTGCCCTCGATTCCGTTCTCGATGAAGTGTTCTCGGTGGAGTCCATCCGTCGCTTCAAGACGGATCAAAGCGTTTACGAGATGGTGACGAACGCCTGGCGGCTCTACCCGGAAACCGTGTCTTTTCAATCATCGAATCGATGGGATATCGCCGGGGCCCGGAATTTCGGGTTCCGCACCGTTTGGCTCAATCGAACCGGGCAACCAGACGAATATGAAGACTTCCCGCCCGATCTCATACTTCCCTCACTGGACGGTCTCGTCGGGTAACAAGCGGGCCGCGTCCGAGACCTTGTGATTATGATGCATCTATAACACACTCCTCCGATAACTTGTGTGCATGCGGCATTTTTCACCTTCAAGTCGAGTTCACTCGGTCTATCAAGCACACTCCGGTAATTTATCGGAACCTAGGGAGGGAAGCTTGGGGTTACCCCCAAAGGGAGGCAAGCATCCAAAATGGATGTTCGCACTCACCGTTCCTGACGAAACGCGAGTATACGAAGAAACCATGTCCAATTCTCCCATTGCCGCACGATCTCTCAACCGGCGCCGCTTTTTGTCCATCAGCGCTGCTGGTGCCGCGTCGCTAGGCCTGTCCGCATGTGTCAGCAGCTCCGGCGATACGCCCAGCGTGGCGCCTCGGCCCGAGCCTGAGCCCGGTCCGATGCAGTACAGCTCCATGTATGGGGCGGTCACGGACGCCGGATACGACATTCCCGCTGTGCCGATCGAAAAGATCAACCCGCGTTATTATCGCCAGGAAGTCGCCGACCCAACTGGAGAGCGCCCCGGTACGATCATAGTCGACACCTCGAACCACTTTCTCTACCTCGTGCGCGAGCGCGGACGCGCCATGCGCTACGGTGTTGGCCTTGGCCGCGCTGGGTTCGAATGGGCAGGCCGCGCCGAAATCAAGTACAAGCAGCAATGGCCGCGCTGGTTCCCGCCGGCAGAAATGATCGACCGTCAACCCGAGCTCGAAAAATACCGCGCGGAATACGACAAGGCCAACGACAAGTGGATCGGAGGCATGCAGCCTGGCGTTTCCAATCCGCTTGGCGCACGCGCGCTCTACATCTTCGAGGACGGCAAGGACACGCTCTACCGCGTTCACGGCTCGCCGGAATGGTGGACCATCGGCAAATCGGTCTCTTCCGGTTGCGTGCGCATGATCAACCAGGACGTGATTGATCTCTACAACCGCGTCCCGGACGGTTCGCCGATCCTCGTGACCTCCGGCCTGCGCACAGTCTGACGCGAGGCTTTCGTCAGGTTCAAGCATGAGAAGGGGCGGACCACCGCCGCCCCGGACTGCCATAGGAAAGCCGGGCTGGCGTCAACACGCTGCCCGGTTTTTTTGAGGCCTGTTTGCTTCGCAGCTGGAGAATCATCGCTTTATCGATCGCCAGGCGAGGAACAGCGCCACCCCCAATGTGAGGATCACGAGCAAGAGCCATGCGGCTCCGGCTTGCTCGTGATACACGACACCTGTTTCAGCATCGTGGCACCGGCCCATTTCATTGAAACAGTCGCGCCATATGAAATATTGGGAATAGTAAAGACAGGCGAACAAACCGGCCAATCCAAGAAGGGCCAGCGCGACAAATGATCGAAACAACGGTCTCTCCGAACTGTATCTGCCGCGGCGGTTGAGGGGGCGCTCAGCGCCCCTTTTTCAAACTCCCCAGAATGCCGCGCACCAATGCCCGGCCGAGCGAGGTTCCCACCGATCGCACCACGGATTTCAAAGCCGCTTCGCTGACCGACTGACGGTTCGACGTGCGCTGCCGCGTGGTCGTCTTGCGCGTCGTGGTGGTCTTGGATCCGCTGCTGCCGAAATCGGGCAACGACCAGCGCGAGCGTTCCTCTGCCTCACCGGCCTCTTCTGCCTTCAGCGCTTCGGCTTCGGCCTTGGCCTTGTCTTCCGCCTTCTTCTGCAGAATTTCGAAGGCCGATTCGCGATCAACGCTCTCATCGTACTGACCGTAGACCGGGCTCGCCTTCAAAATCGTGTCACGCTCGGCATCCGTGATCGGCCCCAGTCTGGATGCCGGTGGCCGGATCAGCGTCCGCTGCACCATTGCCGGAACGCCCTTTGATTCCAGCGTGGAAACCAGCGCTTCGCCCACACCGAGCTTGGTGATTGCTTCGAAACAGTCGAATTCAGGATTGGGTCTGAACGTGTCGGCGGCGGTCTTCACGGCTTTCTGTTCGCGCGGTGTATAGGCGCGCAGCGCATGCTGGATGCGGTTGCCGAGCTGGCTCAACACGGTTTCGGGCACGTCCAGAGGGTTCTGCGTCACGAAATAAACGCCAACCCCCTTGGATCGAATAAGCCGCACCACCTGCTCCACGCGGTCGACCAGGATCTTCGGTGCTTCATCGAAAAGCAGATGTGCCTCATCGAAAAAGAAAACGAGCCGCGGCCGGTCCGGATCTCCAACTTCAGGCAGCTCCTCGAACAGTTCGGACAAGAGCCACAAAAGGAAAGTGGCATAGAGGCGCGGGTTCATCATCAGCTTGTCGGCCGCAAGCACGTTGATCGCACCGCGGCCATCCGGCGTGGTACGCATGATGTCACTGATCTTCAGCGCGGGCTCGCCAAAGAAGAAATTCGCACCCTGTTGCTCCAGCACGAGCAATGTCCGCTGGATCGCCCCCACCGACTGTTTCGAAACATTGCCATAGCGCGTGCCGATCTCGTCGGCACGGTCCGCGACATGAACGAGAAGCGCCTGCAGATCCTTCATGTCCAGAAGCAGGAGACCTTCCTCATCGGCAATGCGGAAAGCGATGTTGAGCACACCTTCCTGCGCATCGGTGAGATTCATCAGTCGCGACAGAAGCAGCGGGCCCATTTCGGAAATGGTTGTGCGGATCGGGTGCCCCTTCTGACCGAACAGATCCCAGAAAATTACAGGAAACTCCTGAAACTCGTAAGGATCCAGCTTGATCGTATCGGCACGCTTGGTCAGAAAATCCTTTTCCTCACCCATCATCGCGATACCGGACAGATCGCCTTTCACATCCGCGCAGAAGACCGGAACGCCCGCGTTGGAGAAGCCTTCCGTCAAGATCTGCAGAGTGACGGTCTTACCGGTACCGGTCGCACCGGTCACAAGGCCATGTCGGTTGGCATATTTGAGCAGTAGGCTTTCGGCCTTCTGGTAGCTGTCGTCGGGATGCCGGCTGGCCCCCAGAAAAATGCTGTCTTCCGCCATTTGCAGTCTGCCTCGCTCGCCGGTCCCGCTGAATTTCGTGGTTCTCCGGTATAGTCAGCCTCGCAGAAAGTCTCAACGCCGTTGTGTGCGTGAAGTAAAGCGCGGCTTTCCTGCAACGCTAGCCGGCTATTCGGCCTATTGTGCATTGCGGCGTCATCTATCGCGTCCTAAACTTGTCCCGAAAGACACAGTGGTTGCCTGGAATTTCTGCCCTATCGGCAGGGCGTTCCGACCGACGGCGAATTGGGAGGCATGATGGATCGCGCGATCCTCAAAAAAGTAACGTTTCCGCAGATCGACCAGGAGCGCTGGCGCGATCTCGTGATCGAATCCCTGAAGGGGGAGGCTGGCCCTGAAGCGCTCTCCTGGCAGACCGATGACAACATCTCCATGCGTGCGCTTTACGAGCGCATGCAGGACGCGAAGCCGCTTGCCCGTGGCCGCGACAAGTCCGGCTGGGCAGCAGTCCAGCGTATGGATGATCCCGACCCGGTTCGCGCGAACCGTCAGGCAAAGGAAGACATCGCTCAGGGCGCTTCCGGCCTTGCCCTCGTTTTCGAGGGTGCACCCAACGCTTATGGCTACGGCCTCCCTGCCACACCCGAAGCAGTTGCCAAGGCGCTCGACGGCATCGACCTTCAGGGGCTCTACCTGCGCATGGATGCCAATCCCAGCAGCCGCGCCATCGTCGACTGGCTGACGCAGATCTTTACCGAGCGCCGCATCAACCCCGCCGCCATGACGCTGTCCTTCGGCATTTCGCCGGCGGCCACCTTTGCGGGCACCGGAAAGCTGCGCATGTCGATCGAGGCGCTGGAAGCGTCCATGCCACAATCCTTCGCAGGTTTCTTTGCCATGGATCTGCCCGGCATTCTGCTTGAGGGCGATGGCCGCGTGTTCCACAATTCCGGCGCCTCCGAAGCGCAGGAACTCGGCATCATGCTGGCCTCTGCCGTCTCGCATATGCGCATGTTCGAGCAGGCCCGACAGCCGCTGGTCTATGCCGCACCGCATATCGGCTTTTCGCTCTGCGTCGATCAGGACCAGTTCCTGTCGATTGCCAAGATCAGGGCCTTGCGCCGCCTTTGGGCCCGCGTGCAGGAGACCTGCTCCATCGAGCCTTCGCTCGCCACGATCCACGCCGAAACCTCCTACCGGATGATGACGGCGAAGGATCCGGAAACCAACACGCTGCGCACCACCATCGCCGCATTTGCCGCCGCTGTTGGCGGTGCCGATTCGCTTTCGGTCCTGCCGCACACCATCGTTCACGGTCTGCCGAACGAAGATGCAAGACGGCTTGCCCGCAACACGCAGCTCATCCTGTCCGGCGAAAGCCATCTCGACCTGATCATCGACCCGGCGGCCGGTGCCGGCGGGATGGAAACACTCACAGCAGCTCTTTGCGAAAAGGCCTGGGACGAGTTCCGCCGCATCGAAAGCGAGGGCGGTGTGTTGCGCAGCCTGATGAACGGTCACATTCAGGAACGTGTCCTGGACATGCGCGAGCGCCGCGAACAGCGCATCAATGACGGCAAGAAAGCCATTGTGGGCACCACGATCTACCCAGCCGCCGAAGAGCGTCCTGTGAAGACACTGGATGCACAATCGCCCGACTTCTCGGGAGAAACGGCAGCCGTGCGCTGTCAGCCGCTTCTGGCCCAGCGTCTCGATGAAACCGGAGGAGGCATCGCATGATCCCGGATTTTGCCAGCATCGGCTGGTCGAATCCGGAAACGTCGCCTCTCCCATCTGAGACACCGCCCACGGCGACGCCCGAGGGCATCGAGATCAAGTCCTTTTATGCAGAGAATGATCTGAAGGGACTGCGCTTTCTCGACACCTATCCGGGCGCCGCGCCCTTCATTCGCGGCCCCTACCCCACCATGTATGCGCGCCGGCCCTGGACGATCCGGCAGTATGCCGGGTTCTCCACGGCAGAGGAATCCAACGCCTTCTACCGGCGCAATCTGGCCGCCGGGCAAAAAGGCCTCTCGGTCGCCTTCGACCTCGCCACCCACCGCGGCTATGACAGCGACCACCCGCGCGTGGCCGGCGATGTGGGTATGGCCGGTGTGGCCATCGATTCCATTCTCGACATGCGCCAGCTTTTTGATGGCATTCCGCTCGACAAGATGAGCGTGTCGATGACCATGAATGGCGCTGTTCTGCCCATCATGGCGCTCTACATCGTCGCGGCGGAAGAACAGGGTGTCGCTCAGAAAGACCTTTCGGGCACCATTCAGAACGACATTCTGAAGGAGTTCATGGTCCGAAACACCTATATCTACCCGCCCAAGCCGTCCATGCGGATCATTTCGGACATTTTCTCCTATACGGCGGAGAACATGCCGAAATTCAACTCCATCTCGATTTCCGGCTACCACATGCAGGAAGCCGGCGCGACGGCGGATCTGGAGCTTGCCTACACCATTGCCGACGGCATCGAATATGCCCGCGCCGGCATCGCCGCCGGGCTCGACATCGACCGTTTCGCACCGCGCCTTTCCTTCTTCTGGGCCATCGGCATGAACTTCTTCATGGAAGTGGCCAAGATGCGCGCCGCGCGCCTTCTCTGGGCGACACTTCTTCAAAAGAGTTTCGCGCCGAAGAACGAGCGCTCGCTCTCGCTGCGCACCCATTGCCAGACCTCCGGCTGGTCGCTGACGGCGCAGGATCCCTACAACAACATCGTGCGCACCATGGTCGAGGCGATGGCCGCGACCCAGGGCCACACCCAGTCTTTGCACACCAACGCGTTCGATGAGGCGCTGGCGCTTCCGACCGATCATTCCGCGCGCATTGCCCGCAACACGCAGCTCATCCTGCAACTTGAATCCGGCACGACCCGCATGATCGACCCATGGGGCGGTTCCCATTTCGTCGAACGCCTCACCCACGATCTCGCCCATCGTGCGCTCAAGCACATCGAGGAGGTGGAAAGCCTCGGTGGCATGGCGGCAGCCATCGAAAAAGGCGTGCCGAAAATGCGTATCGAGGAGGCCGCAGCCCGCACCCAGGCGCGCATCGATTCCGGCGAGCAGACAGTGGTCGGCGTCAACCGCTTCCAGCCCGACCGCGACACCAAGGTCGACGTTTTGAAGGTCGACAATGCCGAGGTTCGCGCCCGCCAGCTTGCCAAGCTGCAACAGCTCAAGGGCACACGCGACGTGGCCGAGACAGAAAGCGCGCTGGAAGCTCTGACAAACGCCGCCGCCGGAAACGAAAACCTGCTCGAATTCGCCGTGCGCGCTGCTCGCGCCAACGCGACGGTGGGTGAAATCTCCTCGGCGCTTGAAAAGGCCTTTGGCCGTCATGTGGCCGAAATCCGCACCATTTCGGGCGTCTACCGCAAGGAGGTGGGCGACCTCACCGCCTTTGAACAGGCGCAGCAGAAGGTGGAAAAATTCCGCAAGAAGACCGGAGCCGCCCCGCGCATCCTCATCGCCAAGATCGGTCAGGACGGGCATGATCGCGGCCAGAAGGTCATTGCCACCGCCTTTGGCGACCTCGGTTTCGAGGTCACGGTCGGTGCAATGTTCCAGACACCGGAGGAAGTCGCAGAGCTTGCCATCGCCAACGACGTCCAGATCGTCGGTGCCTCCTCGCTCGCAGCCGGTCACCTGACCCTCATTCCCGAACTGAAGGAAGCGCTGGAAAAGCGCGGCCATGGCGACATTCTTCTTGTCGCTGGCGGCGTCATTCCACCCGATGATTTCGAGGCGGTGCGCGAGGCCGGTGCTGCCGAAATCTTCCCGCCCGGAACGGTCATTCCCGAAGCCGCCGAAAAACTGCTCGACCGATTGCTGAAAGCAGGCTGACGCCCTGATCTTGAAATGGACGGCGCCATGTTATAACTTAAGGTATAACAGACGGAGCCAAAGCCATGAAGGTGACCATTCGCAAGATCGGCAATTCGGAAGGTGTCATCCTTCCGAAGGAGGTGCTTGATCGGAAAGGCTTGAAGTCGGGAGACCAACTGGTGCTCACGGAGACTGACAATGGCGTCTCTCTCGCCGCGACCGACGATCAGTTCGAACGTCAGATGGAAGCGGCGCGGCAGTTCATGGATCAATATAAGGTCGCTTTGCAAAAGCTCGCCGAATGAGATGGACATTCCTCTCACGGCTTGCCGTGGAAGCGGTGCATGAAGAGCAATTGCGCAGGCACGGCGGCGCGCGCGGCGTCCGCGATGAAAACGCATTTGAATCCGCTCTCGCAAGAGCAGAGAACAAGGCACTGTATGAAACGCCGGACGTCCACGCGCTCGCCGCCGCCCACGCATTTGGTCTTGCACGAAACCACGCCTTTGTGGATGGCAACAAACGCACGGCAATCGTTGCAGCGGGTACGTTTCTTCTGCTTCACGGCTACCGCATGATTGCCAATGACGGATTGCTTTATACTTTCGTGATGGACCTCGCCGCCGGCGAGATCGACGAAGAAGGTGCGGCCCGTTTCTTCCGCGACCATACCGTCCCGCTAGACACCTGATCCTGCGGCACGAAACCTGCATTCAATAGCGGGCACCAGCAGACCAAGTCGGAGTTGTACCAATATGAACCGCCGTCGCCTGTTGAAAGCCACCGCAGGTTTTGCCGTCCTCGGCCTTGCCATGCCGCGTGCGGCCTTAGCCGATGCCGCACTGCGACGCGCTGCAACGGGTGCCGCAAACGCAGCCGAATTCGGCCTCACACCCAACGCAGCCGAAAACCAGACCTCTGCCCTCCAGGCCCTGCTTGAACGGGCAAGCGCAGAAGCCATCCCCATATTCCTGCCGCCGGGCCGCTACCGTCTCTCCGATCTCGCGCTTCCCCGGCAAACCCGTCTTTTCGGCGTTCCGGGAGCCACGCATCTGGAGCAGGATAACCTCGGATCGATATTCACTGCGCGAGACAGTCACCATCTGGCGCTTTCCGGCCTCGCATTCGATGGCCGGCTCATGCCGCCTTCCGGTTCAGGCGGCGGCCTGCTCGACATTGAAAAAACCCGCCACATTGCCATCGAGAACTGTGTCTTCTCCAACGGCGGCGGAAATGGCCTCTCGCTCCGCCGCGCACAGGGCAGCATCCGCGATTGCGCTATTACCGGCATCACCGACTACGCGCTCTACGCACTGGACTCGAGCGGCCTTGATGTCATCGAAAACACCGTCACCGATTGCGGCAATGCCGGCATTCTGATCCACCGCAGCGCTCCTGGAGCAGATGGCAGCCGTGTTTCTGGAAACCGCATCAGCCGCATCCGCGCCGACAAGGGTGGCACCGGCCAGTATGGCAATGGCATCAACGCCTACCGCGCTGACAATCTCCGTGTGTCGGACAATGAAATTGCTGACTGCGCCTTTTCCGCCATACGCGGCAACAGCGCCGGCAATCTCCAGATCTCCGGCAACACCTGCCTGCGTTCGGGCGAAACCGCCCTCTACGCGGAGTTCGCCTTTCAGGGTGCGGTCATCACCGGCAATCTCGTGGATGGGGCTGCCCACGGCATCTCCATGGCCAATTTCGACAAGGGTGGACGGCTCTGCGCCTGCACCGGCAACATCATCCGCAATCTTTCGGCAGACGGCCCCTACCCCTCGCCCATGGCCGGTTTTGGCATCGGCATCAATGTCGAGGCCGACAGCACGGTCACCGGCAACATCATCGAAAACGCGCCGCTTGCCGGCATCCGCATGGGCTGGGGCCCCTTTCTGCGCAATGTCACCGCTTCGGGCAATGTCATCCGCAAGGCGAAAACCGGCATCATCGTTTCCGTGGTCGAAGGTTCGGGCGCCGCCGTCATATCCGGCAATGTCTTCGAGGATACACCCAATGGCGCGGTCGTCGGCCATCGCTGGGCCGATGCCGCCACCGGCGATCTGCTACGCTCCGGTAGCGAGGCCATCCCGCATCTGACGCTTGCGGACAATCGGGCAGGTTAGGACATCACCGAATATTGCCGCGATCCTCTTCGCCGCGCAGGGCACGCAATGATTGTGTGGCAAGAGGCGGTGCGGGGTTCGACAAGCTCACCATGAGGGAGGGCTTTGTTCACCATGAAGGAAGTCGTCGCTGCCATAAAGGCTAGCGGAACGGCGGCGCAGCGGTGTGAAACCGATTCCCTCCCTCATGGTGAGCTTGTCGAACCACGCACCACGTCAATGCAGGCCGATGCCATCCACCGTGGATCCTGTTCCAAACGGATGTGCCACCAAAGCCCTCCCTCATGGTGAGCCTGTCGAACCACGCACCACGTCAATGCAGACCAATGCCATTCACCGTGGATCCTGTTTTCACTGCGTACGCTCTAAGCGCTCTATCCGACTAGCTGCTCGGAAGGCCGCAGCGACCCCACCTCGAACCCACGTCGACTGGTTAAAACCGGTCGAGCCATGCCACGCAGCGTCTCGGCCAATGCATCACCATCCAGAAGCTGCGCCAGCACCTCGGCGACCATCACTTCTGCGGCACGCGTCGCGCCGTCATCGCATTTGAGCGCAATGCCAATGCCCTTCTCTGGAATTGCGGCACAAAACACGCCTTCCGCGCCCGTCTTGGTGAAGATGCGTCCCTTGCCGGCTTCCATCATCCGCGTATCGGCGCGCCCGCTGCCTGCCACATAGAACGGCTCCGCCATACAGGCGGCGAAAATGCGCTTCGCGGCTTTCGCGCGTTCGGGCGCGAACCCGGTTCCTGTCGCCATGCGCGCAAACCCCTGCGCCAGCGCCTTCAGCGGCACGGCATAGGTGGGAATGGAACAGCCATCCGTGCCGCACAGATCGCTTTCATGCGCAGCCCCCGTCACCGTCTCCATGGCCGTCTTCACCGCCTCCTGCGCCGGGTGCCCAAGCGCCACATAGCCCTGCGGATCATGGCCGAGATGCGCACAGGTGCACAGGAAGCCAGCGTGTTTTCCCGAACAATTGTTGTGCGCAGCCGTCGGCTCCGCGAGATTGCGCGCCTGCTCGATCAGGACATGCTCTTCCGACGACCAGTGCGCCCCACACTCAAAATCTTTCGCTCCGAGCCCGGCCCGTTCGAGCATGGAAGTCGCCAGCGCCGCATGCTCCGGCTCGCCCGAATGCGATGCACAGGCAAGCGCGATTTCCCGATTCCCGAAGCGGAAAGCGTCCGCCGCCCCGCTTTCCACGAAAGGCAGCGCCTGGATGGATTTCACGGCAGAACGTGGGAATACGGGCCGATCGACGTCGCCGAGGCTCATGACCTTTCCGCCATCCGCATCGAACACGGCGATCGCGCCCCGATGCCTGCTCTCGACAACGTTACCGCGCAGCACTTCGACCAGAACCGGATTGCCCATGTTTTCACCGTATTTTGCGGGATTCATTTTGATTATCTTCCGGCGACAATAGACTGGGCCTCATGCGTTTTTTCAAGCGGACTTTGCTGTTTATCACCCTTGTCTTCATTCTGCCGGCCTTTGCCTCGCTGGCATGGTGGGCCATGCAGGACAGGCCGGGCTCGTGGCGCAGCGCCGACTGGTCCGCAAGCGGCGTTCTTCCACAAGCAACCGACGATCCACGAACTGCGATCTATGTCATGGCCGCGCGCACTGGCGGCATGAAGGGCGCCCTGTCCGTCCATAGCTGGCTGGTTCTCAAGCGCGCTGGCGCTTCATCCTATGACCGCTATGACAAGGTCGGCTGGGGAAGCCCCGTGCGCCGCAACGCCTATCCGGCAGATGGGCGCTGGTATTCCAACACGCCCTACGTTGTGGCCGCGATCACAGGAGAGGAAGCCGAGCGCCTCATGCCGCAAGTGGAGGCGGCCATTGCCAGCTATCCCTTCTCGCAGCATGGTGACTATGGGATCTGGCCCGGACCGAATTCCAATTCCTTCACCGCGCACGTGCTGCGTAGCGTACCGGATCTCGACATTGCCCTGCCGCCGACCGCTGTCGGGCGCGATTATCGTCCGGGTCTTTTCACCTTCGATCACACACCGGACTGGAGCGATGTACAAGTTTCGCTCGGCGGGCTGGCAGGCATTGCCGCCGGCCTGCGTTCCGGTTTCGAGCTGCATTTTCTCGGGCTGGTCGCGGGTCTCGATCTGCGACACCCGGCACTCAAGGTGCCGGGCTTCGGCCGCGTCGAACTGTGGCCGTCAGCGACCGCCGGCGAACAGGGACAGCCCGCTACTTGATGCGCTCGAGGATCGACACATAGTTGGCGACCGCCGCGCCTCCCATGTTGAAGATGCCGCCCAGCTTCGCATCGGGAATCTGGATGCCGCCGGCCTCACCGGTCAGCTGCATCGCCGTCAGCGCATGCATGGAAACGCCGGTCGCACCGATCGGATGCCCCTTGGCCTTCAGCCCGCCTGACGGGTTCACCGGCAGACGCCCGCTCTTCTCGGTCTGACCTTCAAGCGCGATCTTTCCTCCCTCGCCCGGTTTTGCCAGCCCCATCGCCTCATATTCGATGAGCTCGGCAATGGTGAAGCAGTCATGGGTTTCGACGAAAGAGAGATCGTTCAGCGTCACGCCAGCACTTTTGAGCGCGCGCTTCCAGGCCTCTTCGCAGCCCTCGAATCTGAGAATGTCGCGCTTCGACATGGGCAGAAAGTCCTGCACATGCTCGTTTGCTCTAAGCGCCACTGCGCGGCGCATCGAAAGTGCGGTTTGCGTATCCGTCAACACGATCGCAGCCGCACCATCCGAAACCAGCGAGCAATCCGTCCGCTTCAACGGTCCGGCGACATAAGGATTGCGCTCGCTCTCCTGGCGGCAGAAGTCAAACCCCAGATCCTTCCGCATCTGCGCAAACGGGTTCTCGACACCGTTTTTATGGTTCTTGGCCGCGAGTGTGGCAAGCGCATCCGACTGGTCGCCATATTTCTGGAAATAGGCATCGGCGATTTTCCCGAAAACGCCGGCAAAACCGCCCGGAATCTCGCCATCTTCGGGCAAATAGGACGCTTTCAGCAGGTTTTCGGCAATCTGCGGACCGGGTGTTTTCGTCATCTGCTCCGCGCCCACCACAAGCACGATGCGGGCGTCGCGCGCGGCGATGGAGCGGGCGCCCTGCCGCACGGCGGCCGAGCCAGTCGCACAGGCGTTTTCCACCCGCGTGGCCGGCTTGAAACGCAGACGGTCATCGGCCTGCAGCACGAGACTTGCCGTGAAATCCTGCGGTGAAAAGCCGGCATTGAAGTGACCGAGCACGATCTCGTCCACATCCTCTGCTCCGATGCCGGCATGGTCCAGCGCCTCGCGCGCCACCTGAACGATCAGCCCTTCAAGCGTGTCGTCGGTCAGCTTGCCGAATTTCGAATGGGCCCAGCCCACAATGCATGCGGTCATCTCGTCTCTCCCCAGGGGCGGCACGTCAAGCCGCAGATTAGAGCAAACATGTGAGCAGCACCATAAATCCGTCGGCAACTTTGTTCAAGCGTGAACTATTTTCCGCATAGCGGCTTTTCCTGTCCCATGTTTCACCCCCGATTCTTCTTGATTGACTAATCAATCAATAATAAATGACACTCATGCCAAAGATCGGAATGGAACCCATACGCCGCCGCGCGCTCATCGATGCGGCCATCAGCGCCATCGGCGAGCGCGGCGCGCTCAACGTCACCATGTCGGATATAGCCGGCCGGGCCGGCGTCTCGACGGCCCTCGCCCATCATTATTTCGGCGGCAAGGACGATCTCCTGTTCGAAACGATGCGCCATATCCTTTCCAAGCTCGGCGAGGAGATTCGCCCGGCCATCGCGCCCGTTTCCGGCACCGAACGGGTCCGCGCAATCATCGCGGTGAACCTGTCGACCGATCAGTTTCGCCCCGAAATCATCGCCGCATGGCTCGCCTTCTACGTGGAGGCGCGGCGTGACGCGGCACTCGGTCGCCTCTTCCGCATCTATGTGCGCCGGCTGCACAGCGATTTGATGAGCGGGCTTGCGCACCTCCCCCACGCAAGCGCCATCCGCACCGCACGCGGCATCGCCGCCCTTATCGACGGTCTTTATCTGCGCCGCGCGCTTGGCGAGGGCGTCGAGGATTCTGCCACCGCCATCTCCCTTGTCGAAGATTATCTCGACATGGCCCTTGCCCGGCACCCCTCCCATAGGAGCCTGCCCCATGCATGAGGCCGATTTCGTCATCATCGGCTCCGGCTCTGCCGGTGCCGCGCTCGCCCACCGCCTTTCCGAAGGCGGCAAGAATTCCGTCATCGTGATCGAATATGGCGGCGGCGATTTCGGCCCCTTCATCCAGATGCCCGCCGCCCTCTCCTTCCCCATGAACATGGCGCGCTATGATTGGGGTTTTCAGAGCGAACCGGAGCCACATTTGGGCGGCCGCGTACTCGCCACCCCGCGTGGCAAGGTGATCGGCGGTTCCTCCTCCATCAACGGCATGGTCTATGTGCGCGGCCATGCGCGCGACTTCGACCATTGGGCCGATCAGGGCGCGACCGGCTGGGCTTCCGCAGACGTGCTTCCCTATTTCAAGCGCATGGAGACGATGGCCGATGGCGAGCCCGGCTGGCGCGGCACGGAAGGCCCGCTCCACGTCCGCAAGGGCCCGCGCGACAACCCGCTCTTTTCAGCCTTCATCGAGGCCGGCCGCCAGGCGGGCTTCGAGACCACGGAAGATTACAACGGATCGAAGCAGGAAGGGTTCGGCGCGCTCCAGCAGACCATTCACAATGGCCGGCGTTGGTCCACCGCCAATGCTTATCTGAAGCCCGCGCTCAAGCGAGAGAATGTGAGTCTCGTCAATGGCTTCGCCCGGCGCATTGTCATGGAGAATCAACGTGCCGTCGGCGTCGAGGTCGAAGCTCACAAAAAGATTCAGGTCGTTAAAGCACGACGTGAGGTTATCGTCGCAGCATCTTCGATTAATTCACCAAAGCTCTTGATGCTGTCGGGAATCGGTCCGGCAGAGCATCTGCGCGAGAATGGCATCAATGTGGTGGCGGATCGCCCCGGCGTCGGTTCCAATCTGCAAGACCATCTGGAACTTTATATCCAGCAGGAATCACTGCAGCCCATTACGCTTTACTCAAAGCTCAATATCCTTTCCAAAGCGTTGATAGGCGCGCAATGGCTGTTTCTGAAGTCAGGCCTCGGCACCTCCAACCATTTTGAGGCCGGCGCCTTCGTACGCTCCGCCGCCGGGGTCGCCTATCCCGACATCCAGTTCCATTTCCTGCCTGTGGCCATTCGCTATGACGGCAAGGCGGCGGCAAATGGTCATGGCTTTCAGGCCCATGTCGGGCCGATGCGTTCGAAATCGCGCGGCACAATCCGTCTCCGGTCGGGTGACGCCTGGGATAAGCCGGAAATCCGCTTCAACTACATGTCCCATACGGACGACTGGAGCGATTTCCGCCACTGCATTCGCCTCACCCGCGAAATATTTTCGCAGGATGCCTTCACGCCCTACCGGGGCCGCGAGATCGCGCCGGGCAAGACTGTTCAGAGCGACGACGAACTGGACGCCTTCATCCGCGATCACGCCGAGAGCGCCTATCACCCCTGTGGCACCTGCCGTATGGGTGCGCCAGCCGACGCCATGAGCGTGGTGGATGCCGAATGCCGGGTGATTGGCGTGGAGGGATTGCGGGTCGCGGATTCGTCGATCTTCCCCCGTATCACCAATGGCAATCTGAACGGTCCTTCGATCATGGTCGGCGAGAAGGCGGCCGACCACATTCTCGGTCGCACGCCACTCAGCCCGTCCAACCGGGAGCCCTGGATCAACCCGCGTTGGCGGGAAGCCGACCGCTAGAGCATTTGTGCTGAAAAATTGAATGGATCGGGGACGCGTTTCCATGAAACGATGAACCGTTCCGAAAGCTGGAGAATTCATGCGCGCGCAGCCCAAAGCATCGCACTACATCAATGGCCGCCATGTCGAGGACGAACAGGGCGAGGTGATCGAGGTCGTCTATCCCGCTACTGGCGAGATCATCGCCCGCGTCCATTCCGCCACGCCCAACATTGTCGAACTGGCCGTGGAGGCAGCCCGCGCTGCCCAGCCCACATGGGCGAAGCTGAAGCCTGTCGAGCGCGGCCGCATCCTGCGGCGCGCGGCAGATCTCCTGCTTGAGCACAATGAGGAACTTGCGAAGCTCGAAACACTGAACACCGGCAAGGCGCTGCAGGAAACCCTTGTGGCCGACGCCCCCTCCGCTGCCGAGGCGCTTGAATTCTTCGGCGGTGCAGTCGCCGCTTTCAATGGCGAGCAGGTCGAGCTTGGCGGTGCCTTCGGCTATACGCGCCGCGAGCCGCTTGGGGTTTGTGTCGGCATCGGCGCTTGGAACTATCCGATCCAGATTGCCGGCTGGAAATCGGGACCTGCGCTCGCCATGGGCAATGCCATGGTCTTCAAGCCCTCTGAGGCGACCCCGCTTTCGGCTCTCAGACTGGCAGAAATCTTCACCGAGGCCGGCCTGCCCGATGGTCTCTTCAACGTGGTGCAAGGACTGGGCGATGTTGGCGCCGCGCTTGTCGCCCATCCCGAAGTCGCCAAGGTTTCACTCACCGGGTCCGTCGAGACGGGCAAGAAGGTGCAGGCGCTCGCCGGCGGCGAGATGAAGCCGGCGACGATGGAGCTCGGCGGCAAGTCACCCCTTATCGTGTTCGATGATGCCGATGTGGAAAACGCCATCGGCGGGGCCATGCTCGGCAATTTCTATTCCACGGGCCAGGTCTGCTCCAATGGCACGCGTGTTTTCGTCCAGAAGGGCATCTACGAGCGCTTCCTCTCGCGCCTCACCGAGCGCACCAGCGCCATTCGCCTGGGCGACCCGCTCGATCCCGAGACACATCTCGGCCCGCTCATCAGCAAGGCGCAGTATGACAAGGTGCTGCGCTATATCGAGATCGGCCGCGAAGACGGCGCAACCCTTCACCAGGGCGGTGGCGCGCCACGGCTTCAGGGCCTTGAAGATGGCTTCTATGTCGAGCCGACCATCTTCACCGGTGTCAGCGACCGGATGCGCATTGCCCGCGAGGAAATTTTCGGCCCGGTCATGAGCGTTTTGACCTTCGAGGGAGAGGATGAGGTGATCGAGCGCGCCAATGACACACCATTCGGACTGGCAGCCGGTGTCTTCACGAGAGATCTCACCCGCGCCCACCGCGTGATCGGCGCGCTGAAGGCCGGCACCTGCTGGATCAACACCTACAATCTCACCCCGGTCGAGCTTCCCTTCGGCGGCGTGAAACAATCCGGCTTCGGGCGCGAAAACGCCACGGCGGCACTTGCCCATTATTCACAGCTCAAATCCGTCTATGTGGAAATGGGAGACGTGGAAAGCCCATATTGATGACGGTTTGATCTTGCGCAGTTTCATGTCGGCGGCTATAAGCCCGCCGTCTGGTCACGGAGTGTAGCGCAGCCTGGTAGCGCACCTCGTTCGGGACGAGGGGGTCGCAGGTTCAAATCCTGCCACTCCGACCAGTTTCTCCGAGCCTATCTCAGTGACTTTCAGGTCACACGGCGCGGCTAGATTTCTCGTCCCAGTATTATTGTTGAAACTGTCGCCCGCCCCTGGCGGCGTGGGCGGAACGCGTGGGTCGTAAGCCAGCACTTCAACAAGGTGACATTTTTGTCACGAGCAGCCACCGCCCGGACAAAAAGCAACTCATAAACTTGATAAATATTATCATATATGTGCATTCAGCCCTGAAGGAAGCCAGGCCGGCAGGGTCAAGCCACCTCGACCACTATTAGATTTTGAGGGCTTGGCATGCATCGTAAATTTGTTGTCTTGCTGGCGGCGTCCGCCAGTCTCTTCTCCCTGAGCGCAAGCGCGCAGGACGGCGACACCACCCAGTTGAACCGGATTGTCATTCACACAACCGAGGACTCCCCCAACGCGGTCGACGTGACCGATGCAGATATTGAACGCCTTAACCCGTCCGATTTGCAGGACCTGTTCGCGGCTCAGCCGACCATCTCCGTGGGAAGCTCGCTGCCGGTCTCTCAGAAGCTCTACGTGCAGGGTATCGAAGAGACCAATCTGTCTGTCACCATCGACGGCAGCCGCCAGAACAACAAAATTTTCCATCACAATGCGACGACCCTCATCGATCCGGCCCTGTTGAAGGCAGTAAGCATCGACCCCGGTGTAGCGCCTGCGGATGCTGGCCCCGGTGCGCTGGCAGGTGCGGTCTCGTATGAAACCATGGATGTGCAGGATCTGCTCCTCCCCGGACGGCAGTTCGGCGGGTTCCTCAAGGGAGAATATGACAGCAATGGCGATGTCTTTACCGGCAGCGCCTCGGCTTATGGTCAGTCACAGGGCTTCGAGATTCTCGGATTTCTCAAATATGCCGATGGCGGTCTGCGCACGGATGGCGATGGCAATCTGATTCTCGGCTCGGAGACCGGTCTTCTGAGTGGCCTCGGCAAGCTTGCCTATGAAGCGCCGACCGGCCACCGTTTCGAACTCTCCTATGAACATGTGAAAGACGACAATGTGCGCCCCTACCGCGCGAATGTCGGCGTCATATCGGGTGGTCGGCCCGTGCCCGCGAGCCGGGTTTACGACCTGACCCGCCAGAACATCGTCTTCACCTACACGAATGAAATGCCCGAAGGCTGGTGGGACCCGACAATCCAGCTCGCCTACAGCCTCACCGACCTGGACATTCCCGAGACCGGCACCCGTTCACGCGGCACGACAGACAGCTTCAATGGCAAGATTGAAAATCGTTTTGCCCTGGACAGGGGCTCGGTGGTAGCCGGTATCGATTTTTACAAAGACAGAGGCAGTCTCAACTACCAGGATTTTTCAGACCCGTCGGAGAACATTGTCGGAAGCGAGAGTGCCACGAATATTGGCGTCTACTCGCAGGCCCGCCTCGACCTGACCGATCGCATGCGGCTTTCCTTCGGTGGCCGGGCCGATTTCCAGCGCTTTGAAGGCGTTAACGGCTACAAGGATGACAATGCCGGCCTTTCGGGAAACATCTCCGGCGAGTTCGATGTTACCTCCTTCTTGACGGCAAGCGCAGGTATTTCGCGTGTCTGGGCCGGCATCCCGCTTGCTGAAAACTTCATCTTGAACCCGGCCTGGGATTATTCCCAAGGCATCGACCCGGTTACCGCAAACAATGTCTTTGCCGGCTTGCGGGCCGAGCATCAGGGGTTCTGGGTGGAAGGCAAGATCTTCCGCAGCGACATCGACAATGCGCGCGCGCCCAGCTATGGCGCAGGCCCTCATCTGCAACATGACCTGCGTGCGCAGGGCTATGAGCTCGGCGCCGGATACCGCTGGGAAGACGGCTTCCTGCGCATCGGCTATGCCGATATCGATGCCGAGATCGACGGCAATCCTGCAGATACCGACACGGGACGTTATCTCACCACGCCTATCGGGCAGAACATCACGCTCGAGGCCGCGCACACATTTGCAGCCTGGGGTTTGACGGTCGGAGCGAATGCGAGATTCGTGCTTGAGGAGACGGACACCTACAATCCCGACACCGGCGGTCGTGGCGCGCCCCTTCCAGCCTATGAAGTCGTCAATGCCTTCGTGGAATATGTTCCCGAAGCCATGCCGCATCTGACGCTGCGCGGCGAGGTGAACAATTTGTTCGACGCAGCCTATATCAGCCGCGCGACCTATGGGCAGGAGTTCTCCCATGTTGCGCCGCTGCAGGAACCGGGACGCTCTTTCAAGCTCTCCCTGACCGGTCGCTTTTAGGCTCCGCCGACCTTCGGCAGGGGAAGCGACTGCTGAAGGTTCATGTCAGGAATCTTTGTTGGCGCCATTGCCGCCGCTCGGCATGGCGCTAACTCTGATTTTATGGACAAGGTAGAAATATCCGCGAAAATCATGTTTGACGCCCTGCAGGGTGGTGTCTGGAAGCTGCAGCCTCCCTCCGTGCGTGCAGAATGGCTTGCCAAGGCGCGCGCGCTTCACGCCGCAATCGAAGCTGGAAAATGGCCTGGAAAGCAGGGTGGAGGCGTATAGGTCGTCAATGCGTGCCGTTCCGGGTGAGCGCGATGAGGCCAAGGCAGCAGCGCTTCTATGACCATCTCCCCTTGACATCCTGGCTGTGTCTCAATTCTCATGCGGAAAAGGGAGACAACCATGCGCAGCCTGCTGCTCTTATCATTCACGGCTCTGACACTGTTCGTCACCACCGCGACCTCGGCGCTTGCCGAAGGCACGATCCTCACTGTCACAGGTCAAATTGAGAAGACAAACCGTGAAGCGTTCGATCCCTTCTTCGATGGATTTCTCAAGTTTCACGACAAGACCTTCGAGAAGGCCTATACGTTCGACTGGGATGCGCTTGCCTCCCTGCCTCAGAAATCCATCACTGTGAATGCTGATACCGAGGATTGGCCGCATCCTCTCAAGATGGAAGGTCCGCTTCTGAAGGATGTGCTCGCAGCAGCCGGTCCATCAGGTGATAAGACCACACTCTACGCTCTCGATGGTTTCGGTCTGGAAATGAGCGCGGAGAAAATGGCTTCGCGTGAATGGATTCTTGCCATGAAGATCGACGGAGAGCCGCTGGGGATCGGCGGATTTGGCCCACTATGGCTCGTTTATGATACGGGTGGTCGAAAGGCGCCCGAAGAAGAAGAGCGAAGCTGGGTTTGGTCCGTATTTCACATCGATATCAAGTGACCTTCAGGGTACCGATATAAGCAAGACTACGCCACGATATCACGCGGAGGTTGATGCATCACGCGGTCGCGGCCGCCCTGTTTTGCCTTGTAGAGCATCGTGTCGGCCTCTCTGATGACCTCGTCGAGAGATTGCAAGGGGCCGTGAACCGCAACACCGATGCTGACGGTTGTGGAAATACCTACATCGTTAGCGCCGCAGCCGACCAAACGGCAGGTGATGGCAATGCGCTCGCATATCGTGTGCGCGAGCGGGAGATCGGCGCCCGGCATGAAAACCGCAAACTCTTCCCCGCCAATCCGGGCACAGACATCGTTTGCGCGAACGCTCTGCCTTATGGCCTCCGCGATCAGGACAAGAACGCGATCACCTTCCGCATGGCCGAAACGGTCGTTTATGCGTTTGAAATGATCCACATCGATAATCAGGACAACGCCGGCCGATGAGACTGTCGAGCTGATCATCTCACCGGCGATCCGCATGAAATCCCGCCGGTTGCGCAAACCTGTCAGAAAATCCGTGGTGGCCGCCATGTCCAGTTCCGCTACCAGTTCGGCGACCATCGCTGTCTTGCGCAGGAAGACGTAAGAGATGGGATAAGCGATTACGGTGGTGATGAGCGCAGTCAGCACCAGATCAAGCAGAAGCCGCTCTGAAAAGAAGATGGAGTAGAAAACGAGTGTGAGCGTTTCGGCAGCCAGCATCGAGAAAAGCGTGACGAAGCAGGCCTGCTGCCAGATCCGCAGTTTGAAAAATCTGTCGAATGCCGACTGAAGCCAACTCATCCCACCGCCCCGTTTTGCCGGCATAAGATTAATCCGATCTCGTAAAGATGATATTACCTTGCGGAAGGTTCCTCCTCCCGGCGATGTCATGGCTTTGAAAACGGGGCCGTGTACCGGGAATTTATTGTAATTCTCCCGTCCTATCCATCATACTGCGAAGCGGTTGAAGCGATGGCGGGTTGTGCTTTCGCACAAAGCTTGCGGATTTTTGTCGGTGGTCGGGAAAACGGCCATCGCCCAGTTGCCTGACAGGAGTGTTTTAAGGCCCGGGACGGGCTTGTCATGCTTAGCAATGAATAAGGCATCTGCGGAAATAGACCTTATGGATATGCTTTCACTCGCACCCGAATTCCTGCAAGGCTTGGGAGCCGCCGTTGTTGCGGCGCTTCTTTACGAGCGCGTGGTCGGATTGTCCCTGACATCGGTGCAACGCCATCTTCTTGTGTCGGTCTTGTTTTCGTTGGGCGCAATCGGCCCGGCCTTCTTCTCCGCGTCCTCGTCCGGCATTTCCTTTGACATTGGCAATGTCTTTGTCGTTCTCGCAATGACCTATGGCGGTTGGATCGCATTGACCGCCTCCACTGCGGTGGCAGTTCTCGGTCGGCTGTGGCTCGGTGGAACTGCGGTGACAAGCGGTGTGCTCTCGGTTTTGATCTGCAGTGTTGTCAGTGTCGCCTTTGCCCAGATGGTGAAAGGACGCCGGGTGTCGATGCCTGCCCTGGCCGGTGTCGGGCTATTGACATCAGTTGCATTGATCTCGGTCTTTCTTTTGCCGAGGGAAATCGCCATGAAGGTCTTGGGGGAAGTCGCACCTGTTGCTATTGTCGCCAATGTCATCGCAGCGGTGGTCGTTGGCCGCATTCTCGAATTGCAGCGCTCGCATGTCGGCCCGCAGCGCTTGAAGGAGGCACCATTGGGAACCACGGATACCGCCACGGGGCTATTGAACAGACGGGTCTTCGACAAGCTTGGGCCAGAACTCGCAGCCGCCATGAACTGGGCGGGACAGCCCTACTCCATGGCTCTGATCGATATCGATGCCTTTGACCAGGTGGTGGAAGCGCATGGTCATGCGGCCGGCGAGCAGACATTGCGTCATGTGGCTTCAGTCGTTCAGTCCGCTGTCCGGCAGACCGACATGGTGGCAAGCTTTGGCGGTCAGGCCATTGCGCTGGTTCTGCCGGCTTACGATGCTGAACGCGCCCTCGGGCTAGCAGAGCGCATCCAAAAAGCGGTTGCCGAGACACCATTTCATCTCGACGGCATCGAGATTGAGCTCACTGTCAGTGTAGGGCTGCACACGCCGCTGCCGCGCAAGGAAAGCTTCTGGATCGCGCTGGGGCAGGCGGATACGGCGCTCAACCGCGCCAAATCCACCGGACGCAACCGTTTGGAAGTGGCTGTCTGAAACTGAAAGCTTTTCCGGTACGGAAAGGACGTCCTGCCTCTATTCTGGGCAACGTGCCCGCCTGCGCATCAGCACAACGGTCAAAACACGTTTCATACAACCAGCCGCATCTCGCCAACTCCATGAAAAACCGCGGAAAACCGGCATGGCGCGAGTTTGGCACGCTTGATGCTTCTCTTCCTGTGAGTCCGGAGGGGACTCTCCAGGAAAACGCCATAAGAGCGCTGGAGTAAGCCGTCAGACAGTTCGTGCCTGCCGTGGGGCCGAGCGTCTGGCGGCTTTTTATTTCTCCACACAGTCCCATTCCGGGGACATAGAACGATTGATTTGTTCTCTTTTTGTTCTTATTGTGTGGGGATGCAATACACCCTGCCTCTTGTGCCTTTCGACCGACTCGAAAGTCTCCATCAGCGCTTGCTGGCTGTCTTCGGACCGCCCGAGGCTTTCGCGCGTCTCGATCCGGTCAGTCAAATGCTTCTGGCCATGCTTAGCGCCAGAACACGCAATGAGACAGCATTGGCTGTGTTTGTAAGACTTGTCGAACATTTCGAAGTGACAAGGCTCAAGGGCTCCTGGGTCCGGTTGGCCGAAGCTTCCTTTCACGAGTTGGATCCCCTGCTCGAAGGCATCACCCATGCCGATCGCAAAGCCGTTGCCCTGCCTCGCGCCCTGCAGGAAATCGCCAGCCTGAGCGGCGATCTCAGCCTCGATTTTCTGCACGAATGGCCGGTCGATGATGCGCTCGTCTGGCTGGAACGTCTTTATGGCGTCGGCCCCAAGACCAGCACGGCCACTCTCAACATGAGCACATTGCGAAAGCGCATCCTCGTCGTCGACACCGCCCACTGGCGTGCCGCCCGCTGTCTTGGCCTCGTCCCCGAACGCGCGTCGCCGGAACGGTCGGTTCGCCTTCTCAACCGGCAGGTTCCTGACCGGTGGGGAGCGGGAGAGACCGAACAGCACCACATTCTGATGCAGGATCTTGGGCGAAACTTTTGCGCCAGAAAAAACAGGGTGGCCTGCCCTTTCGCCAGGCTTTGCGTCCATGGTGTCCGCAACCCGACACACCGGCCTGACCGTCTTCTGGAAGACTTTCTTCACATGCCGCTGCCCCTTCCTGACAAGAGAGAAAAGGTGAATCCAATCAGCCTTCTGAAGGCGAATGCTGAAAACTTGAATCCGGGAAAATCGACGATGCGGCCAATGGCGCAAAGCTCCATGGGACCTGCCACGCCTTTCGGCCTACGCTCGGAGGCTGCGCCATGAAACAGGCCGTTGAAATGAAGCTGGCTCAGGAAACTCTTCCCCCTGGTGCCAGCCCGGTTCAGCATACCGGCAGGGAGGGGTTCACCGCTACGCCGCCCGAAAAAACGGGCAGTGTTCTTGAGGCCCTGCGCAGCCGCATTGCCCCTCAGGAAAGGTTTGCTTCAGCGCCCCGCCCCTCTCTTCCGCTCGGGCCGGAAGCGCTTGACAACGCCCTGCCCGGCCATGGTCTCAAAACTGGCGCCTTGCACGAGATCCTGCCAGCCAACCATGGCGATTTCACTGCCGGAATCGGCTTCGGTATCTGTCTTCTGGCGCGGCTTCTGCGCCAGCGCCCGGGAAAGATATTGTGGGTGGTGCCGGACCATATAGCCAATCGTGAGGGCGCGCTCTACCCGCCCGGGCTTGCAGCGCTCGGGCTCGACCCCAACCGAATGATCCAGGTGGAGGCGCACAAGCCGATCGATGTGCTTTGGGCGCTTGAAGAAGGGCTCTCCCACGCCCCTCTTGCCGCCGTCGCCGGCCTCTTGCCGGACAAGGCCCGGGCCTACGATTTCGCCGCCAGCCGCCGGCTTGGCCTGCGAGCGGCACGCCATGGCGTCACGGCCCTCCTCATGCGCGGTCGCCAGGCCTGCGCCGAAAACACCGCCGCTGAAACCCGCTGGTCCGTCAGCACTCTGCCCAGCCATACGCTCTATCCAGGTCAAGCTGGGCCTGGCGCGCCTCAATGGCGGCTTCAGCTTCTCAAATGCAGACAAGGTCTCTCCCGCCGTTTATCGCAACACTGGGATGTGGAGTGGGATCATGAAACGCTTTCTTTCCGTCTTCCTGCCCCGCTGGCCGATCGAGCGCCGGACCATGCGTTCTGGCAGAGTGAGGCCTCCCGGAGATGGGCAGAAGCCTCGTAATGAAGAGCCGCTGGTCCTCGTCTCCACCACGGACAATGGACAGCGCATCACCGCTCTCAACCGGGCAGCCGGCGCGCTCGGCTTTTCGCCAGGCATGGCGCTGGCGGATGCGCGCGCCATTCACCCTGCCCTGAAGGTCGCTCATGCCGATCTTCAGGGTGACGAGCGCGCGCTCATCCGCCTGGCGCTCTGGTGTCAGTGTTTTTCACCCTTCACGCGGCCTGATTTCCCCGACGGCGTCAGTCTGGATATCACCGGCTGCGCCCATCTCTTCGGCGGTGAGGCCGCATTGGTGGACACGCTGGCCAGAAAACTCGACGGTTTCGGCCTCACCGCGCGACTGGCGCTGGCGCCCACCATTGGCGGCGCATGGGCGTTGGCCCGCCACGCGCCAGCCGACAAGCTCATCCTGACGCGCGAGTCACTCCACAAACATATCGCGCCCCTGCCCGTCTGCGCGCTGCGACTGGAACAGAAGACCGTCGAGGCCATGGAGAAGCTGGGTCTCAAACATGTCGGCGACCTGATCGGCAGGCCGCGCGCGCCGCTTGCCGCCCGCTTCGGGCCGTTTGCCCTGCGTCGGCTGGACGAAGCCCTTGGTCATGAGGAAGAAAGCTTTCGCCCGCTCAATCCACCGCATCTTCATACCGCGCATTGCCGCTTTGCCGAGCCCATTGTGACGCAGGAGGCAATTGAAATCGCCATTCAACGCCTTGCGCGTGATCTGTGCGCGATGCTGGAGAAGGCTGGCAAAGGCGCACGTCGGATGGAACTGCGCCTGTTCCGTGTCGATGGCTGGTTCGAGGCCCTGCCGCTTGCCACCAGCACAGCCACGCGCGATGCCGGACACCTCGCCCAACTGCTTGGCGAGCGTCTCGAGCGCATCACCGATCGCGCTGGTTTCGGCTTCGAGGCGGCCAGCCTCACCGCCCTTGCCGTGGAAAACCTCGCCATGCGGCAGGAGGATCTGAGCGACGACCCTCAGAGTGGACGCACTGGCGATATTGCCCCCCTGCTTGACCGCCTCGTCAACCGGTTCGGCGCGCAGAATGTCACCCGCGCCGCACCCTATGCGAGTTTCTTGCCCGAGCGGGCGAGCCACTCCATCCCGGTTCTCAGAAAGGTCAGCGACCATGACTGGCAGGCTCATCTTCGGCACATTCAGGATGGCGCAGCCTTTGCCCGGCCACTCTTTCTTTTCCCTGTGCCCGAGCCCGTCACCACGCTTGCCGGTGTCCCCGACGGGCCGCCCAGCCGGTTCGAGTGGCGGCGTGTGGCACACCGCGTTGTCCGCGCCGAGGGGCCGGAACGCATCGCACCTGAATGGTGGCGCGCGCCGTTCGGTGCCAGCCGCAAGACACGCGATTATTTTCGCGTCGAGGATGATACAGGCCGGCGTTTCTGGCTTTTCCGCGACGGTCTCTACGAGCGCGATGAGGAAGCCCCACGCTGGTTCCTCCACGGGGTCTTCGCATGAACGGGAAACCCACAGAGCCGGTTATCACCTTTGAAAGCGCGGAGGGGGCAGAGAACGCCATCTCTGCCGCCGCATCCATCCCGAAATCACGCTCTTCTCCACCGCCGCCTGCCTTCGCCGAACTTGGCGTCACCAGCAATTACAGTTTTCTGCGCGGTGCCTCCCATCCACGTGAACTGGTGGCTGAGGCCGCCCAACTTGGCCATGCCGCCATCGGCATCGCCGACCGCAACACGCTGGCAGGGGTCGTGCGCGCTCATGTCGAGGCAAAGGCCCAGAAAATCCGCCTCGTGGTCGGTGCGCGGCTGGTCATGCGGGACGGTTTCGAAACATTGTGCTTCCCAACGGACAGGGATGCCTATGGCCGCCTCACCCAGCTCTTGACCAATGGCAACCGCCGCGCGTCGAAGGGCGAGTGCCACCTGCACATGGACAATCTCGAAGAGCTCGGCCATGGCCAGCGCCTCATCGCCATGCCGCCCTATGATTTCGGGACGGATTTCGAGGAAAAGCTCCGTCGCCTCGCCACCCTCTTTCCCGGCGACGTCTTTCTCGCGTTGACACCCTACCGCCGGGCCAATGACGACGCCCGCCAGCACCGTCTTGCCGTGCTCGCCGCCGCCTGCGGCACGCCGCTCGTCGCCACCAATGACGTGCTCTACCACACGCCGGCCCGCCGCCCCTTGCAGGATCTTCTCACCTGCATTCGCAACCATTGCACCATCGACGAGGCGGGCTTTCGCCTTGAACGCAATGCCGAGCGGCATCTCAAGCCTCCGGAAGAGATGGCGCGCCTCCTACGCGGCCATGAGGAGGCCATCGTCCGCTCCGTGGCGCTCATGGATGATTGCCGTTTTTCGCTCGACGCGTTGTCCTTCGACTATCCGAAGGAATCGAACGGAGAAAGCGCCACACCGCAGGAAGAGCTGGAGCGTCTCACCTGGCTCGGTGCAAAAGAGCGTTTCCCGGAAGGTATTCCCTCAAAGGTTCGGTCCCTTATCGATCATGAGTTGAAGCTGATCGGCCAGCTTGAATATGCTGCCTATTTTCTCACGGTGCACGATATCGTGCGCTTCGCCCGTACGCAGGAGCCGCCCATCCTGTGCCAGGGGCGCGGTTCGGCGGCCAATTCGGTTGTCTGCTATTGCCTTGGTGTCACTTCGGTCAACCCGACCGAGATCGATCTTCTGTTCGAGCGCTTCATTTCCGCCGAGCGCGGCGAGCCGCCGGACATCGACGTCGATTTCGAGCATGAGCGGCGCGAGGAGGTGATGCAGTATATCTACGGCAAATACGGCCGCCACCGGGCCGGGCTTGCCGCCACTGTCATTTCCTACCGCACGCGCAGCGCCGTGCGCGAGGCGGGCAAGGCGATGGGGCTTTCGCCCGATGTAGTGGCCGCCATGACCGGGCTTGTCTGGGGCCATTCGGAAAAAACGCCCGCCGCAGACCAGGTGCGCGAAGCCGGTCTCGACCCCACCGACCCAAGGCTGCGCCAGACTTTACTGCTTGTCAGGCAGTTGATTGGCTTTCCGCGTCATCTCTCCCAGCATGTGGGCGGTTTCGTGCTCACGCACTCGCCCTTGAGCGAGATCGTGCCCATCGCCAATGCCGCCATGAAAGACCGCACCATGGTGGAATGGGACAAGGACGATCTCGATGCCCTCAACATACTCAAGGTGGACGTGCTTTCGCTCGGCATGCTCACCTGCCTGCGCAAGAGTTTCGACCTTTTGCGGGAGCACTATGGAATAACCCACACGCTTGCCTCCGTGCCCCGTGACGATGGGCCCACCTATGCGATGATCCAGCGGGCCGACACGATCGGTGTCTTTCAGATCGAAAGCCGGGCCCAGATGTCGATGCTGCCGCGTCTGAAACCCAGAAATTTCTATGATCTCGTGATCGAAATTGCCATCGTCCGCCCCGGCCCCATCCAGGGAGATATGGTTCATCCCTATCTGCGCCGGCGCAATGACGAGGAAGATGTAGATTACCCCTCCGAAGAATTGCGTGCCGTGCTCCAGAAGACACTCGGCGTACCGCTCTTTCAGGAACAGGCAATGAAGATCGCCATCGTGGCTGCCGGTTTCTCGCCGGAAAAGGCTGACCGGCTGCGCCGGGCCATGGCAAGCTTCCGCCGTACAGGCACGATCGACCAGTTCCGCGAGGATTTCATCAAAGGCATGTTGGCCAACAATTACACGCCCGATTTCGCCGAGCGCTGTTTCAACCAGATGAAAGGTTTTAGCGATTACGGCTTTCCCGAAAGCCATTCGGCCAGTTTCGCGCTGCTCGCCTACGCCTCCTCCTGGCTCAAATGCCACTACCCCGATGTCTTTGCCTGCTCGCTTTTGAATTCGCAGCCCATGGGTTTTTATTCTGCCTCCTCCATCGTGCGTGATTTTCGCGACCATGGCGGTGAGACGCGACCTGTCGATATCAACCACAGCGCCTGGGACCACTCGCTAGAGCCGGCAGCAAAGCCCCGTGCGATCAGCCATGCATTGCGGCTCGGCCTGCGCCAGGTGGACGGCATGCGCGAGGCAGCGGGCCTGAAAATCATGGCCGCTCGTGAAGCAGGTCCTTTCGCCAATGTGCGCGATCTTTATTTCCGTTCCGGCATCGACATGTTTTCGCTACGCCGGCTGGCCGAGGCCGATGCCTTCCGCTCTCTAGGGCTCGACCGGCGCGCTGCCCTTTGGGAAGTGCGCGGGCTGAGCGGCCATCAGGGCGTGCGCGCGGCAGCGGAAGAACTGCCGCTCTTTGCCAGCGCCAAAAGCGCGGCCGCAATCCCCCTTCAGCAAGAAGAAAGCGTTACACTGCCGGATCTCCTCCCCGGCGAACAGGTGGTGGAGGACTACGGTACGCTGGGTCTTTCGCTCAAGGCGCATCCCGTCTCCTTCCTGCGCCGTTTACTGGACAGGCGCCGCGTCCTGAAAACCCGCGCCCTTGGCGAGACCCCGGCAGGCCGCTTCGTGCGTGTGTCCGGCCTCGTTCTGGTGCGTCAACGCCCGGGCACCGCCAGCGGCGTCATCTTCATGACGCTGGAAGACGAGACCGGCATCGCCAACATCATCGTCTGGCCGCGTGTCTTCCAGCGTTTTCGTCGCATCGTCTTCGGTGCACGCATGGTGACGGTAGAGGGCATTCTTCAGAAGGAAAGCAATGTCATCCACGTGGTCGCACGGCGTCTCATCGACACGACACCGGACCTGATGGTCGCAATGTCCGATCAGGGTGTGGAGATGCAGAACGAAAAGCCTGGCACCACGCAAAATCTCTGGCGGCACCCACGCGATGTCCGCGTCCTGCCCAAGGGCCGGAATTTCCATTGAATGGAAGTGCCTTTCCGCGTAACCAGACTGCTCCTTGATGAAAGGGGTGGGAGAACCCCGAAGAAGGACAAACGGGAGGCTATCCATGATCCTTTGCTGCGGTGAAGCGCTGATCGACATGTTGCCGCGCCAAACCGGCCAGGGCGAGGCTGCGTTTGCTCCCTATACGGGCGGCGCGGTTTTCAACAGCGCCATTGCCATTGCACGCCTTGGCGTGGCGTGCGGATTTTTCACCGGGCTTTCAGATGACCTTTTCGGACGGATGCTGCAGGACAAGCTTGCGGAAAGCCATGTGAATCTTTCCCTCGCACAGGTTTCAAGCCGCCCCACCACGCTCGCCTTCGTGACCCTCGTCGACGGGCAAGCCGAGTATAATTTCTATGACGAGGGCACAGCCGGTCGCATGATCGAGCCATCAAATCTGCCCAACATCACAGACGACGTCTCGGCGATGCTTTTCGGCGGCATCAGCCTGGTTTCAGAACCCTGTGGTTCGGCCTATGAAGCGTTCATGGCACGCGAGGCCAAAAACCGCGTCATCATGCTCGACCCCAACATTCGGCCTGCCTTCATCACCAATGTGAACGTCCACCGCGCGCGCATCGTCCGCATGGTCGAAAAGGCTGATATCATCAAGATCTCGGCGGACGACCTCGACTGGTTTGCAGAAACCGGCAGCGCAGACGAGATCATCGCGCGCTGGCTGGATTGTGGCCCGAGCCTGATCATCCTCACCGATGGCGGCAAGGGCGCAACCGCCTACACCAAATCGCGAAAGCAGTTCGTTCCGGCTACGCCCGTCGAGGTGGTCGATACGGTCGGCGCCGGCGACACGTTCAACGGCGCGCTTCTCGCGGTTCTTGAAGAGGATGGGCACCTGACTAAGGAGAAAATTGCCGCGCTTGATGAGGCGCAGATTGCAAAAGCAATCGCCTTTGCATCGCGTGCCGCCGCCGTCACCGTCTCCCGCGCCGGAGCCAATCCGCCATGGAGAAACGAGCTTCCGCCGACCTGATCAGGCCGGCGCAGTTTCGGCGATGAAGAAGGGGCTCGCGAAAGCCTTCAGCCCCTCTCCGTCTTTCGGGCCGTAAGTGAGCGGAGCGCCGTCCAGCGTGCGCGCCATGCCACCAGCCGCCCGCAGGATCGCATCACCCGCTGCGGTGTCCCACTGCATGGTGGGGCCAAAGCGCGGATAGAGGTCCGCGTCGCCCCGGGCAATCATGCAGAATTTCAGTGACGAGCCAATAGACGTCGTTTCGGCACCGGGATGGCGGTCGATGAAAGCTCGGGTCTGGTCGGTGCAGTGCGACCGGCTGGCGACGATAACGGGCGGGTCCTGTCGCGGCCGGGCCCGGATTGTGCGGCGCTCGTCAGGCTGACCATCGACCATCATGACTTCAAACGCGGCACCGGAGCGTGCGGAATACAACAGATCACGCGCCGGCGCGAAGATCACCCCCGCGACAGGCACACCATCGCGGATCAAACCGATATTGACCGTGAAATCCGGCCGCCGTGCAATGAATTCGCGTGTGCCGTCCAGCGGATCCACGAGAATGAAATCGCCATCTCCGCATACGGGGATGACGCCGCCGGAAGCCGCTTCTTCCGAAACACATGGCGTTGCGAGCCCGGCATCCCTGAACCCGTCAAGGATCACCTTCTCGGCGGCCCGGTCCGCAGCTGTAACGGGTGTATCATCCGCTTTCTGATGGACTTCGCAACCGGCATCATAATGCCGCATGATCGCGGCACCCGCTGCGAGCGCCAATTGCTCGAACAGCGCCAGCAGCGCCGCGTCATCCTTCAACATGCCCATGAAACAGTCTGTCTTTCGCGTTCAAGAAATCAGCAATAGCCGCGCTCCCGCAGCCAGGCTTCGATTTCGTCCACCAGTTCTTCCGGCGCTCGGGCCGTCGTCTCGACGTGAATATCAGCCTTTTCAGGGGTCTCATAGGGGGAGTCGACACCGGTGAAATTCTTGATTTCACCCTTGAGGGCCTTGGCATACAAACCTTTCGGGTCGCGTCTGGCGCATTCCTCGAATGGCGTGTCCACGAACACCTCCACGAACTCTCCGTCGTTCATCAGTTCGCGCGCCATGCGCCGTTCTGCCCTGAAAGGCGAGATAAACGATACGAGCACGATCAGTCCGGCATCCGCCATCAGTTTGGCGGTTTCGGCCACACGACGGATATTCTCCACCCGGTCGGCATCCGTAAAGCCGAGGTCTCGGTTCAATCCATGGCGGACATTGTCGCCGTCAAGCACATAGGTGTGCCGGCCGGATGCGTGCAGCTTCTTTTCAAGCAGGCTGGCGATGGTCGACTTGCCCGAACCGGACAGCCCGGTGAACCAGAGCACAGCCGGTTTTTGATGCTTCAGCGCCGCGCGGGACTGCCGCGTAACATCGAGCGCCTGCCAGTGAATGTTGGCGGCACGGCGCAGCGGCCATTCGATCATGCCTGCACCCACCGTTGCATTGGTCAGCCGGTCGATCAGAATAAATGCGCCTGTAACGCGATTGTCGCGGAAGGCATCGAAGGCTATCGGTGCCTGTGTCGAAAAATTGCACAGCCCCACCTCGTTCAGATTGAGGCATGTGGCCGCTTCTTCGGCAAAATTGTTGATGTTGCGGCGGTGCTTGAGGTGACTCACCGTGGCCGACACCTCGTCCGTCTCGGTGCGCAGAATGTAGGAGCGCCCCGGCAGAAGCGGGTTTTCATCGAACCACACGAGCGTAGCCGCAAACTGATCGGCCACATGCGGTCGCGCTTCCGGTGTCACCAGCATATTGCCGCGCGAAAGCTCTACCTCATCCTCAAGCACAAGCGTCACGGCCTGCCCCTCGGATGCGACATCCAGATCGCCGTCCTGGGTGACGATGCGCCGAATGCGTGTCTGTTTTCCCGACTTTGCAACGGTTACCGGATCGCCGACAGCGATATGGCCAGAGGCCACAGTGCCCGCGAAACCGCGGAAATCCAGATTGGGCCGGGAGACATATTGAACGGGAAAACGGAACGGGCGGCCTTCCGCCTCGACCGCGATATCGACAGTTTCCAGATGTTCGAGCAGCGTCGGCCCCGCATACCAGGGCGTTTGCTCCGACGAACGGGTGACATTGTCGCCGTAGCGCGCAGACATGGGGATCGGCTGGATCGAATGGAAACCGAGCTCTTCGGCAAAGGCGCGATACTCGGCGGAAATCCGCTCGAACACAGTCTCGTCAAAACCGACGAGGTCGATCTTGTTCACCGCCACCACGATATGACGGACCCCCAGAAGCGAGGCGATGATCGAATGCCGCCGTGTCTGTGGCAGAATACCCTGACGCGCGTCCACCAGAACGATGGCAAGATCGGCTGTGGAGGCACCCGTCGCCATGTTACGGGTATATTGTTCGTGGCCCGGTGTGTCGGCCACGATGAACTTGCGGCGCGGTGTGGAAAAGAAGCGATAGGCCACGTCGATGGTGATGCCCTGCTCGCGTTCCGCCTCCAGGCCGTCCACCAGCAGTGCGAAATCGATCTCGTCGCCGGCCGTGCCGTGCTTGCGGGAATCCTTTTCCAGTGCTGCCAGTTGGTCTTCGAAGATCAGCTTGGTGTCGAACAGGAGACGCCCGATCAACGTCGACTTGCCATCGTCCACCGATCCGCAGGTCAAAAAGCGCAAGAGCCCCTTGTTCTCCTGTCCGGCCACATAGTCGCGAATATCGACCGGAGCCGTGTCTTCTTCACCCACGGGCGCTTTGTTGCCGGTCAACATGATCAGAAATACCCTTCACGCTTCTTCTTTTCCATGGAGCCCGCCTCATCGCGGTCGATCAGACGCCCCTGCCGTTCAGACGTGCGGGCCGTCAGCATCTCGCCGACAATCTCCTCGAGAGTGGTCGCGTTCGAGGGGATGGCCCCCGTCAACGGGTAGCAACCAAGCGTGCGGAAACGGACCATCCGCTCTTCCACCTTTTCGCCCGGCAGAAGGCGCATCCGGTCATCATCGACCATGATCGTCATGCCATCCCTGTCCACCACCGGCCGTTTGGCGGCGAAGTAGAGGGGCACAATGGGAATGTTCTCCTGCAGGATGTATTGCCAGATGTCCTGCTCGGTCCAGTTGGAGAGCGGGAAGACGCGGATCGATTCACCCGGTGCCACGCGCGTGTTGTAGATCTTCCACATCTCCGGCCGCTGGTTCTTCGGGTCCCAGGCATGACCTGCAGAGCGAAATGAGAAAATGCGCTCCTTGGCGCGGCTCTTTTCCTCGTCGCGCCGCGCGCCACCAAAGGCCGCATCAAAACCGTATTTGTCGAGGGCCTGGCGCAGCGCCACCGTCTTCATCACATGGGTGTGGGTGTTGGAACCGTGTTCAAACGGGTTGATGCCGTCGCGCACCCCCTCTTCATTGATATGCACAAGGAGGTCGAAGCCTTTTTCCTTCGCCATCCGGTCCCGGAACGCGATCATCTCCCGGAACTTCCAGGTCGTATCCACATGCAGAAAGGGAAAAGGCGGCTTGGCGGGATAAAACGCCTTCATCGCCAGATGCATGAGCACCGAGGAATCCTTTCCGACGGAATAGAGCATCACCGGCTTTGTGAATGTCGCCGCCACTTCGCGGAAAATGTGGATTGCCTCGGCTTCCAGCCTTGCGAGATGAGTAAGGGCTGCCGGCATTTTTTCGCCTTCTTGTCTATGTCCATGTGGCCGGGGCCGGGGCTGCGTCTGGATTGTGCCTTTAGGTATCACGCGGTATTTGGCCTATCAAGGAGCGCACTCGCCCGCCCAACCCCGGTTTTCGAGGCGCATTTTGCGTTCTTCCCTAGCCAAGGGAAAAGGCATTTCAAAATCGGTGAAGGCCGGCTGCCAAAGCGCAGCCAAAGGCCTAAAACCCGTTCTCCGTCTACTCCGAGACAGCCTTGCGAATGGTCTCGATCACACGGTCCTGATCGCTTTCTTCCAGATAGGGATGCATCGGCAGGCAAAGGATGCGGTGTGGCAGGCTTTCAGAAACGGCCAACCCTCCCGGTGCCTTCGCATAGACCTCATAGGCCTTCTGAAGATGCAGCGGCTTTTCGTAATAGACGACGGAGGGTATGCCCGCTTCGCGCAGGCGACTGCGCACATGATCGCGCTTCTCGGTCTCGATGGCATACTGCGCCCAGGCCGAGCGGTGCCCCTTCGGCGTCACCGCCACCTTGACCACACCGCCGAGACCTTCAGCATAGCGTGCGGCAACCTTCTGGCGCGCTTCCATCTCGTCTTCAAGGATCGCCAGTTTCTCGATCAGGATCGCTGCCTGAATCGTATCGAGGCGCGAATTCAGGCCTACGCGCACATTGTCATATTGGCTCTCGCCCTTGCCGTGAAAGGCGATGGAGCGCAGCACATCGGCGAGCTCATCATCGTCGGTGAACATCGCGCCACCATCGCCATAGCAGCCAAGCGGCTTGGCCGGGTAGAAACTGGTGGACGCCACATGGCCGAACGCGCCGCAGCGTTTGTTGTTGAGTGTGCCGCCGATGGATTGCGCGGCATCCTCGATGATGCGCAGCCCCTCGCGCGCGGCGATGCCCTCGATGGCGCCGTAATCGGCAGCCAGACCGAAGAGATCCACCGGAATCACCGCTTTCGGGGTCAGCCGGCCTTCTGCCTTGATGAGGTCAATGGCAGCCACCAGGCTCTTCGGGTCCAAATTGTAGGTATCGGCATCGATCTCCACAAAGACCGGCTCCGCACCCGCCAGTGCCACGACTTCGGCCGTCGCTGCAAAGGTGAAGCTCGGGCAGAAAACCGCGTCGCCCGGTCCGATGCCATAGGCCATCAACGGCATCAAAAGGGCATCCGTGCCATTGGCACAGGCAATTGCGTGTTTCGTTCCGACATAGGCCGCAAGCTGCTCCTCGAAAGCGGCGACCTGCGGTCCTAAAATATAGCGCCCTTCTGCCACGACCGTGTCGATTGCAGCTGCGAGCCTGTCCTTGATGCGCTCACGCTGAGCGCCGAGATCGATAAATTGCATTTGTTGCCCAATCAGTTGCGGGATGATTCCGCATCAGCCCCGCTCGTTGAATAGGGATGCGGCACGCATAGCGCAACCAAGGGTGCCCTTCAATCTGCCACCTCAGCTGTTACAAGAGGTGAACAAGACCGTCTGCAACCCTTTCAGCTCTTTTTGTATTTGAAGTCTGTGCGCATTTGCCGCCGGGAATCCAATGTTGTGCTCTTTCTCGCAAACCTAACAAAACTTCAATCAACCATTGCAATGCTCCACGGCAACAGCGCATTGTTCGTCTTCAAGAAACATCCAGGAAGGAAAGTATGGGCGCCCCTTTCAAAGCGTACGACGTTCGTGGTCGAATCCCCGAGGAAATCAATATCCCTTTCGCCTATCGCTTTTCACAGGCGCTCAAGCAGAGCCTCAACCCCGGCACAGTCGTTGTCGGTCATGACATGCGCATGGACAGCCCGGCTCTCGCCGAAGCGCTGACCCAGGGCCTACTCGATAGCGGCGTCAGCGTGCGGCCGGTTGGCCGTTGCGGAACGGAAGAGGTTTATTTCCATACCGCTGCCAGCGGCGCGGATGCCGGCCTCATGGTGACTGCCAGCCACAATCCGCCCGACTACAACGGCATCAAGATGGTGCTGAAGGGTGCATCCGCCGCGACGCCGGACAACGCCTTTAACGGCATCGAGGCGATCATGCGTTCCGACGCGGTGCTTCAGCCGGTTGCCGATTATGCTGCGCGCGGCGCCCTGCATGATCTGTGCGACCGCGATGCCTATATCGAGCGTCTTCTCAACGAGGTGGCGGGTCAGAACCTCAAACCGATGAAGATCGTCTGCCACGCGGGCAATGGCTGCGCAGGTCTGATCATCGACCTTCTGGAAAAGCACCTGCCCTTCACCTTCATCAAAATCGACCACGAGCCCGATCCGCGTCTGCCCAATGGTGTGCCAAACCCGCTATTGCCGGAAAAACGGGAAAAGGCGAGCAAGGCGGTCATCGAACACGATGCCGATCTGGCGATCGCCTGGGACGGCGATTTCGACCGCTGCTTCCTCTACGATCACAAGGGCCGTTTCGTTGAAGGCTACTATCTGGTTGGCATGATCGCGCAGACGCTGCTTGGCAAACATCCCGGCAGCACCGTCCTCTACGATCCGCGCCTGACCTGGAACACGATCGACATGGTGGAGAGCGCCGGCGGCGTGGCCAAGCCCTGCCGCACCGGGCACGCCTATTTCAAACAGATGATGCGCGAGGAAAACGCCATCTATGGCGGCGAGATGAGCGCCCACCATTATTTTCGCGATTTCGCCTATTGCGATTCGGGCATGCTGGCCTGGCTCGATGTGGTGGCGGACCTTTCGGCCAGTGGCACCACGCTTGCCGAACGCCTCGAAGAACGCATCGCCGCCTATCCGTGCTCCGGCGAGATCAACTTCACCGTTTCGGACGCAGCCGAAGTCCAGAAGCGCATTTCCGACCACTATCTGCCGCAGAACCCGGAAGTCGAGAGCCAGGACGGCCTCGGCATGGTGTTCGACGACTGGCGCTTCAACCTCCGCGCCTCCAACACCGAACCCCTGCTCCGCCTCAACGTGGAAACCCGCGGCGACAAGGCGCTTTTGAAGACGAAGGTGGACGAATTGCGCGGGATGATCGAGCGGGCTGGTTAGCCGTACGCTCCGTACGAATCCGACCAAAGCCCGCCGCATCTCCGGCGGGCTTTTCTTTTTCGTCGTACCCCGCCAATGATATAGATGGAAGCGGGAGGGGTAATCGTGCCGATGACACGCGACGAAGTAATCGAAGTTCGGAAACTCCGACATGAGGATTACCAAAAGAGCAAGCGCCACGCGTTTCAGCTAAATGCTGACTATGAGGCGGTGGCTGATAGCATCGCTGTTGCATGTGCGTGGCGCTGCCATCGCCTTCCTCACGCAGAATGAACGGCTGGCGTCGACAGTGCTTCCTTCGGTGTTTTGGTGGCACGTTGCCGGGCTTCTCTTGGCCTTCTTATGCGGCTTCCTTGTCTGGGCAAATTGGAGCTTTCACGCAGCTATCTGTGAAGCCGTAAACCCCGGCATGATCTACGATGATGAGCATTGGCCGAAGTTCGATGACGGCACAAAACGCTGGATCACGCGGACGCATTGGACCGGCATAGCGTCGGGGCTTCTCTCAGCGATTTGCATTCTAGGATCGGCAGTGCAGACATATTGCATCATGCCAGCCTGATCCGCACCGTTTCAACAGAAGCCGGTCGCACACGGACTGCGCTATGCAAAAGCGATTTCAAACGTGCCTTCGCTTCTCATTTCAAACTGAGAGGGTATGCCCGGAAGTCCCGCTGGAAGAAGGTAGTCATAGTCAACTACGAACGTCCCACGAAACTGATTTCCCTCAATGAAGCCAAGTGCCTCCGTATAGCAAGTGGTGGTGACATCGAATGGAATTACACCTGCCGGGCTCAACAGCGTCTTTGGAAATGGCGTTCCGGCCTTGAAACTTAAATTGAGAACATTTTGTAGTAGAGTAGGTTGTGTTTTATCAAGGGATATAAACTCATCAGCCGAATTGAATAAAAGGGGAGAAAATCCCATCGCTTTGTGTAATTCGTCCATGGCGGTGAATGCAGACTTAACCTCAACTTCGGCTGAAATTAGCCCGTCTTCTCGGCGGAATACCTTCCATCCTACGACAGAGTTTCTCAGGCCATCCATATCTACATTCAAAGGGATGCTGGCGACGTTCTTTTCATAGACGACCTCGCCACCCACGATAGCGACGGCCGATCCAAATCCGGGCGCAAGAGGCTTTCCAAGATCAATCTTTACCTCCGCTTTCTTCTTCATCGCGTCCGGCCCTAAAAGATTACGAAGCGCCGGTAACAATTCATTGGTTTCGTCTTTCATCCATTGGAACACCGGCGAATCTGGTCGCCCTACACGATAAACGCGGAATTCGCGGCCGTTTGTGAGCATGTAATACTCTGCTGCGATCTCAGGATGAGTTGCGTAGGTGTGGGCCTGTTGACTGTCTTCTAATGACAACTCGACGGACGGGCGTTTCGCTTCGACCACCCACCGGGCATAGGAGACAACCTCGCAAACAAAGTCGGGCCTTCCTCTAAGAGGCGGGTCTTTCTTTGCGTCCTTGTGGCCTAGAAAAGCACGATCATATTGCAACGGTATTTGGCTGCGAAGATTGGCGAATTCACCGCCCTGCCGATAGCCTAGCGCTCGGCATAATGGCCGAACTAGCTCACCGGCAACATCATCTTCATTCATTGCATCAATGTCATGCTCAGCAAATATGCTTCCTTGCGCCGAAACCTTCATCGCCACTGCCCATGAATGTTGCCCGCAGAGTTATAACAGGAAGACCGATACACCTTCCATCTGTTCGCGTTGTGTTCCACAGAAGGTTTTAAATGAGCGATGCAAAAGGCCTCGACGAATCTCGGATGGCCGATTTCCACATGCAAAACCCCATGTGGAACACTCACAAAGTTGTAACACAGGGTATTTTCGGGCTTCGCTTAAAAAATTGATTTTATTAACAAAATAGATCATGGCTGGGGCGGCAGGATTCGAACCTGCGAATGACGGTACCAAAAACCGTTGCCTTACCACTTGGCGACGCCCCAAGACCGAGCGAAGCGGTGGATAGCAGAAGCACGGCCCCACGACAAGAAGGCGTTTTGAGCCTTTCTGTGGAGCAAGCGCTTTCCGTCCCTTTCCGTCAGGCCACCCATTCACCCGAGAGCTGGGTGAGCGACGCAGGCACATAGCCGTCGAGCCCGCCGAAGAACTGTGCCAGCTCGACCGTGTCGCCCGCCGTCAGCACCGCCATCACGTGAAGGTGCAGGGCCGCCTCCGAACCATCGACCGCGAGACTGGCCACATCGCTCGCCACCAGAGGCGCGCAAAGGTCGCCTGCCCCATTCAGAACCAGCTTTGCCTTGAGGACGGAAGGAACATTGGTGCCGTTCTGTTTCCAGCCGACCACCGCTCCGAACCGATAAAGTCCATCGTCGGGTGCGGTAAAGCGGTTGGACCCCGTGTCGAACGCCAGTTGGTCATTTGCCACCGTATTGTTGATCGCCACGGTCTGCCATGTGTCGGCGGCGATGTACTGATCGTAGTTGATGAAGCCGAGAAATTTCGGATTGGAGGGCAGTGTGACGTGGCCGGAGCTCTCGTCGGTCACAATCGCATCCTTGAACGCGGCACCGTCATCGGAAACGGCAAGCCGCCAGCCATCAGAGCCGAAGAGCCCCATCATCGCGCGGGTGCTGAACCCGCTTTGCAAAAGCAGACCGACATCGCCGGCAGGCCCTTCCTTGTTCATCGTGTAGAGCAGGCTTCCCGTGCCACCTTCCGCCACGTAGCGGGCCGTCCAGAGCGCCTTGTCGAGCTTTGCGGAAAACGGGTTTACGGCATCGGCGCTCGTGCCAAGCCCGAACAGGGCTGCATTCTGAATTTCGACACCGCTTTCGGGTACGCCGTTGATCGGCAGCCAACCCGTGCCGTCGAAGACCACAAGACGCTTTTCATCCACGACCCAGGCGCGCCAGCCGGCGACGGGCGCAAGCCTTTCCCATGCACCGTCAACAAAATACGCGATTTCGCCTTCCCAGCCACTCCAGGCTCCCAAGGCAGCGGCCCCCACGATATAGCATGCACCATCGTCCGGGGTGTCAGGTGGCGTGGAGAGATCGCGGTCGCGGACGGCAAGATGGACCAATCCGTCGAGCAGGCGAATGGCTTCGTTGTGTGTCACATGCTTCTGCGCCTGCGAGGGCATGATATAGGGAAGGTTGAGATTTGCAGTCTGTTCCATGGCGGCCCGTTCCTTGTGAGAGCAAGAGTCTAGTGGAGCCGGGGCGCGCGGGGATAAACTTGCCGCAGAGCGTTGCAGCTTTCCCCGGCAAAGGAGGCAAAGCACATTCACTTTTGGCTGCTTTCACGGCTTGCCCTGGGGGAAAAAAGCTTGTCGGGGTAGCGCCCTCTCCCCATGGATGCGGCAAATCCACCGATGGCCCTATTGCCTACACCCGGCGTCAACGTTTCCAATCTAATCTCGGGGCAATCTAAGTGGATGCGTGCTGAAACGGCGACGACGTTTCAGCCATTCACGGTCATGGCAACACGTTTGATACGATGATGGCGGGGTGGTTTGATGTTTGTACCGGTGATCATGGCGGGCGGAATGGGAACGCGGCTGTGGCCGGTTTCGCGCGAACACTATCCCAAGCAGTTTTGCACGCTCGTCGGCGATACCACCATGTTGCAGCAGACGATGGCGCGCCTTGCCGGCCTCGATTGCGCAGCACCCCTTACCGTGTGCAACGAGGAGCACCGCTTTCTCGCCGCTGAACAGCTACGGCTGGCCGGCATCGAGAAGTCGCCTATCCTGCTTGAGCCGATGGGCCGCAACACGGCACCGGCCATCACTCTCGCCGCCTTGCAGGCGACGGCCAAGGGGGAAGACCCGCTGCTTCTGGTCATGCCCGCAGATCACCTCATTCAGAATGTACCTGCATTCCACGAAGGCGTGGCCAAAGCACAGATTCTCGCCAATGAGGGCCGGCTGGTGACATTCGGCATCGTCCCCACCAGTCCCGAGACCGGTTTCGGCTATATCCGTCGTGGCGAGAGGATTGGCGAAACCGGGTTTGTCGTTTCGGGTTTCGCGGAAAAGCCCGATCTGGCAACCGCGCAGGCCTATCTGAAAGATGGTGGCTATGACTGGAACAGCGGCATGTTCATGTTCCGAGCCAGCATATATCTGGACGCGATTCACACCCATGCTCCGGCGATCCTCGACGCTTGCAAGGCAGCCATGGCTGGCGTGGAAAGCGACGACTATTTCCTCAGGCCGGAGCGTGAGGCGTTCAAGGCCTGCCCGGCCGATTCCATTGACTATGCGGTGATGGAAAAGACCGACAGGGCGGCTGTCGTCCCGCTCGACGCCGGTTGGAATGACATCGGTTCATGGTCCGCCATATGGGAAACGCAGAGCAAAGACGCCAACGGAAATGCTTTCACGGGCGACGTACTGCAGGTTTCGTCCAAAAACTCGATCGTCTCCGCCCAGAAGCGTCTCGTCGCCATCGTTGGCGTCGAAGATCTGGTCGTGGTCGAGACGGCTGACGCCGTTCTCGTCGCCCGGCGCGATGCAGTGCAAAACGTGAAGGAGATCGTCGGACAACTCAAGGCGGCAAACCGCACCGAGCACGTGGATCACCGTCGCGTCTACAGGCCCTGGGGCGACTACGATTCCATCGATTTCGGCAATCGCTACCAGGTCAAGCGGATCACCGTGAAGCCGGGTGCAAGACTTTCGGTTCAGAAGCACCATCATCGGGCCGAACACTGGGTCGTGGTGCGGGGCACGGCAAGAGTGCTGAAGGGCGAAGAGACCATCATGCTGACCGAGAATCAGTCGACCTATATTCCGCTGGGCGAGATCCATGCGCTGGAAAATCCGGGCAAGATCCCGTTGGAACTGATCGAAGTGCAGTCAGGCTCCTATCTGGGCGAAGACGATATCATTCGACTGGAAGACCGCTACGGTCGCACCTGAAGCAGCGGCCATCGGCCAACGTTTCGACAAGCAGTCCTGCGGCCTTAGATCAGAGGCGGTGCACCGGCCCGGTAGACGCAACGCTCCCCGGCTCCTGCTCCGCGTCGGACAGGCGCGAGGTTCCGTTCGACAAAAAGAGCCCGACAACCAGAAACATCATGAAGACCGTGTCGAGAATGTCGTGACCGAATATGAGGTTCACGCTGCCCCCGCCGGCATAGACCACTATCAGCATCAGCAGCAGGGTTGCGCCCAGGCGCGCCAGAGGGTCCTGCCTCTGTTTCAGGCTGCGCACTGCCAGAACGGCTATCAATGCGAACATCGCGAAGATAGCCAAGCCGGCTACGATGCCCGACTCAACGACGATGGTGAGAAATCCATTGTGAAAATGCGTAAAACCCACTTTCAGCCCGAAATCATCAAGCAAACGCTGATGAATGAGCGCCGTCACGTTCTGCATCCCATGCCCAAAAACCGGGCTTTCCGCGAAAAGCTGCGCTCCCGTTTTCCACAGCGCGACGCGCAAGCCGACAGAGGTGTTGTAGTATCCACCCTCCGTCAGCCTCTCCACGTTGTGCCAGAGCGTTTCGAACCGGTCCAGGATGAGCCCGGAAGCCAGAACGGCAACCACAATGACAAACCCTGCAAGCGCTAGGATCCGCCCCTTCAGCAGGCTCGCAACGAACCGGCGGAAAATGAAAAGCTGAACCAGTGTGAGGACGATCATCAACACCCACACCGAGCGTGATCCAGACAAGGTCACGGCAGCAAAAGCGGCAACGAAAGCAATGCTCAGCAAAAACGGGCGCCGATTTTCGAAAGCGAGTGCCCCCGCCAGGCAAGACAGCCCTGCTAGGCTGGCCACATCGGCAAACACCAATGCATTGCCTGCACCGCCCTCAGCCCGCATGTCCAGAAAGATAAACTGGACGAGTGCCAGCACCAGCGCGCCGAAGCTCGCGATCGCACAGCCAGCGAGAAGCGCATGAGCGACTTCTTCCCTGTCCGATATGGTCCAGACCGAGTAGGAGAAGGGAAACAGAAGAAATGTGGAGAGAGGTAGAAGTTTGTACGCCATATCGAGCGTCGGCTCATTCGCGAGGAACGCAACCAGGTTGGCGGCGACATAAACCAACATCAACAGAGCGATCCACCGCATCGCGGTGTCCGGACTCAAACGGCGCCGGCCGGAAAGGATTTCGAAGGCACACCAGAGTGCCCCACCATGCCACATCACGCTGGCAACCGACCCAACGACCGGCGGCATGGAAAACACCGCCAGAGTGAAGAGCCGATTGATCCAGCGATACGTCATTCCCGGTTCCGTCTTGCGAGTTTGTTTTCCCAGTTGAGCGCGTGCTCCACGATTGTGTTCAAATCATCGAAGCGTGGCTTCCAGTCCAGTTCTTGCCTGCACCGCTCGGCTTCGGCGACGATCGCCACTGCGTCGCCCGGCCGGCGCCCTGAAACACGCACCTCGAAATCCTTCTGGGCCACATCCTTCACCGCATTGATGACTTCGAGCACCGAATAACCGTTTCCGTAACCGCAATTGGCAACGAGGCTGCCTTTTCCATTACGCATGCGCTTGAGCGCAAGATAATGCGCGTTCACAAGATCGGAGACATGAATGTAGTCGCGAACGCAGGTCCCATCCGGCGTATCATAATCCGTGCCGAACACTTCCATGTGGGGGCGCTTGCCCGTGGCAGTCTCGCACGCGACCTTGATCAGGTGGGTCGCGCCTTTCGTGGATTGACCTGTGCGCTGTTCGGGATCCGCCCCTGACACGTTGAAATAACGCAGCACCGTGTAATCGAAATCATAAGCAGCCGCACAATCGCGCAACATCAGTTCGGTCATCATTTTCGATGTGCCGTAGGGTGATTCCGGCCGCAGTTCCGTGTCCTCTCCCACTGGAAAGTGTTTCGGGCTGCCATAGACCGCTGCCGTGGAGGAGAAGATGAAGTGCCGCACGCCGCACCGGACAGCACTCTCGATGAGGCTGCGGGATTTTACCGTATTGTTGAGGTAGTAACCCAGCGGATCCGATACCGATTCAGGAACGATAATGGATCCGGCGAAATGGATGATCGAATCGACTTCGTGCTCGCGAATGACATTCTCCACCAGCTCCTGGTCGGCAATGTCCCCGACAACCAGGGTCGCAGCTCCTGCCACCGCCCAATCGAAGCCGGTGCTCAGACGGTCAAGAACGACAACCTCTTCCCCATGATCCAGCAGTTCCCATACCATGTGGCTGCCAATGTAACCGGCCCCACCGGTGACCAAAACACTCATTCTCGTCCCCTCAAGAAATCGGGCCAGACATCACCATCCGGCCCGACACAAACAGGTTTCTTTGTCTACAAGGTCTCGAAGGCTTAGCGCCCTGAGCCTCCCAGACCGCGCAGCAAGGCCCACGCTGCCGGCATGAAACAGGCGGCAAGGGCCACCTTGATCAAGTCGGGCAGGATGAACGGCGCGACGCCGAACTGCCAGGCATTTTCCGCGCCGATAAACCCGGCAAGCCAGGCAAATCCAAGGGTCATCATAGCGAATTCAGCCACCAGCATTGCACCGCCAAGCTTCAGCGGGTTGTGGTCCCAACCCCGGTCGGCGGCCCAGCCGGCAATTGCCGCCATTGCCACAAACCCGAGCAGATAGCCGCCGGTTGGCCCCATCATGTAGGCAAAGCCGATTCCCTTTTCTGGCGTTCCCTGAAACACGGGAAGTCCCATGGCGCCTTCAGCCATGTAGAGGAGAAGCGTCGCCACACCGAGGCGCATGCCGAACGTCGCGCCAATGACGAGAACAGCGAGTGTCTGAAGGGAAAGATCGACCGGCCCAAGCACGACACGGGTCTTTGCCGAGAGGGCGAGAATCAGCGTCCCGCCGATGGCGAGGAACAGCTGCGTGATCAGCCGCTGCGTGGCATTGTGCGGAAGTGACCGCGAAACGAGGGATTTTGAGGCGATAGCGAGCGACATGGCTCCTCCATTCAGGCTCTTTGCGAAATATTGCGCGTTCCTTCTCCTATAGAAGCTTCCATGATATGCGGCAACCTGAATGCGGCTTCGTGCCGTGCAGTCCTCACTGTTTCCGGGCAACCTGCCAATGGCTCTCGAATTTGAAACGCGTTTCGACCCCGCCTATGGCGAGGCGATCCATGTGGCGGCGGATGTGTTGCGTGTTACGGTCAACAATCCGAGTGCCTTTACCTTCCACGGCACAAACAGCTACATCGTCGGGAAATCCACCCTCGCCGTTATCGACCCGGGACCCGAGGACGAAGCCCATTTGAAGTCACTTCTCAAGGCTATCGATGGAAGGCCGGTCAGCCATATCTTCGTCAGCCATACACATCGCGACCACTCGCCACTCGCCGCAAGCCTGGCGCGCGAAACCGGAGCGCTCGTCTGTGCAGAGGGCCCGCACCGCGCTGCCCGGCCACTGAGGATCGGTGAGACCAATCCGCTGGATGCAAGTGCGGATACGGACTTTGCACCGGACCACGCGCTCGCCGACGACGAACTTGTCGAGGGCGACGGCTGGGCCATTCGGGCCATTCATACACCCGGCCATGCGGCCAACCATGCCGCGTTTGCGCTTGAAGGCACCGGTATTCTCTTTTCCGCGGATCACGTCATGGCCTGGGCGACTTCCATCGTCGCACCGCCCGATGGAGCCATGTCGGACTACATGGCCTCGCTTGACCGACTGCTGGCGCGGGATGACACTGTGTTCTTTCCCGGTCATGGTGGCAGGGTGAAAAACCCGCAGCGCTTCATGCGTGGATTGAAGGCCCACCGCAAAATGCGCGAGCGTGCAATTCTGGATCGCGTTACGCGCGGAGACCGGACAATCCACGAGATGGTCGGTTCCATATATCGGGACACGGATCCCAGATTGCATGGGGCAGCGGCGCTTTCGGTGCTCGCTCATCTGGAAGATCTTGTTGCGCGTGGCGCGGTGAAGACGCAATCGGAGCCATCCATCGAAGCTGTCTACCTGCCTGGCTGATGCCGCCTCTGGCTAAATTGCGGCCAGCAATGCCATTCTTTCGTCGAGCTCGTTGAGAAACCGCTGGATGCGAGCAGCATTGTCCCCCAGATCATGACGTGCGTAGCGCGATGTGGAGCGCATATCCACAAAGGTAGCCGTCTGATCGTCTTCGATGCGAATTGCAACGTCTGCCGGAAATCCCAGGAAGAACGAATGAGCCAAGCCTTCCAGGGAGCTGCTGCCGCCAGCCAGTTGCTGGCCTTGCGGCCCACGGGGCTGCCATCCTCTGTCCTGCATCATGGAACGCACCACCTCAAGAACCTTGTCGGCCGTGTGTTCATAACGACGCCCGGCAACTTCAGGGTATGCTGCTTCCTGCAGCGCGCGATCCTCTTGGGAAATGCTCGTCGCAACCGCATTCATGCCTCCCCTCCGCGCAGCCACCGCGAATGGCATTTCTGGAGGATGATCGAGGTCGGTGGAGATGTCGATCAATCGCGGATGCCCCACAAGACGGAGCGCCGAAACCCCATAGGGGGCGAGCGCTATGGCGGCAATCAATATGCCGGCACTGGCGACCGAGGCACCCGACGAACCGTGCTCCCATATCTGCACCAGCGCGATCACACCAAGCGCCAGACCGGCAAAGGCAAGCATGCCGCTGATCCCGAGCAGCCAGAAGAAGGGAACCGTCTCCACCAGACCGAACCGGTGTCCGGCTCCCGACACGGCAAGCAACACTGCCGCAAACACTGCAAACCTGAGACTCCACGGAGCGGCCGGTGCTCGTTGCGGTACCAGAATTGCGTTCATGTGATGGACCATGCCTGTCTTGCAGCGGACGATAGGCCCTCTTAACGCAATGCGCGCCAACGGGAAATGTGGTTGGTGTATATTCCTTGAAGTTGCAATCTCTTGCGCCGTTTGGCTGCGAAACTGATTCAACCCCATCTTCGACCCCATATTCGACCCCATGACATGTGAGATCCCATGCAACGTTCTGCCCGCGAAAGCGTTTGGTTCTGTGAGGATAACGCGCCACATTCCGGCCATGCTGACCAGCAGAATGAAACGGGCGGAGGGAGTGCGTGGGTGAAGGTTGTGAGGTTCCGCCATGCAAACAGTGCTTCCAGAACACGATAAAACAACGTCAAGCTCGCTGGAACTGGTTGAGCTGGAGCTCGCTCTAAAGCATCAGGATTTCGTCGATCTCGGTTTCGAAGGTGCCGTCCGACAGGCGCTGGGGCAGACAAACGGACGCTTGCTTTTTCATATGCGGCTCGACGGAATGAACGATTGCGACTGGGTGGCCGCTGTCGTTGTGGAGGAGCACGACGAGCCCGCCTATGCTCTTGTCGTGCAACGGTCGGGCGGCGGCTCGCTCGAGGTTGAGGACATCGAGCGGAGCGACCTGCCGGTAGCCCGGATTGTCAACGCCTATGCTGGTCTCATGACAAGTCTGAATGGTGCGCAGTAGTGCAGCACATCGCGTAGCAAGACGTCGCTCCTTGGCGAGGAGTGTGCGGAAATCGACAGCCTTCCCTCCACATGGAACGGTCGTCTTGATTGACCATCGAAATCCGTCACCGTTCTGACAGATGGACCCGGCATAGCAGTGAGATCGCAGTGAGGAAGAACGCGAAAATTCTGTGCGAAAGCATGTGCTCGGACGTGCTTTGCATCCCTTTCATGGGCATCAATTTTGCGCGCCTCATGCAAACCCGGCCAAAACCCACTGCCCCTATAAGCTCGACGCCACCGATTGGCGACTGACCTGCGCAGGCGAGCCTGACGGCGGTATGGTGCCGGCGCGTCTACCTCCTACGAAGCTCTGGATGTCAGTGAGCACGGCGCATTTCACGCCGAACTCGCTGATATCGAAGAACGCTAGGCGCTGGTCCTGGCTTCGCTGATCGCAGCCTGAGCTGCAGCCAGTCTCGCAATTGGAACGCGGAAGGGTGAGCACGATACGTAATCGAGCCCTACGCTCTCGCAGAAGCGGATCGAAGCGGGATCGCCCCCGTGTTCTCCACAGATGCCAAGCTTGATTTCAGAGCGAGCCTGCCGCCCCTTGGCGGAGGCAATCCGAACCAGTTCGCCCACACCGTCCACGTCAAGAGAAACGAACGGATCCTGCTCGATGATGCCGCGCGCACGATAGGTCTCCAGGAATGAGGCAGCGTCATCCCGGGAAATGCCGAACGTGGTCTGGGTGAGATCGTTGGTCCCGAAGGAAAAGAACTCCGCGCCGGCGGCGATTTCATCCGCTCTGAGAGCAGCACGTGGCAATTCGATCATCGTCCCCACGAGATAGTCAAACGTGACGCCCCGCTCCTCCATAACCGTTTTGGCGACCGCGTCGACGCGGTCCTTCACGAAGGTGAGCTCCGCGGAGATACCCACGAGCGGCACCATGATCTCCGGCACCACAGGCTTGCCGGCCTTTTCGGCTGCATCTGCGGCTGCCTCGAAGATGGCGCGCGCCTGCATCTCCGCAATCTCCGGATAGGAGATTGCAAGCCGGCAGCCGCGATGGCCGAGCATAGGGTTGAATTCGTGCAGTGCTTCGGTGCGCTGGCGCAGCTTGTCTGCCGAAACACCCATTGCCTCCGCCACCTCGGCGATTTCTTCCTCGGTCTTGGGCAGAAACTCATGAAGCGGTGGATCAAGCAGTCGGATGGTAACGGGCAGCCCCGCCATGACCTCGAAGATTTCAGCAAAATCTGAACGCTGCATGGGCAGAAGCTTGGCAAGTGCCGCGCGCCGCGCGCTTTCGGTATCCGCGACGATCATCTCGCGCATCGCAAGAATGCGGCCATCTTCAAAGAACATGTGCTCGGTGCGGCAAAGGCCGATGCCTTCAGCGCCGAACGATCGCGCAGTGCGGGCATCCGCCGGCGTTTCGGCATTGGCGCGCACCCGCATGCGCCGCGCCTCGTCCGCCCAACCCATGATAGTGGAGAAATCGCCCGAAAGTTCCGGCTGCAGCATGGGCACGGAGCCTTTCAGAACCTGCCCTGTCGATCCGTCAATGGTGATGACATCGCCAGCCTTCAGCATCTGCCCCATGGCCAGGAGCACACCTTTCTTGTGGTCCACGCGCAGGGAGCCGGCGCCTGAGACACAGGGCTTTCCCATACCGCGCGCGACCACCGCCGCGTGGCTCGTCATGCCGCCACGCGTGGTCAGAATGCCTTCCGCGGCATGCATGCCGTGAATGTCTTCCGGGCTCGTTTCCACCCGCACGAGGATCACCCTGCGGCCTTCGGCCTTCGCTTCCTCGGCAGCCTCCGAAGAGAACACGATCTCGCCGGTGGCAGCTCCCGGGGAGGCCGGCAGCCCCATGCCGATGATGTCGCGCGGGGCGGAAGGGTCGATGGTGGGATGCAAAAGCTGGTCGAGCGATGCCGCGTCAATACGGCTCACCGCCTCTTCCCTCGTGATCAGGCCCTCATTCGCCATGTCGACCGCCACCTTGAGAGCAGCACTCGCCGTGCGTTTTCCCGAACGGGTCTGCAGCATCCATAATTTGCCACGCTCGATGGTGAATTCCAGGTCCTGCATGTCGCGATAGTGCCGCTCCAGCGTATCGGCGATCTGGATGAAACTTGCGAACGCCTCCGGCATGAGCTTTTCAAGCGAAGGCTTGTCAGAGCCGGCAGCGAGCCTGGCCGCCTCGGTGATATTTTGGGGCGTGCGGATGCCTGCCACCACGTCCTCGCCTTGTGCATTGACGAGGAATTCGCCATAGAGCGCCTTTTCACCGGTGGACGGGTCGCGCGTGAAGGCCACGCCGGTCGCTGAATCCTCACCCCGATTGCCAAACACCATGGCTTGCACGTTCACTGCCGTGCCCCAGCTTTCGGGAATGTCGTGCAGCCGGCGATAGGTCACCGCACGCGGGTTCATCCAGGAGGAGAACACCGCACCCACCGCGCCCCAGAGTTGCTCGTGCGGGTCCTGCGGAAACGGCGCGCCCAGCTCGGTTTCGATGCGCCGCTTGTAGAGCACGATGATGCTCTGCCAGTCCTCGGCGGAAAATTCCGTGTCGACCTCATAGCCAAACCGCGCCTTTTCCTCTTCGAGTATCTCCTCGAAGACATCATGGTCGAGCCCGAGAACCACGTTGCAGTACATCTGGATGAACCGGCGATAGCTGTCATAGGCAAAGCGCGCGTCGCCCGCCTCCGCGGCAATCGCCTCAACCGTTGCATCGTTGAGGCCCAGATTGAGCACCGTGTCCATCATGCCGGGCATGGAAGCTCGGGCGCCTGAACGAACCGAAACCAGAAGCGGCTGGTCAGCATCGCCAAATCGGCGGCCAGCCACACGCCCTACTTCTTCGAGAGCAGCCTCAACCTGTGTTTTCAGATCGTCCGGATAGGTGCGGCCATTCGCATAGTAGTGGGAGCAAAGTTCGGTGGTGATCGTAAAGCCAGGCGGCACCGGCAGCCCCAGGCTGCACATCTCCGCAAGATTTGCACCTTTGCCGCCGAGCAGATTCTTGTCGCCCGCGCTGCCTTCGGCACGCCCATCGCCAAACACATAGACCCACTTGGTCATGCTGCATTCCCCTTCCGGTCGGTTTGCCGGCGCTGGAACCCTTTTTGCACCGGCCACGGGACGCAGCGATAAGCGGCAGCGCGCGCCAAGGCAAGGCCGGCTTCCGCGCCATCCGCCGCTTTATCGATTGAAGACAATATTTTTTCAGCCAGCAATATCAGGGCGGAGCGGCAGGGCCTTTCGCACGATGCGAGGCGACGATTGCCCGTCGCCTCGTCTGGGCCGTGCTGATGGGAGATCAGGCGGTGGCTATAGCAGTCCGGGGGCGAACGCCGACAAAGATCATGACCGCCGCCAGAAACAGAACAATGCTTGCAGCACTGAACACGCCGTATGCGCCGCTGGCGTCGAAAATCAACCCGCCGCTGGCTGCTCCAAGGGCGATCGCAAGCTGGATGGCAGCCACCAGCAGACCGCCGGCACTTTCGGCCTGATCGGGCACGGTGCGCGCCAACCATGTGGACCAGCCAACCGGAACAGCGCCGAAAGCAAGCCCCCAGAACGCAATTATCATTGCATTCGCCGCAGGCATGGATCCGACCGAAATCAGCCCAAAGCCTAGAATGCTCAACACCAGCGGAACGATCATCAACGTACGGCGCAAACTCCGCTCGACTAGAAAACCGCCGAACAACGAGCCCAGAAAATTGGCAAGACCAAAGCCCAACAGCATTCCGGAAACCGCCGTGATACCTGCCTCCGTGATGTTTTCGAGATGCGGCCTGAGGTAGGTGAAGAACGCGAAGTGGCCGGAAAAGACCAGCATCGCCGACAAGAGGCCCACTCCAACGCCCGGCCGCACCAAAACATCGAGCAGCGTGCGAAGCCGGGTTGTCGAATTGGGAGCTATGGCCGGCAGCGTCGCAAACTGGACCACGAAGGTGATGACGCCCAGCCCGGTCCCCAGCAGAAAGACACTGCGCCAACCGAACATGTCTCCCACATAGCTGCCGACAGGCGCGGCAATGATGGTGGCGGCGGCCACGCCGCTGACGATCATCGACAGCGCCCTCGGCACCAAAGGATCCGGCACCAGCCGCATGGCGACCGCCGTCGACATGGTCCAGAAACCACCCAGACCGATACCGAGGAGAATGCGCCCTACGAGCAACACCGTGATGTTGGGTGCAAAAGCCACCATGAGGTTCGAAGCCATCAGCGACACGGTGAAGCCGAGCAAGAGATGCCGCCGATCAATGTTACGCGTTGCAGCCGAAACCAGCAGGCTCGTTATCAGCGCCACCACGGCCGTGGCTGTCACCGCCTGGCCGGCCATCCCTTCCGAAACTTCCAGTTCCTGGGCCATGGGCGTCAAAAGGCTTGCGGGCAGAAACTCAGCCGTCACCAGTCCGAACACGCCAAGCGCCATGGAAATCACCGCTCCCCAGGCTGGCGACCGACTTGCCTGGGCGCCGGTCCACTGCGGGACATCGTCCATCTGTCATTCCTTTCACAATGCAAAAACTGTTGTGCAGTGCAAAAGAAATAGACTGGACTTTCCAGACGTACCATGCCAGAAAATCCGAAATGCTTGATCGAAACGCCGAAAATTCATCGACGCGCACCAATCCCGATCTGGTCAGTGATCTATTGATGGGGATGCGGCTTTACGGGCTCGAATACAATCGCACCCAGGTCTCTCCCCCTTTCGGCCTTCGGTTTCCCGCCATCGAGGGGCGCGCTCAATTTCATTTCGTGGGCCGGGGTCCGGTGCATCTGCGCGGCCCCGGTGAGGCTATTCATGCTCTGGATACAGGCGATGCGGTTCTCCTGCCGCGCGGTGGCGAGCATTCTCTCGTCTCTGATACAGAGCTGAAGTGTCAGTGCATCACGGAGTTTCAGCCGAAGGCGCTTTGCAGGGACGTCAGTGAGATCGTGACCCGATCGAATGAGCGAGACCCGTCCTCCAATGTCCTCATCTTCTCGGGCTGCATGGAGTTCGATCTGGGAAGCATGCATCCGCTTGTCGCCCTGATGCCGGACGTCATGCGCGTCAACACATTGCTAAAGCGCTACCCGGAAATCCTTCCGATTCTTGATGCCATGGAGCGCGAAGCGAAAGAAGACCGCGCCGGCTTTGCAGGCATCCTTGCCCGGCTCGCCGATGTGGTTTCTGCCTTTATCGTGCGCGCCTGGGTGGAGTGCGGCTGCGGCGGGACCAGTGGTTGGGTGGCAGCCTTGCGCGATCCGCGTCTGGGGCGTGTCATTGCAGCTCTTCACCGCGATCCCGGCCGCGACTGGACGGTGGCTGAACTGGCCGCCGAGATGGGCAGTTCCCGGTCCGTCTTCGCAGACCGGTTTCAGGCCATCACGGGCATGACACCGGTCCGGTATCTGACAGAGCTCAGAATGCGGCTTGCCGCGCAGTGGATCAGCCGTGAAGGCATGCCCATAGAGACGGCCGCTCAGCGGTTGGGTTATGGCTCCCAGGCCGCATTCAGCCGCGCCTTCAAGCGCATCATAGGAAAGCCGCCTGGCGCCATGCGCGTCGCCCGCCCCCGAACGCAATCCGCTCCTACTGGCGATCAGCCTCCTGCTCCCGCACCGTAAGGCCCGCGAGGCGAAGAGTGGCATCGTCCATCGTCCCGCCGCACCACCGGGCGAGAGCCGAGGAAAAAAGGTCTTCCCCCTTCCGCGAGACCAACGCGAAGAGTGTCATGCACGAACGGAATTTTTGATCGTCCGGACGTCCGAGGATGGCTGCCAAAGACTGACCAGATGCCTTCAACACCACGGTTGTCGCCTCCTGCAGGCGCGGCCCCAAAACCGGATGCTTGAGATAAGCGCGGGCTTCCTCCAAGGAGGAAATTCCGTAATAGGTCGCGTTCCGCGACCGTCCAAGACCACGCAGCTGTGGAAACACAAACCACATCCAGTGGGTTTGCTTGCGGCCAGAGCGCAATTCACGGAGTGCGGTCTCGAACACACCCTCCTGCGCCTCGGTGAAACGCTGCAGATTAAACGGATCCCTCACCATCTCAGCCCTGCCGCACGCTTTGTCGCACGACCACTATAACCTTTTTCCAAGCTAAGACGGGCGCTGTAACCTTGCCAACAGTGCAGACGTCATATAGAACAAAATAAGAACATTGGAGGACGCCATGCGCAAGACCGGAAAACTGGACTATATCGAAATGCCCGCCGGCGGCGGCAGCATTGACAGCGTGAAGGCTTTTTATGCCAATGCCTTTTCGTGGTCGTTTACCGATTATGGGCCCGGCTACTCGGCTTTCAACGAAGGTTTGGATGGCGGTTTCGACGGCGATCCGCAGGGCAACGACAAACCGCTTCCCGTGCTGTTTTCCGAAGACCTCGAGGCCACTCTCAAATCGGTCGAGGACGCGGGCGGCAAGGTCGTGAAACCGATCTTTTCATTTCCTGGCGGCCGTCGCTTTCATTTCATGGACCCGGCGGGCAATGAATTGGCGGTCTGGAGCGAGACATGACCACGACGATTATTGAGCGGCTGGGGGAGAGCAGGCACTGCCGGCATGAAACCGCCGTGCGCACAGAGATGCTAGCCTGCCTCGCGCAGGCGCTCGGCAGTTTCGAGATCGACGGAAACGAGCTGGCTGACGCCCTGCTCGGCCATGGTCACGCCGAAGAGCCGGTTCATGCGAGCCATGGTGATCGGATTGTGCGTTATGACCACAAAGCGCGTGTCTGTTGAAGCGGCCATCTCGTCCATGAGATTGCAGAAGCGCTCCACATTGTGATCGTCGAGCGGAGCGTCCACCTCGTCCAGTACGCAGATGGGAGCTGGATTGGTCAGGAAAACGGCGAAGATCAGCGCCATGGCGGTGAGAGCCTGCTCTCCACCTGACAGGAGCGTCATGGTCTGAGGACGCTTGCCCGGAGGGCGGGCGAGGATCTCAAGTCCGGCCTCGAGCGGATCGTCGGACTCGATCAATTGCAACTCTGCCGTACCGCCGCCGAAGAGATGCGTGAACAGCCGCTGGAACTGTTCGTTGACTACATCGAAGGCGGCCAGCAGGCGCTCGCGGCCTTCCCTGTTCAGGTTCTGAATTGCGTGGCGCAGTTTGCGGATCGCCTCGATCACGTCTTCCCGCTCCGCGACAATGGTGCCGTGGCGTTCCGTCAGCTCCGTCTGCTCTTCCTCGGCGCGCAGATTGACCGCGCCGAGCCGTTCCCGTTCCATCTTCAGCCGTTCCAGCCGGCGTTCCACTTCCGCGATCTCCGGCATTGCCTCGTCGGGTTCCAATTCGGCCATCGCCAGGACCTTGTGAGGGGGAACGCTCAACACTTCCTGAATGCGGGCCTCGGCCTCTTTGCGCCGCTCCTCGGCGGCCGTCACACGTTCTTCGGCACGGGCTCTGGCTTCGCGCGCGGAAGAAAGCGCCTGGATGCTCTCGGTTGCACGCTTGTCCAGCTCCGCCTGTCGGTTTTCAGCTTCCTGCAGTGTGTCGGCGGCTTGCCTGCGCACGGCTTCCGCCTTTGCGATCTCCGATAGCAGAGAACGGCCGCGCGCTTCGATTTCTTCCGGCGCTTCAGCCAGCTCTTCAAGTTCGGCTTCCGTGTCGGCGCGCCGCTGGAGAAGGGCTGCGGTGTGGCGGTCCGCATTCTCCGCACGCGACTGCCAGCTTCGCCGCTCCGCAGCGATCGCCTCCAGACGCCGTCGGCGAGCTTCGGCCTCGCGACGCAGTCCTTCATAGGCCGCGCGTGCCTCGGCGACCGCCGCACGCTTGGCAGAAACCTCGGCAGACTGGCGCTCAAGCTGTGCCTGGAGTTCGGTGAGGTCCGGTGCACCTTCAAGAGCTTCTTCCGCCGCCATCGTCGCGGCCACAGCCTCTTCATGGTCTTCGACCACCCGGCTGCGTGCCTCATCAAGGCTCATGCGCCGGCTTGAGAGCTCGCCAGCCGCCTTTTCGGCGCTAGCCAGTGCCTCGCGCGCCCTGCCGAGCGCGGCCTGCGCTTCACGCGCCTCTTCGCGCGCGCGGCGCTCGCCTTCCACCGTGCTCTTCACGCCCTGTTCGGCATCAGCCAGCGCGGTCTCGGCAGCACGAAGCAGCGCCGTTGCCTCAACCACTTCGCCATCGAGTTCGGTGAGGCGATTCTTTTGCGCCAGTCGCTGTGCCGCCGCCGTCGGTGCATCGGCGCTGGCGCGATATCCATCCCAACGCCACAAAGCGCCGTCCCGCGCGACCAACCGTTGACCGGGCTTCAGCATTTTCTGCAGCCGCGGTCCATCATCGGCATCCACCACACCGATCTGTGCCAACCGCCGCGCAAGCTGTGCGGGCGCTTTCACCACAGAGGCCAGCGTCATCACGCCATCGGGAAGGGCCGGATCATCCGCTGCAATCTCCGAAGGCCCCCAATAGACGGGCGCCGCACTGTCGAGTGGCACATCCAGGTCTTCGCCCAATGCGGCACCCAACGCCGTCTCGAACCCGCGCTCAACGCGCAATTGTTCCAGAACCGCCGGGAACAGATCCGACCCACCGGCATTCAAAATCTTCCGCAGGGTCTGCGCTTCCGTTTCCACCCGGCCAAGTTCGGCCCGAGCTTCCTGTAGGGGTGTACGGGCAACTTGCTCCGCCTCGCGGGCTGCCGCAACGCGCTCCTCGCTTTCGCCAACCGCCACTTCTGCCAGTTCAAGGCGCTCAGCCGCTTCCTCGACAAGCATGCGGTTTTCGGCAGGGTCCGGCAGTCCGGCTATTCGGCTGGAGATTTCTGCAAGTTCGGCATCCATGTTGGTGATCTGCCGCGCCAGCCGGTCACGGCGCTCGGCCTGTTCGCGGATTGCGCGCTCGGCCTGTTGGCGCATGGCAGAAGCCTCTGCCTTCTCCGCCGTCAGCCGCGAGAGCAGGTCTTCGGCGGACGAAAGGCCTGAAGAAACCTCCTCAAAGGTATTCTGAAGCTCGGCTTCACGACCTTCGGCACCATCTTCGGCTTCTTTGAGCGCCTCTTCCTCTTCCGCCAGGCGCGCCAGTGCGTCGGCATTGTCGCGCACCATCTGCTCTTCGCGTGCCACATCGGCGTTTAACTGGTCGATGCGCTTCGTCAGTTCCTGCATGCGCGCTTCAACGCGCTTGGCTTCGTCCTCGACCTGTGTACGGGCGATGGTCAGCCTTTGCAGTGCAGCAGCGGCCGCCGCTTCGGCATCGCGCAATGCGGGAAGCTTGTGCGCACCGACTGCCTGCGCCTTTGCCGCTTCCATCTGGCCGCTGGCGTTTTCACCCACCATGGACGTCGCTTGCGACAACGCGCTTTGGGCCTCGGCTTCCTGCGCCTTGGCGGACGACCAGCGCAGATGCAGCAGGATCGCCTCGGCCTTGCGCACTTCAGCGGAAAGCTTCTTGAAACGCGAGGCCTGGCGCGCCTGACGCTTGAGGCTTTCAATCTGGCTGTCGAGTTCACTCACCACATCATCGAGCCGCTCGAGATTCTGTTCGGCAGCGCGCAACCGAAGCTCCGCCTCGTGACGGCGGGAATGGAGCCCGGAAATGCCGGCTGCCTCTTCCAGGAGCGCACGGCGCGCCTGAGGCTTTGCCTGGATCAGCTCACCAATGCGCCCCTGCCCCACCATGGAGGGCGAGCGCGCACCAGTCGACTGATCGGCAAAAAGAAGCTGCACGTCGCGGGCGCGCGCCTCCTTGCCGTTGATCCGGTATACGGAGCCCGCCTCACGCTCGATCCGGCGCGAGACCTGCAATTCATCCGCATCGTTGAAAGTGGCCGGCGCCGTGCGATCGGCGTTGTCGAGAAAAAGCGTCACCTCGGCCGTGTTCCGCGCAGGGCGTGTTCCCGAACCGGAAAAGATCACGTCGTCCATGCCGGAAGCGCGCATGTTCTTGTATGAGCTTTCGCCCATCACCCAACGCAACGCCTCCACGAGATTGGATTTCCCGCAACCATTCGGACCGACAACCCCCGTCAGCCCGTTCTCGATGACGAACTCGCTCGGCTCGACAAAGGATTTGAACCCCAGAAGACGCAGCTTGGTGAATTTCATGCTGGCCTCGCCCTGACCAGAACGCACGAAAGCGGCGGGCACTCGTGTTGCCCGCTCAGGCATGCCGTCGATGATCGCCGACACCTAGTCAATCGACATGGCTCCCGAGTGCTTCCTCCCATTGATGAAGAATTTGGGAACAGCCTCGTTCTCCGGACGCCCCAATCCCCAATTGCGCACTTCCCTGACTTCATCCGGAAGGCTGCGGCCCGTCAAGCAAGCTTCAATGTTCTCTGGCCAGAAACCCACATATATGGCGGTTTTCAACAGGATAGACCGTTTGCGCCCGGCCTGCTTCCTTGAGCCGCGAGCGCATTCGAGGGCCTGAACGGACCGCAAAACGCACGACACCACCGGCAAAGACGGTGGTGTCGGTGATCTTGGTTGCTTTCAGGCTTATATCAGAGCATCCCGTCAATGACGGCCGAGATCTCCTCGATCGACATCGCGCCGGAATACTTCTTGCCGTTGATAAAGAAGGTCGGTGTCGCATCGACCCCGAAATCGCTGGCGCCACGGGTCCGAACGGCGCGAACCTTGGTGAGAAGCTCCTGATCCGTCAGACAGGCTTCGAAACTTTCCTGCGTGAAGCCGGCCAGCTTTGAAATCTTCAACAATGCCGATTGCGCATCCTGCACAGGAGCCCAGTTGTTCTGCTGTTTGAAGAGCACGTCGACCATCGCGAAATATTTGTCGTCAGAGCAACGCGCCAGCATGAAGCCCGCTTCCGCACGCGGATCGAACGGGAACTCGCGGAGGATGAAGCGCACCTTGCCTGTTTCGACGTATTTCTTCTTCAGTTCCGGGTAGGTGCGCGTGTGGAATGTGGCGCAGTGGCTGCAGGTCATCGATGCATATTCGACGATCGTCACCGGTGCGTTCGCATCGCCAAGAACCTTGTCCTCCAGCGCGCCTTCTTCCAGCAGCTTGTCCATATCGACCGTTCCGCTGGAGGGCGGCGCCTCGACCGCGGATGTCGTGATCGGATCGGTTTCAGGTGCCGCCGCTTCCGCCTGCACATTGCTGTCGGAGCAAGCGGCCAGTCCCAGCCCGAGCGCCGGCAGGGCGGCCATGGAAAGAAGGAGTTTGCGGCGCTGGATCAGTTCGGACATGAAATCTCACCTGTTCGTCTTGAAGTGTTACCTGCGATATCGCCACAATGAGGGCGTTTCGGGCGAATTTGGGTCAAGGGCGCATTTTTCTGAAGCAAGCGTCCCATCACGTTTTGGTGATTGTGGCTCATTTGCGTCGGCCGAGGATACTCGCCCCCAGCTTTTGCAGAGACTGGCGCAGTTCCTCGTCATCCACACCAGCCACGAGTGCGTCGATATGCGCGCTCTCCGATCCCGTCAGTGGACGGGCGGATGGCCTTCGGCGGACCTGCGGCTGCGCAACGGGTTTCTGCAGGATCTTGATCCGTCCGACCGCGGCGAAGCCGAGAAAGGCATTCACACGGGCTATCACCTCGCCCGTCTCGTGCTGCAGGCGCAGCGCTGCCGCCCCCTCGCAGGCGATCACCAGCGTGGCCGGTTCAAACGGGTCATCCTCGTGGCGACGACGCGGCCATGCGAGCTTCTCGGGTCGTGTGCTGAGCGCCAGCCGCTCGCCCACGATGTCGCCCCAGCACTGGACAAGCTCGACGGAAAGCCCCGCGCGCTTGCGCATCACCGGATCGAGAATGCCGGTGGCAAGATCGCTGACAGCGACGGGATTGCCCGATTGCCTCTTCCCTGTCATGACATGAAGTCTCGAATTGATCCGCAACGCATATTGAGTTCCGCTCCAGTATGGCACGCAGGGAAGCGTCGGTCACCGACGCACAGGCTTCTTCGACCGATTTTTCGTCTCCGCTGCTTGCGTGGTATGACCGCCATCATCGGAGCTTGCCCTGGCGCACCCCGCCGGACGAAACCAAACTCGGCGTTCTGCCCGATCCCTACCGCGTCTGGCTCTCGGAGGTCATGCTTCAGCAGACCACCGTCGGCGCGGTCAAGCGCTATTTCGAGGCCTTCACCGATGCATGGCCGACCGTCGAGGCTCTCGCCGCCTCTCATTCCGATGAGGTGATGAAGGCATGGGCCGGCCTCGGCTATTATTCACGCGCACGCAATCTGAAAAAATGCGCGGAGACTGTCGCCAGCGAATATAGTGGTCGCTTTCCCGATACGGAAGCCGGCCTCAAGGCGTTGCCCGGGATTGGCGACTACACGGCCGCAGCCATCGCGGCCATCGCGTTCAACCGACCAGCTGCCGTGGTCGACGGCAATATCGAGCGCGTCATCACACGCCTTTACGCCATGGAAACACCACTGCCGCAGGCCAAGCCAGAGATTCGCGCTCTGGTCGCAAAAGCCATGCCGCAACATCGACCGGGCGATTTCGCCCAGGCCATGATGGATCTTGGCGCCACCATCTGCACACCACGCAAGCCGGCCTGCGTGCTTTGCCCTATCACCGAGGACTGCGCAGCGCGGCGTAAAGGCATCGCCGAGCGCTTCCCCCTCAAGGCTCCCAAAAAAGAAAAGCCCACACGGATCGGTGCGGCGTTTGTCGCCATGCGTTCCGATGGTTCGGTGCTCCTGCGAAAGCGGCCCGCTTCTGGCCTTCTGGGTGGAATGGCGGAGGTTCCCGGCAGCCATTGGACGGCGCGGCAGGATGGCGTGAGCGACGTGACCGCCGCCCCCTTCCCGGCCGCATGGCGCCCATCCGGCTCGATCCACCACGTCTTTACACATTTCGCGCTGGAACTTTTTGTTTTCAAAGCCGAGTTTCCCAGGACCGCTTCGCCCGGAGATGGTTGGTGGTCTTCCCCCGACGCGCTTCCAGGCGAAGCGCTGCCCACTGTCATGAAAAAGGTCATCGAGGCTGCGATACCCGGGGCCACGAAGAAAAGCCGCAAAGGATAGAACCGCATGAGTGACATTAGACACGTCGTCTTCGACATCGGCCGGGTGCTGATCCACTACGATCCGGAAATCCCCTACCGTCACCTGATTCCCGACGATGAGCAGCGACGCTGGTTTCTGGAAAATGTCTGCACCGGCGACTGGAACGTAGAGCAGGATCGCGGACGCACATGGGAAGACGCCGAAGCACTGCTCATTGCCGAGCATCCGCAAGAAGAAGAGAATATTCGCGGTTTCCGGCGCCACTGGCACGAGATGGTGCCGCATGCCTATGACGATTCGGTCGCCATTCTCGAAACGCTCATCGATGATGGCCATGACGTGACAATGCTGACCAATTTCGCTGCCGACACGTTCGTGGAGGCGCGCAGGCGTTTTGCCTTCCTGAACAGGCCGCGCGGCGTCACCGTTTCAGGCGAGATCGGACTGATCAAACCGGACCGCGCGATCTACGACACCCATGTCGAGAGTTTCGACCTGGAACCGGCAGCGACACTGTTCATCGACGACAGCGAAAAGAACGTGGTCGGCGCACAAGAAGCGGGCTGGAAGGCCGTACATTTCACTGGCGCAGAGAAGCTGCGCAAGGACCTTGTCTCTTACGGCTTCGTCGTCTGAGAAGCTCGCTTCCAGCGCCATCATGCAATGATTCACGAAAGCGCTTTATTCCTTTGATTGAAGGCGCATTTCACGGCTCCGGGATGGGGTTCCGGAGCCGTTTCCATGTCGCGCTCAGGCAGCGACGCCCTGCATGTTGTCACGCATGATCTGGCGCAGGCTGTCGATCGGCTTCAGGCTGCCCTCTTCCTCGAAGTGCCAGAAGGTCCAGCCATTGCAGGCCTCCAGCCCCTGAACCCGCGCGCCGATACGATGGATCGAACCCGCCTCGTTGCCGATGGCAATCGTGCCGTCAGCCCGCACATTGGCGCTCCAACGGCGCTTGGAATCGTGCAACTGCGTGCCCGGCTGCATGAGACCTGCGTCAAGAAGACTGCCGAACGCAACGCGTGGTGCAGCGCGCTTGGCCTGCATCTGTGCGAGATCCATATCCTCCAGCGGCTCAACTCCGGCGATGCGGGCGCTTGCAGCCTCGATATAGTCATCCTGCCGTTCGATGCCGACGAAGTGCCGGCCAAGCCGCTTGGCCACAGCGCCGGTCGTGCCAGAACCGAAGAAGGGATCCAGCACCACGTCGCCCGGCTTGGTCGAGGCCATCATCACCCGCGCCAGAAGCGCTTCCGGCTTCTGCGTGGGATGCAGCTTGCCGCCATCCTCGTTCTTCAGGCGTTCCTTGCCTGTGCAGATCGGGAAAAGCCAGTCGGACCGCATCTGCACATCGTCATTGGAAGCCTTCAACGCTTCATAGTTGAAGGTGTAGCTCTTGGATGATTTGTCGCGCGAGGCCCAGATCATCGTCTCATGCGCGTTCTGGAACCGGCGCCCGCGGAAATTCGGCATCGGATTTGTCTTGCGCCAGACAATGTCATTGAGCAGCCAGTAGCCCAGATCCTGCATCACCGTGCCGACCCGGAAAATATTGTGATAGGAGCCGATCACCCAGATCGTACCGTTGGGTTTCAGGACGCGGCGCGCTGCCAGCATCCATGCGCGGGTAAAGGCGTCATAGGCGGCAAAACTGTCGAACTGATCCCACTCATCGTCAACCGCATCGACCCGTGATTGGTCCGGACGGTGAAGGTCCCCGCCAAGTTGCAGATTGTAGGGTGGATCGGCAAAGATCACATCGACCGATTTTTCCGGCAGACGGTCAAGTGCGGCGACACAGTCCCCCTTGATGATCGTATCGAGCCATTCGGCCTTTTTCGGTTCGGGTGCAAGCTCATCGATACGACGCACGGCGGACATGGACTGACCTCTAACTCGGACTGTTTACCTGCCGTTATGGTTACGGAAGATGGTAAATATTCCGTAAGGGCGATGCGGATTTGCGGCTCATGAGAAGCTGTGCAATCTTCCCCTACGTCAACTACTATCCACGGAGACCCGGCATGATCCGCACCCGCTTGTTGAGCGTTCTCGCAGCCTTGCTTTTTGCCCTTCCCGCAATGGCCACAGGCAAGACAATCATTGTTCTGGATGGCTCCGGCTCCATGTGGGGCCAGATCGACGGGACCACGAAGATCGAGATCGCGCGCCAAACGCTACGCGAGGTTATGGACCGGTTGCCGCAGGACACCGAGCTTGGGCTTGTCGCCTACGGGCACCGGGAAAAAGGTTCCTGTTCCGACATCGAGATCGCCATACCGCCCGCAACGGGCACGGCAGGCGCCGTGGCCGATTTTGCCGACAGTCTGAACCCGAAGGGCAAGACGCCGCTTACCGATGCTGTTCGAAAGGCTGCGGAGGAACTGCGCATCGAGGAGAATGCGGCAACGGTCATCCTCGTCACCGACGGGCTTGAGACCTGTGATGCCGATCCCTGCGCCCTCGGCCGCGAACTGGAAGCTTCGGGTGTCGATTTCACCGCCCACGTGGTTGGCTTCGGACTGTCGGACGAAGAGGGACAGGAAGTGGCCTGTCTGGCAGAAAACACGGGAGGCCTTTATCTCAAGGCCGATGATGCGGGCCAGCTTGCCGAAGCGCTGCAAACCACCGTCGCCAAGGCTCCTGAATCGGAGCCCGAGCCAAAACCCGAACCGGCCCCAGTCGAATTCAATGTGCGCGGGATCGCCCGGCTTTCGCAGGATGGCCCCGACATGGCCGAAAGTTCGGAAGTGCGCTGGGATTTCGTCCCGCTTGGCGAGAATGGCCAACCCGCCGACCGGAGTGCAGCAGGCGGCTATCGCGGCATGTTCGCAGCCAGCGTTCCGCCCGGCAAATATCGCGCGAAAGCAAGGCTCGGGCGCATTGATTTCGAAACCGATGTCGAACTGACCGCCGATGCCACGACGGATGTGGTCGCCGTGCTTGATGCCGGCCTGGTCGAAATCACCCCCAAACGCACCCCTGAAGACACCGATGCCGACCAGAGCGCGCGCGTCGATGTGCACTTCGACGGCACGAAGGACGGCGGCTATGGCCAGACCCGCGTCTGGGCGAAGGCCGGTACGATCAAGGTTACCGGGCGGATTGCCCAGGCCACCGCCGAAGAAGACCATCAACTTGTCGCCGGCGAGACCCTCACGCTCGATCTGATCATCGGTTCCGGACTTGTTGTTCCCACCGCTATTTACACGGAAGGCGGGCCGGAGGTGGAAGGCAACGCCATCCGTTTCGAGGTTCTGGAGGCGAAGGCCGACATCAACGGAAACCGCAAGACGCTTGCCGGCCAATACGGCCCCGGCAAGCAGGGCATGGATGTCCCGCCCGGCGACTACATGCTTCATGCAAGGCTCGGCAAGGCCGAGGCGATGACGCCTATCAGCGTCAAGGCAGGCGAACGGATCGAGCCAATTGTCAACATCAATGCCGGCGTTCTGGCCGTCTCTGCTCCCGGCGCCTACAGGATCGATTTTCTTGAAGGAAAGAAAGATCTGCAGGGCAACCAGAAGAACCTGAGTGGCAGTTATGACGTGGAAGCGCAGGAGACCTTCCATCCGGGCGAATATGAAGTGCGCGTTCGCTATGAGGGGGACAGGGCGGAAGAAAGCCGGAAGGCAACCGTAGCCGCAGGGGAGCGCACGGAGGTTGTCATCGAATAGGAGCCGAGGCATGGCAGCTGTGGAGTTGTCTTGGGGCGTTATAAGGGCTATGCCCCCATCTCCCGCCTTTCAGGTTTTAAAACTCCACAGGTCTTGCCATGCCCGCTCCCGAACTCGTCATATTCGACTGCGATGGAGTTCTCGTTGATTCGGAAATCATTGCCTCGCGTGTCGAGGCGAAGGTCCTGACCGAAGCGGGGTTCGAGATCACGCCGGAAGAGCTGGCACGCCGCTATGCCGGCCTCACCTTCAAGGACATTCTCCTGTCCATTGAGGAGAATGCCGAGGCCCCCCTCCAGGCCACACTGATTGACCGTGCCGAGAGTGAAGTCGACAGGAAGGTGCGCAAGGAGGTCAAACCGCTGGAGGGCGTTCACGAAGCCGTGGCCGGCGTCACCGTGCCGAAATGCGTCTGTTCAAATTCGAGCCATGAACGGGTGGAAGCGATGCTGTCCCGCACCCGGCTCCTGCCCTTTTTCAAGGATCACATCTACTCGTCTCTTGAAACGCCCACCCGCCAGCCCAAGCCGGCCCCGGACGTTTTCCTCTTTGCTGCCGAAAAGTTCGGCGCCGCAACCGGGCGCTGTTTCGTCATTGAGGACTCAGTGCATGGAATCGCCGGTGCGAAGGCCGCTGGCATGCGGGTGATCGGGTTCACGGGCGGATCGCACATACAGCCCGGTCATGCAGACCTTCTGATGGAAGCAGGAGCAGAGACGGTCATTCACCGCCACCAGGACCTCAACGGCGTGGTCGCAGCCCTGTCGGAATGGAGCGAGGACGCCTGACGGCACATCTCGCAAAAGGATTCAGCCGGAAGTTCCAACACGCTGATTTTTTTATGCAACGGGAGGAGCGCGGGTCTCCTCCTGCCATACATTTGCAGACGGAGCGCCGCGGCCTGCTGCCTGGAACACGCTGAACTGATCAGCGGCCGACGTTCGGGCCCTCGTCGAACCCGACCATCAACTGAATGCTGCGATCGGGCGCCCCCGTAATCATCACATTCGGATCGTTGAAGATAAACTGAGTAGCCCCCGCAGTATCGCTGATTGCCACCTGGTGCTGGAACAGTTTGGAATAGACCACCTCACCGCCGCGAACAGCCACGATACGGATCGGCATCGTGATCGTTCCGGTGTTGCCCTTCGGGCCCGGCACCACCCGCCCTGCCACGGCCACCGTCATTGTGAACGAGCCAGTGGCATAGGTGCATTTGCGTGTCACATCGCTGATCGACGCCTGGTAGATGACGCTTCCCGGCTGATCCTGCCCACCCTTTTCATAGGTGGTAAAATATGCCGTCCCCTCACGCAGAGAGACCGGCGGACAATAGGCGCGCAGTTCACTCTCGCGGATCACGTCCGTGTCCTGTTGTTGAACATTTCCGTTCTGAAGTTCAAGACCGCCTGTGGCGTCGTCGGACTGACAGCCCGAAACAATCGCGGTGGCAGAAAGCAGGATGGAACTGATGAGAAAACGATAATTGACCAAGTGACATGCCCCGTGGATCTGCGCGCCCTACAAGCATTGGGTGAAGCCCATGCGAAAAGGCTGCGGAGAGATGACAGATTTTTCCGGCAATTTCCAGAAATCCCGACATCGACGATCAATTTCCATGCGGTTTGAGTGGAAAACCGGTTCCCACCCGTCCAGATCATGCTCTATACCAGACGCGCAGCCGGAATGCGACGGGCTCGTGCGCGCACCGGTGCTCCCTCCTCGCGCTTCATGAGGCAACACGACGAATGGCGACAGATTATATCAGCACGCGCGGCGATGCGCCGGCGCTTGGTTTTTCCGATGCGATGCTGGCGGGGTTGGCCCGCGATGGCGGTCTATACGTTCCTCGTGAATGGCCGCGTTTCTCGGTCGATGACATTCGTGCCATGCGCGGTCAGAGTTATAGCGAAATCGCCTTCCGTGTTCTGTGCCCCTTTGTCGGTGACGAGATCGACACTGCGACGTTGCGCCGCATCATTGATGAGAGCTACGCCACCTTCCGACACCCCGCTGTTTGCCCCCTTGTCCAGACCGGTCCCAACGAGTTCGTTCTCGAGCTCTTTCACGGCCCCACGCTGGCCTTCAAGGACATCGCCATGCAGCTTTTGGCGCGGTTGATGGACCACGTTCTCGCCGAACGAGGCGAACGCGTGACGATCGTCGGCGCGACATCCGGTGACACCGGCGGCGCTGCGATCGAGGCGTTTGCCGGTACCGAGCGGGCAGACGTGTTCATACTCTTCCCCGAGGGGCGCGTCTCTCCGGTCCAGCAGCGCCAGATGACCACGTCGGGCGCCGCCAACGTCCACGCGCTTGCCGTCCAGGGCAATTTTGACGATTGCCAGGGCCTTCTCAAGGACATGTTCAACGATCATGCCTTCCGTGACAGGGTCGCCCTGTCCGGTGTGAACTCGATCAACTGGGCGCGCGTCATGGCTCAGATCGTTTATTACTTCACCGCCGGCCTCTCCCTCGGTGCCCCTGACACACCTGCATCCTTCACGGTGCCTACCGGCAACTTTGGTGATATTTTCGCTGGCTACGCCGCTAGAGAGATGGGCCTGCCCATCGACCGGCTTGTGATCGCCACCAACGACAACGACATTCTCGCCCGCACGTTGACGAGCGGTGAATATGCGACCCGCGAGGTCGTCGCGACCACCTCGCCGTCCATGGACATCCAGGTATCTTCCAATTTCGAACGCCTGCTCTATTTCGCTTCGGGTGGGAATGTGGATGAAATCCGGCGTTACATGCAGATGCTCAAACAGTCGGGAAGTTTCACCGTCGAACCAAAGACACTGGCGGCCATTCGGGATGGCTTTTCTGCGGGCCGTTCGGATATGGCGGAGACCGCTGCGACGATCGGCCGGGTTCGGCGTGAGAGCGGCTATCTGCTTGACCCGCACACGGCCACCGGCGTGAAGGTCGCGCGTGACATGCCGGCATCCGCATCGCCCATGGTCGTGCTGTCGACCGCCCATCCGGCGAAGTTTCCGGCAGCGGTCAAGGATGCCAGCTGCATCGAGCCAGCCCTGCCTGAATGGCTTGGTGATCTGATGAATCGGAAAGAGTCCTTTACAGTCCTTCCCTCAGATTTAAGAATGCTGCAGGATCATATTAGCCGCCATGCGAGAGCGGCGCGTTGAGTTTGTTCAAGGAGTGAGAAGCATATGGGTGTTGAGGTAAGCCGTCTGTCGAACGGCCTGACGGTCGCAACCGAAACCCTGCCTCATCTGGAAACCGTTGCGCTGGGCATCTGGGTCAAATCCGGTTCGCGCAACGAGCACGAGAATGAGCACGGTATTGCGCATCTCCTGGAACACATGGCGTTCAAGGGGACCAGCAAACGCACCGCACGCCAGATCGCAACCGACATTGAAGATGTCGGCGGTGAGATCAACGCGGCGACGAGTGTCGAGACGACCGCCTTTTACGCCCGCGTTCTCAGCGCCGATATGCCGCTGGCGGTCGAACTTCTGTCCGATATTCTGACCGATTCGAAATTCGACCCGCATGAGCTTGAACGCGAGCAGCATGTGATCCTCCAGGAAATCGGGGCCGCGCACGACATTCCCGACGACATCGTCTTCGATCGTTTTACTGAAACCGCATTTCGCCATCAGGCGCTTGGCCGCTCCGTGCTTGGAACGCCGGAAACGGTCCAGTCCTTCACGTCTGATCAATTGCGTGGCTTTCTGGAACGCCAATATTCGGCCGACCGTATGGTCATCGTCGCCGCGGGCGGTCTCACACATGACGCGTTCGTGCGTGAGGTCGAGAGCCGTCTCGGCGGTTTCCGCAGCAAGGCCGAGGGCAAAACGCCCCCCTATGCGCATTATGTCGGCGGTGACTTCCGCGAGCATCGCGATCTGATGGATGCGCAGATTATTCTCGGCTTCGAAGGCCGAGCGTATCACGTGCGCGACTTCTACGCTTCCCAGGTGCTGTCCACCATTCTCGGCGGAGGCATGTCCTCTAGACTGTTCCAGGAAGTGCGTGAGAAGCACGGTTTGTGCTATTCGGTCTATGCCTTTCATTGGGGATTTTCCGATACCGGTATTTTTGGCGTTCATGCAGCCACCGGCAAAGACGACATTGAAGAACTGGTGCCTTTGCTTCTTGGAGAGTTGCAGAAAGCCGGCCAGTCCATCGGACAAGACGAACTGGACCGGGCGCGCGCGCAATATCGCGCCGGCCTCATGATGGCGCGCGAAAACCCGGCTAGCCGCGCTTCTCAGATCGCACGCCAACTCCTCCTCTACGGCCGTCCCATCGACGTCGACGAGTTGATGGATCGTCTGTCGAACCTTACGGTTGATCGGCTGACCGATCTTTCGCAACGCCTTTTCACCACCAAGCCCACTCTTGCGGCAATCGGTCCGGTCGGCAGCCTTGCGCCCTTCGAATCCATCCAGGATGCACTGAGCGATCAGGGGCCTATGCCACGCAAGCTCGCCGTGTAGGATCGTCTCGGACATATGCTGGACGTGCCCTTCTTCCGCCGCCCGCCTCCGGCGCTCAAGGGCGAAACAGTGTTCCTCAGAATGCCGGTCTTAAGCGACCATGCGGAATGGGCGGCCCTGCGCGATGAGAGCCGTGGATTCCTCGTCCCCTGGGAGCCCAGCTGGGCTCCCGACGAGTTGTCCAAAGGTGCGTTCCGGCACCGTCTGAAGCGCTATCGTGCTGAATTCGACAAGGGTACCGGGATCAGCTTCTTCGTCTTTGACGCGCCGACGGAAGCTTTGGTTGGCGGAATCACCCTGTCGAACATCAGACGCGGCGTCGCCCAGACCGCTAGCATAGGCTACTGGATGGGGGAGCGTTATGCCGGTCGCGGAATGATGTTGGCCGCGCTGCAATTGCTCATTCCCTACGCTTTCGAAGGCTTGCGGTTGCACCGTTTGGAAGCCGCCTGTATTCCAGACAATAAACGTTCTGTCGGTTTACTTGAAAAAGCCGGATTTCAGCGCGAAGGCCTTCTCAGATCCTATCTCAGGATCAATGGTTCTTGGCGTGATCATTATCTTTATGCGCTGATCGCCAAGGAGCATCACGTGCCTGTACTAGAACCACGAGGCTGATTTCCTTGTTCCCCGCATTGTCGCGTCCGTTCATTTCCGCACTCATAGTGGCCCTCTTTGCTGCGGTTACTGGCCTTGTCTCGGCAACGGGCCCGGCAGATGCGATCGAGCCGATCAAGATTGCCCGTGACGACGTGGCGTTGGACCTGTCAGGTGCGGTGGAGATTTATCGCGGCCAGGGAGAAGCGTTCCAGGTATCGACTGCGCCTGATGTTGACGGCATCGTCCGGCGCATCGAGGTGGAGGCACAGGATGAGCGCTCCACGGGGGACTGGGCGGTTTTCGCGCTCGCCAACACGACGGACCAGCAGCTAGACCGCCTGATCGTCGCACCCCATTTCCGGCTGGTGGGTTCAGGACTGATCTGGCCCGACCTTGGCTCGCAGCGCATCGCGGCCATCACGCCGAGTTCTGGTTTCACGCTCGACCGGCAGGAAAGCCCGGATGCCGACGAGTTTCATGTCACCCTCAATCCCGGTTCCGTTGTCACCTTCGTTGCCGAACTCTCATCGCCCAACCTCCCACAGGTCTATTTGTGGGATCCTGGTGCCTACAAGGACACGGTGAACGCCTATACGCTTTTTCGCGGTATCGTGATCGGCATTGCTGGCCTGCTCGCTTTGTTCCTCACCATCCTTTTCGTGGTCAAGGGAACCTCAATGTTCCCGGCGACCGCCGCGCTTGCCTGGGCGGTGCTCGCCTATATCTCCATCGATTTCGGATTTTTGAGCAAGGTGATCGAGATCACGCCGGGCAATGAACAAATCTGGCGCGCGGGCACCGAGGTCGGCCTCGCCGCCACTCTCGTTGTCTTCCTCTTTGCCTATCTCAATCTCAATCGCTGGCACGACCATTTCAGCTATGGTGTGCTCGCGTGGATCCTGGGACTTGGCATCATCGCCGGCTTCGCCATCATCGACCCCGCCGTAGCCGCTGGCATCGCGCGCATTTCTTTCGCGGCCACGGCAGTGGTCGGGCTCGGTATCATCATCTATCTCAGCCTCCAGGGCTATGATCGCGCCATCATGCTGGTGCCCAGTTGGGTCATGATCATCGCCTGGATGGTCGGCTCATGGATGGCGATCACCGGAATCCTCGACAACGACATCGTTCAGCCGGCCATCGGCGGCGGACTTATCCTGATCATCCTCTTGATCGGGTTCACGGTCATGCAGCACGCTTTTGCGGGCGGTGCCCTTTTCCAGGGCCTGTTCAGCGATATGGAGCGCCAGGCGCTCGCAATCTCCGGTTCGGGCGACGTGGTCTGGGACTGGGACGTTTCGCGAGACCGCATCATCACGCGTCCCGATGTGAGCCGTCAGCTCGGCCTCCCTTCGGGAAGTCTGAACGGTCCGGCGCGCGACTGGCTCTCAACGCTTCACACCGAAGACCGGGATACGTTTCGTACAACCTTGGACGTGGTGCTTGAGCAAAGGCGAGGACGTATTTCCCAAAGCTTCCGGCTGCGCGGCGCCGACGGTCACTATCACTGGTTCGATCTGCGCGCGCGACCGGTCATCGGTTCCGATGGACAGGTCATCCGTTGCGTGGGCACGATGGTTGACGTCACGGAGCAGAAAAAGGCTGAGGAGCGCCTCCTGCACGACGCCGTCCATGACAATCTCACCGGGCTGCCGAGCCGCGAACTGTTCCTCAATCGGCTCGATGCCATCATATCCATTGCCCGCACGGAACAGCAGGTTCGCCCCACTGTCTTTGTGATCGACATAGACCGGTTCAAGCAGGTCAACGAGGAGTTCGGCATCTCGGTGGGCGACACGATCCTCCTCACCATCGCCCGCAGGCTTCACCGACTGTTAAAACCGCGCGATTCTCTTTGCCGTCTGTCCGGCGATCAGTTTGCCATGATCCTGCTTTCCGAGCAGGAGCCAGCGCGCATCGCGGCAGTCGCGGATTCGGTCAAGCAGGCAATCCGCACTCCAGTGACATTCGCGCGCCGAGAGATTGTTCTGACGTCCTCCATCGGTCTCATTTCCTGGACCACCACGCAGGAATCGGCAGAGGAAATGCTCAAGGATGCCGAGCTTGCCATGTATCAGGCCAAGCGCTTCGGCGGGGATCGGATCGAGCCATTCCGGCCTGCATTCCGTTCCATCGACAACAACCGCCTGCGGATGGAGTCGGACCTGCGCCGCGCAATCGAGCGCTCGGAACTCAAACTCGTCTACCAGCCAATCGTTCGCCTTGAAGATCAGGCCATTGCCGGATTTGAAGCGCTTCTGCGCTGGGAGCACCCGCGACGCGGCGCAATTCCGCCGTCAGATTTTATTCCCATTGCGGAGAGTTCTGGGCTGATTGTCCAGCTCGGTCTATTCGCCATGCAGCAGGCTGCTGAAGACCTTTATCGCTGGCAAAAGCAATTCGCGCATACCCCGCTCTTCATGTCGGTCAATCTGTCAAGCCGCCAGCTCATCCGTCGCGATCTGGTCGGGGATGTGCGCTCCGTCATCGCCCGATCGGGTGTTTCGCCGGAGAGCTTCCGACTTGAACTTACCGAATCGGTGGTGATGGATAACCCTGAACAATCCGCCCATGTTCTGCAGAAGTTGAGGCATATCGGCATCGGGCTTTCGCTGGACGATTTCGGAACCGGCTATTCATCGCTTTCCTACCTGTCGAGCTTTCCGTTTGATACGATCAAGATCGACCGGCGCTTCCTCGAGGATCACAGCGCGCGCGGAATTGTGCTGGTGCGTTCCATGGTCAAGATGGCCAAGGAACTCGAACTCTCTGTCGTGGCAGAAGGGGTCGTCGATCAGCAGGATGCGCAACAGCTGGCCGAAATGGGATGCGACTTCGCCCAGAGCTTCGTGTTTGGCGAACCGGAGGATGCCGAAACCACGGCGAGGCTTCTGTTTGAACACACGACCGCAGCGAAGTCCTGAAGCCTTGATACGATCTAAGCCCGTGCGTGGTTCGGCAGAGCGGTCAGGCGTGGCCGGCGATCTGGCTGAGATTCGCCACATCGATACCGATTGAGGCGAGGACGCGCTCGTATTTCTGGTCGATGTCGCCCTCGAACAGGAGTTCCGGCGTCGCCGGACAGGTCAGCCAGCCATTCTCGCCGATCTCCATTTCAAGCTGTCCCGCTCCCCAACCCGCATAGCCAAGCGCCATCAAGGCATGACGCGGGCCCTGCCCAAGCGATATGGCCCTGAGCATGTCGACAGTGGCCGTCAAACAGATCGTTTCGGACACAGGCATGGAAGACTCCACCACATAGTCATCCGTGTGGAGCACAAAGCCCCTGCTGCGGTCCACAGGCCCGCCGTTGCGCACCGGCATGTTTCGCGCTTCCTGCGGCAGGCGGATGGCCTCCGACTGCTCAAGGATGCCGAGCTGAACGAGAATATCCGGAAAGGCGAGTTGTTGCGGCTGGTTGATGATCAGCCCCATCGCGCCTTCTTCACTATGGGCGCACAAATAAATCACCGCTCGCGCAAAGCGCTCGTCGCGCATGCCAGGCATGGCGATCAGGAAATGGTTTTCCAAATATGGAAGTGCCGTCATTTCCTTACTGTGCCCTTGGTTTCTGGTATTTCCGTCGGTTTCCATGTGTCAGCCTAGCTGGTTTTCCGATGGCTTGAAAGGCGGTTCTCGAGCCGCCACGCGATGCCGCTCACGCATTTATGATGCCCTCTTGCGGAAGTGTGCCTTGCAGGCGCGCGCGCCCGTCTGCAATCTCTCATCATGATTCGAGCCACCTCTCTCGCCCTCATGCTCATGATCAATGCTCAGGCAAATGCCGCCTCCAGCCAATGGCAGGAGAGCGAAGGTGGATCGGTCCGCCTCGTCACCGTCGGGCTTCCCGATGATGGGGGTCGCCTGCGGGGAGCCCTGGAAATTGATCTCAAGCCAGGTTGGAAGACCTATTGGCGCAACCCCGGGCCTGCCGGCATTCCACCCCAGATCGACATCTCACGCAGCGCGCATATCAGTGCCGCCGAACTTCAATACCCGGCCCCGCAACGTGTTCATGACGGCGAAACCCAGTGGGCCGGTTACAAGCAATCCGTGGCCCTGCCGGTCACCTTCACACTCGATCAGGCAAACGCTGTCACGCTGATCGATGTGGACGTCTTTTTGGGCATCTGTGAGACGATCTGCATTCCATTTCAGGCATCTTTCACGTTCGATCCTGCTGCGGATGCCGACAATATCAGCGATGCACTCACGGTTCGCCGCGCCTTCGCATCGCTTCCATCGCCTGCCGAGGCGGCCTTTGGCATCGTTTCCGTTGAAACCTTGAACCACGCTATTCTGCTAAAGGGAAAAGTCCCCGCTTCGATGCGGGATCCAACCCTCTTTCTCGATCACACGCGCGCGCATCTGCTCGGTACACCGAGGCTCGAAAGCCGGGATGGTGACACAGCCAGCTTCACTGTCGAAATATTGGGCGATGATATCGGGAAACTTCAAGGCAGTCCGCTTATATATACGCTGACAGCCGGTGGAGAGGCTGTCTCGGGGGACATTCAGATCCCTTGAAGCACTCTGTTATTCATTCGTTTTTTCAGGAGCCTTTGATGAAAATTTCCGTTGGTGACCGCATTCCCGATGCGTCTTTCAAGAAAGTCAGCACCGAAGGTGCAAACGAGGTGACGGCGCCAGATTTCTTTGCAGGCCGCAAAGTGGTTCTTTTCGGAGTACCGGGGGCCTTCACCCCAACCTGCAGCAACAGCCACCTCCCAGGCTTCGTGGAGAATGGTGATGCGATCCGCGCCCGCGGAGCCGACGACATCGCTGTCGTCTCCGTGAACGACGCCTTTGTCATGAAGGCCTGGGCCGGCTTCACCGGCGCAGAAGACAAGATCACTTTCATTGCGGATGGCAATGGTGACTTCACCCGCGCGCTCGGTCTCGATGCGGATCTGTCCGTCGCCGGACTCGGAAACCGGTCGAAGCGCTATTCGATGATCGTGGATGACGGCGTGATCAGAGCAATCAACGTGGAAGAGAATCCAGGCCAGGCCGAAACGAGCGGTGCCGCCCGCATCCTCGAGCAACTTCAGGGCTGAGACGCGGCTCTTTTTTGAAGATTCGCAATTCAACTGGCTTTCATCCTCGGGGCCACGCTCCGAGGATGCTGGCCGTTCCGCCGCAGAGGTGGACGAGGCGGCGCATGGGATTCCCAGCGTGATATGGCGCGTCAGCGACGTTTCGTCTTGAAAGGCTCCATGCCCGCGCGCGCCAGTGCGTCGGCTCGCTCGTTCTCCGGGTGACCCGCATGGCCTTTCACCCAGTGCCAATTGATCTTGTGGCGCTTGCGGGCTTCATCCAGGGCCTGCCAGAGTTCGGCATTCTTCACAGGCTTTTTGGCAGCCGTTTTCCAGCCATTGCGCTTCCACCCCTCAATCCAGCCGGAGATGCCGTCCCGCACGTAAACGCTGTCGGTGTAGAGATCCACGTCGCAAGGCCGTTTCAGCGCATTGAGCGCTTCGATTGCAGCCTTTAGCTCCATTCGGTTGTTGGTGGTTTCGGCCTCGCCGCCGGACAACTCCTTCTCCGCGCCGTTGTGCCGCAAGAGTGCGCCCCAGCCACCGGGGCCCGGATTGCCCGAACAGGCACCATCGGTATAAATTTCCACGCTTGTCACCTTATGCCGATCCCGTATTCAGATGCAGATCCGATCTGCCGGTGAAAGCGCAGCCGGCGTACATATTCCATGGGGTCGCGCTTGTTTACCAGCGCGCCATCGGCAATGGTCAGCCAGTCATAGAGCCGGGTCAGCATGAAGCGCAGCGCCGAGCCTCGCGCCAGCAGCGGCAGAGCCTCAATCTCGCCCGCGTCCAGAGGACGTACCGACTGATAGCCCTCCAGCAACGCCGTGCCCTTGGTCAGATTGTAGGAGCCGTCTTTTTCGAAGCACCACGCATTGAGACCGGTGGCGATGTCATAGGCCAGGAGATCGTTGCAGGCGAAATAGAAATCGATGATCCCCGAAACCTTGTCACCGAGGAAGAAGACGTTGTCGGGGAAGAGGTCGGCATGGATCACGCCGGTCGGCAGATCCGATGGCCAGCCATCATTCAGTGCCGCCAGGTCTGCCTCGACCTCGGCCTCCAGCCCCGCTTCCACCTCGTTCGCGCGGGGCTTGGCCTTTTCCCAGAGTGGCCGCCAGTCGCCGAGTGTCAGCGCATTCGCCCGCGTCAGCTCGAAGCCGCGCGCAGCCAGGTGCATGTTCGCCATGGCCTTGCCCACCTCGCGGCAATGGCGCGGCGCAGGTTTTCTCAGCCACATGCCTTCCAGAAAGGTTATGAGCGCAGCCGGACGGCCGGCAATTTCGCTTACCACGGCACCATCGCGTCGGCGCACCGGAAGCGGGCAGTTCACGCCATGTTGCGCCAGGTGCTCCATCAACCCCAGAAAGAACGGCAGGTCGGAGCGGTCCACACGCTGCTCATAGAGCGTCAGGATGAAGGCCGCTGTCGAGGTGTGGAGGAGATAGTTTGAATTCTCCGTGCCCTCCGCAATGCCCTTGTAGGAGAGCAGGTCGCCGACACCATATTCCTTCAGGAACGCGCCCAGCTCGATCTCGGAAATATCCGTGTAGACTGCCATGGTTATGCGTTGCCGTTCACAAAGGCCATGTCCGCGCTTGTCAGTTCGACGTCGCGGATTGCGCGCATGACGGGGAAATTCTCCGTCTCCTCGGCGGTGATCGCAAGCTCCACCGTCACATCGAATCGCTCGCGGAAGGCGTCGATGATTTCGTTGACGATGATTTCGGGAGCCGATGCGCCGGCCGAGAGGCCTAGAACACGAATGCCATCGACCTCGTCCCACGGAATTTCAGAAGCGCGCTGCACAAGCAGAGAGCGTTTGGCCCCTGCCCTCTCCGCAACCTCCACAAGACGACGGGAATTTGAAGAGTTGGGAGCACCGACCACGAGGAACAGGTCCGATCCGGGAGCTGCCTTTTTCACAGCCTCCTGCCGGTTGGTGGTGGCGTAGCAGATGGATTCTGCCGCTGGTGCATGCAGATCCGGGAAACGGTCTTCCAAAGCCTTGAGAATGTCCGCCGTGTCCTCCACGGACAGTGTTGTCTGGCTGACAAAGCCCAGTTCCGCACCGTCGGGCCGCGCAAGCGTGTTGGCGCCTTCCACCGTCTCCACCAGGGTGACCGTGCCCTCGGGGAGTTGCCCCATCGTGCCGATCACCTCGGGATGGCCCGCATGGCCAATGAGCAGAACATGACGGCCCAGTCGGTGGTGGCGCATGGCCTGTTTGTGGACCTTGGAAACCAGCGGACAGGTTGCATCCAGGTAGAAGAGGTTGCGGGACTGCGCGTCCGCCGGCACCGATTTAGGCACCCCATGCGCGGAAAAAACGACCGGGCAATCGCGATGGTCTTCCGGTATTTCACTCAGTTCCTCGATGAAGACGGCGCCGCGTTCCTGGAGTCCCTCAACAACATACCGGTTGTGAACAATCTCGTGGCGCACATAGACCGGCGCGCCGTATTTTTTGAGTGCCAGCACGACGATCTGTATGGCGCGATCAACGCCCGCACAGAAGCCACGTGGCCCGCAAAGCCGCACCGTCAGCTTCTGTTTTGTCATGTCGGCAGCCGTCATCTCTTGTCCTCTTGCTGGAGCCGGAATTGGGGGTGTGGGGCACTCAATGTCAAGGCCCGCGTGCCAAAGAACGCGATCAGGCGCTGCGTCGATTTCTTCGCCACCAGACGAAGAGCACCGCGCACAGCGCCAAGGCAAGCCCATACCAGGTGATCGCATACTGCAAATGGCTGTTCGGGAGATCGATGCGTGTCACGCCACCCACAGGCAGTCCGCCTGGATTCGGCGTGTCATCGGCGTCGACATAAAACGGCAGAACCCGGGCAGTGTCAGGCAGGCCGGCCGTGCGGGCCATCGTATCGAGATCTTTCCAGTAGAAGATATTCTTGCTGATATCATTGTCAGGAACGATGAAAGATGGCTTTTCAGCAATCCCGTTGCGGGCAAGCCCGCTGATGCGCACACCGCCAACGATCTGTCCTTCTGCGCGGGTCTCCGCCTTCTTGCGATCGAAGGGAACGAACCCTCGATTGACGAGAATGAAGCGGCCGTCCTCAAGTCGGAGCGGGGTGTGGATGAAATAGCCCGACTGTCCCTTCCAGGTCGCGAAATAGTGTCTTTCGCCCGCGTGACGGAACGCGCCTTCCACACGCATGGGACGGTATTCCACATCACCGGTTTCGGCATAGACGCGCTCGATGCTCGCCAGATCAGCCGGCTCCGCGTTGATCCGCGCCTCGATCTGCGCAAGCAGCGCCTCTTTCCATTGAAGCCGCTGCACCTGCCAGGTGCCAAGCGCGAGAAGGCAGGCAAGTACAACAAGGCTGAGAAGCAGCAGAAGCCCGGAGAGGCTGGACCGCGCGGGTTTGACTTCAGCTAGGGCCATTATCGTTCGAGTTCTCCTTGCTCCGCCTTGTTGCGATACTGAAGTGCGATCAACAGCCCCTTTATCAGGCGGAGCGCCGTCAGGCACAGCACGAGAGAGAGAGGGATCCAGAGCAGGAAATGAACCCAGAGCGCAGGCCCGAGCGTCACCTCCATCCAAAGCGCCAGCCCCACAACCAGAAAACCGATGATCAGGATAACGAACACTGCCGGTCCGTCGCCGGCATCGGCAAAGCTGTAATCGAGTCGGCAATTGTGACAATAGCGCCCGACCGTGAGAAAGCCGGAGAAGAGGCGCCCTTCGCCGCAGCGTGGGCAACGTCCGCCAAGCCCGGCGCTGATCGGGTCGACCGGTGGCCATATCGCCTGATCGACGACCGGCTCTTCAACCTTTGTGTTGTTCTGTCGCTCGGTCATGCCATTTCCATCCAGAATTGAACCGACATCGGGCCGGAATGGGCTCTCGACTCATTCATCTTCCCACCCCTTATCATGCCCCATGGGCTCTAACATGGCAGGCACATCTGGTCGACGTCGCCTCCTGCCGCACCCTCAGACAGGACGAGAAGGGGCCAAAAAAGAAGGCGGCCAGGTTCCCCTGGCCGCCTTCGCCTTCCGCATGCTCACACGGTCTTGTCAGCCATGAGCGATGGTCGCGCCCGCCGAGGCCCAGACATAGACGAACGTAAAGAGGAAGAGCCAGACCACGTCAACGAAGTGCCAGTACCAGGCGGCCGCCTCGAAGCCGAAATGCTGCTTCGGCGTGAAGGCGCCGGCCATGGCGCGCAACAGGCAGACCAGAAGGAAAATGGTTCCGACGAAGACGTGGAAGCCGTGGAAGCCCGTCGACATGTAGAACGTCGCCCCATAGATGGAATCCGAGAAGGCAAACGGAGCGTGCATGTATTCGTAAACCTGAACGCAGGAGAACAGCACGCCCAGCGCCACGGTCAGGACCAGCCCCCAGACGAGGCCCTTCCGGTCGTCTTCCAGCAGCGCATGGTGCGCCCAGGTGACCGTTGTACCTGAAAGCAGCAGGATGATCGTGTTGTAGAGCGGCAGATGGAAGGGATCGAGAACTTCCACGCCCTCTGGCGGCCACATGCCGCCGGTAAACGTGGCGCGCGTGGCCTGCACGGCTTCACCGGGGAACAGACTGGCGTCGAAGAATGCCCAGAACCATGCCACGAAGAACATCAGCTCCGAAGCGATGAACATGATCATGCCGTAGCGCAGATGAAGCGAAACGACGCGCGTGTGGTGCCCCTCATGCCCTTCGCGAATGGTGTCGGCCCACCACGAATACATGGTGAAAAGCACCAGGAAGAGACCGATCAGGAAAACCCAGAAATTGGTCACGGCGAGATCGACACCGAAAATGGTGAATTCGGAGCCATTGAGCGCCTTCATCCAGGCAATGGCGCCAATGGCCATGATCAGCGCACCAAGCGACCCCAGAAAGGGCCACGGGCTCGGATCGATGATGTGATAGTCGTGGTGTTTAGCGTGCGCGTCGGCCATGTCAGCCCCCGAGATTCTCGTTCTGATTGGTGTTGGTCTTGGGCGCGGTAGCCACCGGCGCCTTCTTCTCAAGCGGGAAGAATGTGTAGGAAAGCGTAATAGTCTTCAGGTTCTTCAACTCAGGCACGTTGACGATCTCCGGGTCGACAAAGAACACGACCGGCATGTCATAGGACTGCCCCGGTTGCAACTCCTGTTCCGTGAAACAGAAGCACTCAACCTTGTTGAAATAGGCGCCAGCCCGCGCCGGCGAAACATTGAAGGTCGCGGTACCCGACGTGGGCTCATTGGAGAGGTTCCGCGAAATGTAGGAAATCTGCTTCGTCTCGCCGAGACGCAATGTCACTTCGCGCTGTTTCGGCTGGAACTCCCACGGCACACCGTTGGTGTTGGCGTCGAACCGGACGGTGATGGTCTGGTCCAGAATCGTATCGGAATACTGTTCCACACGCTGCGTCGTACCGCCATACCCCGTCACCTGGCAAAAGAGCTGGTAGAGCGGCACTGCGGCATAGGCCATGCCCACCATTCCGCCCACCACGGCAACGCAAAGGATCGCTGCATTGCGATTTCGGTGCCCTGCTGCCTCTTTCCGGTTTTCTGGCTTGCCGCTCATGCCCCGCCTCACATCGCACGATCGAAGAGGCCCGGCCCGATCTTGGCCAGACTGCCGATATAGACGACCACGACGAAGACAGCGAGCGCGATGGCGAGCGCGATGTTGCGCTTGCGGCGTGCCTTGAGCTGCGCTTCGGTCGGTTTTAGAAGATCCTTGTCCATCATCCCGCCTCAGGAAACCAGGCCAAGGCTGGCGAGCAGCCGATCGACGAGAAGTGCCGTGAACAGCACGAACAGATAGAGCAACGAATAACCGAACAGCGCCTTGGCTGGCTTCATGGCCGTATCGCTTTCGGGCATGTGCAGAACCTGCCAGGAATACCAGATGAAGCCGGCGCCAAGGATCGCGGCGACAACGCCATAGGCCAAGCTCGCAAAACCGGCCACCACCGGCAGGATCCCGCTTGCCGCCAGAAGCAGCGCGTAGACGAAAATCTGTTTCTTGGTCGCCGTATGTCCCGCGACATTGGGCAGCATCGGAACACCCGCCCGCTCATAATCGCCAGATTTGAAGAGCGCCAGCGCCCAGAAATGCGGTGGCGTCCACAGGAAGATGATGAGGAAGAGCACTAGGCTTTCCATGCTCACCGAGCCGGTAACCGCGGCCCAACCCACGACAGGCGGCAGCGCGCCGGCAGCACCGCCGATGACGATGTTCTGCGGGGTCGAGCGCTTGAGCCACATCGTGTAGATCACCGCGTAGAAGAAAATCGTGAAGGCCAGCAGCGCCGCCGCCGCCCAATTGGCCATGAGGCCGAGCGTGGCCACGGAAAATGCGGAGAGCACCAGGCCAAACCCGAGCGCTTCGCCGGGGGTGACGCGCCCCGCAGGCACCGGACGGCTGGCCGTCCGCCCCATCACCGCATCAATGTCGGCGTCATACCACATGTTGAGCGCACCCGAGGCGCCTGCGCCGACTGCGATTGCCGCGATGGAGATCATCGCAAGCAGCGGGTTCGGCACCCCCGGCGCCATCACCATGCCCACAAACGCAGTGAAAACGACAAGCGACATGACGCGCGGTTTCAACAGCGCAATGAAATCGCCGGGCGCGGCCTCGGAAAGGCGCAACCCCGTATCGTCCATATGCTCCTGATCAACCAACGCCATGGTGTGCCTTCGTTCTGTTAATCGGCTGCGCGGCACATTCAACCATGAGCCGCGCAGCCATCAAGCTGTGTCTCTGCCTGTGATCAGCGGATCTTCGGCAGCTGTTCCCACTGGTGGAAGGGGGGCGGCGAAGAAAGCTGCCACTCAAGGGTCGTCGCGCCCTCGCCCCACGGATTTGCACCGGCCGGACGCTTCTTGGCGAAAGCCTCGAAGACACCGAACAGGAACACCAGCACCCCGATGGCCGCGAGATAGGAGCCGTAGGACGACACCATGTTCCAGCCGGCAAACGCGTCCGGGTAGTCGATGTAGCGGCGCGGCATGCCGGCCAGACCCAGGAAGTGCTGCGGGAAGAAGATGACGTTCACGCCGATGAAGGTGATCCAGAAATGAACCCGGGCGATGAACGAGTTGTACATGTATCCCGTCATCTTCGGGAACCAGTAGTACCAGGCAGCGAAGATCGCGAACACGGCACCCATGGACAGCACGTAATGGAAGTGCGCGACCACATAATAGGTATCGTGCATGGCGCGGTCGAGACCGGCATTGGCAAGCTGCACGCCCGTCACACCGCCCACGGTGAACAGGAAGATGAAGGCGATGGCCCAGATCATCGGTGTACGGAACTCGATGGAACCGCCCCACATGGTGGCGATCCAGGAGAAGATCTTAACGCCGGTCGGAACCGCGATGACCATCGTTGCAAACACGAAGTAACGCTGCGTGTCGAGCGACAGGCCGGTCGTGTACATGTGGTGCGCCCACACGATGAAGCCGACTGCGCCAATGGCGACCATGGCGTAGGCCATGCCGAGATAACCGAAGATCGGCTTTCTCGAGAAAGTCGAAACGATGTGGCTGACAATGCCGAAGCCCGGCAGGATCAGAATGTACACTTCCGGGTGACCGAAGAACCAGAACAGATGCTGGAACAGGATCGGATCGCCGCCGCCTTCAGGCGCAAAGAACGTCGTGCCGAAGTTGCGGTCCGTCAGAAGCATGGTGATGCCGCCGGCAAGAACAGGAAGCGACAACAGAAGCAGGAACGCGGTGATCAGCACCGACCAGGCAAAGAGCGGCATTTTGTGCAGCGTCATGCCCGGTGCGCGCATGTTGAAGATCGTCGTGATGAAGTTGATCGCGCCCAGGATCGACGACGCACCGGCGATATGGAGCGCCAGAATGGCAAGATCCATTGCGGGGCCGGGCTGACCGGAGGTCGAAAGTGGCGGATAAATGGTCCAGCCACCGCCCGTGCCATAGGCACCAGCCGGTCCCTGAACGAAGAGCGACATCAACAGCAGGATAAAGGCCGGCGGAAGCAGCCAGAACGAGATGTTGTTCATGCGCGGGAACGCCATGTCCGGCGCGCCGATCATGATCGGCACCATCCAGTTGGCGAAGCCACCGATCAGCGCCGGCATGACCATGAAGAAGATCATGACAAGGCCGTGCGCCGTGGTGAACACATTATACATGTGCTTGCCTGCGTCGATCGCCGCATCGCCTTCATACCCATAGACCATGGATGCAAAGCCGTGGAAGATCTGGATGCCGGGCTCTGCAAGCTCCCAGCGCATCATGACAGACATGAAGCCGCCGATGATGCCCGCGATGATCGCGAAGATCAGATAGAGCGTGCCAATATCCTTGTGGTTGGTGGAATATACCCACCGGGTCCATCCGGTTGGCTTGTGTTCGCCATGGGCGTCATGGGTTGTAGCGCCTGCCATTTCCTACCGCTCCATTTCCTCTCTAGACGTCTGCTGGCTTATTCGCCGGCAGACGCAACTTTCTGATTGCCCTCGATCGCCGCCATCAGCGCCGCGTTGGCGCCTGCCAGGTCTTCGCCTGCGGCTGCGATCCAGGTGTCATATTGGTCTTGCGCCACAACGCGGATGGCGATCGGCATATAGGCATGGTCCTTGCCGCACAGTTCCGAGCACTGGCCGTAGTAAAGGCCTTCCTTCTCGGCCTTGAACCAGGTCTCGTTGATACGGCCGGGCACGGCATCCACCTTGATGCCGAAGGCCGGCATGGCAAAGGCGTGGATCACATCGCTGGCCGTGACCAGGACGCGCACGGTTGTATCGACGGGCACGACGACCTCGTTGTCGACGGCCAGAAGACGCGGGTAGACGGATTTGTCTTCCTTGCCGGCACCGGCGCGTTCGTCGTCCTTGAGCATCAGCGAGCTGAAGGATACGGGCTCTTCCAGCTGATACTCATAGTCCCAGTACCACTGCACGCCAGTCGCCTTGATGGTGAAGGCCGGCTCCTCCTCGGGCGTGTACTGCGCCGTGAGAAGCTGGAAGGACGGCACCGCCAGAAACAACAGAACGATCACCGGACCGACCGTCCAGATAACTTCGATCAGCGTGTTGTGGCTGGTACGCGATGGCGACGTATTCACTTTCGCGCGGAAGCGCAAAATGCACCAGGCCAGCAAGGCCATCACGAGAATGGTGATCGGCACGATGAACCACAGCGTGTATTCCTCGAACCAGGTGATCTCGTGCATGATGCCGGTTGCAGCCGGCTGAAAGCGCATCTGCCAGGGTTCCGGTTGCGCAGCAACGGCACCCGTGGCGAGAAACGGCAGAGTGGCAAGGCCAACAGCGATATTCTTCATAACCCTCGTCATCTCCCGTGGCAACACGGCAAGCCGGTCTGTCCGGGATTGCCGCAAAGGGAATTCTGGCTTTTTATAGGCGCGTTCAAACCATACTCTCATTTGAACCGCAAGGAAGGCGTTGGATGCAACGTGCGGCATTTTTGCGCCCCTTCGGCAGGCTCATACTGCCGTCCATATTGAAAGTGCAATAGGACAAACGGTCGGGGCGTCCCATTTCCGACGGAATTGCCCCTAATTGTCTTTATTGTAATCTCATAAACAGGTTTTCCCAATATTTTGCCGCGACCATCCCTTTTCGCCGACTGCAAACGCGGGATAAATTGCCCTGATTCGTACGGGAGCCGGGAACAATGAGCATGTCCTTCCTAAAATGCGCTGCAGCAGCGGCCGCAATGATCGCTTTTCCTGTTCTTGGCGCGCAGGCGCAGCAAAGCGGGACGGTCCGTTCCACCCACGGTGCCTGGTCGATTCTGTGTGACACGCCTGCCGGTGCCTCCAGCGAACAATGCGCGATGATGCAGAATGTCGTTGCCGAAGACCGGCCTGAGATGGGCCTTTCGGTGGTCGTGCTGCGAACCGCCGACGGAAAGGCCGAAATCCTGCGTGTTTTGGCGCCGCTCGGCGTGCTCCTGCCGAATGGGCTCGGTCTCAATGTGGACGGCAAGGATATAGGCCGCGCCTATTTCGTGCGCTGTTTCCAGGATGGCTGCTATGCCGAGGTGATCCTTGAGGATCAGCTTGTGGAAACCTTCAAGACCGGCCAGTCCGCCACCTTCATCGTCTTCCAGACCCCGGAAGAAGGCATTGGCATCCCCGTTGATCTCAACGGTTTTGCGGAAGGTTTCGACGCCCTGCCCCGATAGTCATCGCAGATCCTGCGGGGGCTGCACTGGATTGCGCGCCCCGCCTCCCTTAAATGAGGGGGAGTTTCGACAGGATATTGTTCATGACCGCCAAATCGCTTCTCGACGCATTCGACTGTTCACCCGATCACCTGAAGTCGCTCCTCGCCGACACGATCCATGGTGCGGATGACGGAGAACTCTTCCTCGAATACCGGGAAGGAGAAGCACTTGTATTCGACGACGGGCGTCTGAAGACCGCCAGTTTCAACACCGATCAGGGCTTTGGTCTGCGCGCCGTTGCCGGAGAAGCGTCGGGCTATGCCCATTCCAGTGAATTGACGGAAGCCTCACTGCGCCGCGCCGCCGATGCCGTCTCGACGGTAAAGGACGGATATTCGGGGAAACTCGCCGCCGCGCCTGCGGGCACGAATCAGCGTCTTTATGGCGACGAGAACCCGATCATCTCCCCCGGATTTGAGGAAAAAGCCAAACTCCTGCAGGAGATCGACGGCTGGCTTCGCGCAAAAGATCCCCGTGTGCGACAGGTCACCGCCTCGCTCGCCGCCTCCTGGCAACAGGTCGAGATCATGCGTGCCGACGGCCAGATCGCCCGCGACATTCGCCCTCTTGTCCGCGTCAATGTCTCCGTCATGGTCGGAGACGGCGACCGGCAGGAGACCGGGTCCTATGGCATGGGCGGGCGCAAGAGCTTTGGCGAGTTTCTTGCAGAGGATTCCTGGCAATTTGCTGCCAGCGAAGCGCTGCGCCAGGCGCTCGTCAATCTGGAAGCCGTTCCCGCGCCTGCCGGCACCTTCGACATCGTTCTTGCCAATGGCTGGCCGGGCGTGATGCTGCATGAGGCCGTGGGACATGGTCTCGAAGGCGACTTCAACCGCAAGAAAACCTCGGCCTTCGCCGGCCTGATGGGCGAGCAGGTCGCCGCCAAGGGCGTGACCGTTGTGGATGACGGCACTATCTCGGAGCGCCGCGGTTCGCTCACCATCGACGATGAAGGCACACCATCGGGCCGCAACGTGCTGATCGAGGACGGAAAGCTGGTCGGCTATATGCAGGACCGGCAGAACGCGAGGCTGATGGGCATGGCGCCCACCGGCAACGGCCGGCGCGAATCCTACGCGCACGAGCCCATGCCCCGCATGACCAACACCTACATGACGGGCGGCGACAAGCCCCCCGAAGAGATCATCGCCTCGGTCAAGAAGGGCATTTATGCCGTCTCCTTCGGCGGCGGTCAGGTGGACATCACCTCTGGCAAGTTCGTGTTTGGCTGCACCGAAGCCTACATGATCGAGGACGGCAAGGTCACCCAGCCCGTGAAGGGCGCCATGCTGATCGGCAACGGCCCCGATGCCATGCACCGCGTTTCCATGGTCGGCAACGACATGAGCCTCGACAATGGCATCGGCATGTGCGGCAAGGCCGGACAGGGTGTGCCCGTCGGCGTCGGCCAGCCGCATCTGCGCATGGACCAGATGACCGTCGGCGGCACGCAGACCTGATGGGCTTCCAGCGCATCGTTATCCTGACCGGCGCGGGTGTCTCTGCCGAATCGGGCGTGGATACGTTCCGCGACAAGAACGGGCTGTGGTCGAAAATCGACTACCGTGACGTGGCAACGCCCGAAGGGTTCGCCGCCAATCCCGCACTGGTGCATGATTTCTACAATATGCGCCGGCGCAAGATCGCGGAGCTGGAACCCAATGATGCGCACCGCGCACTCGCCCGGTTGGAGCGCGACTTTGCAGGCGGTGTGCTGCTCGTCACCCAGAATATCGACGACCTGCACGAACGCGCCGGCTCGAAAAACCTCATCCACATGCATGGCGAACACCGAAGCGCGTTTTGCACCCATTGCGGCGATCGCAGCCGGTGGGAAGGCGACATGTCGCCTGAAACGCCCTGCCCTGCCTGCGCCACAGTCGGACATTTGCGCCCCGATGTCGTGTGGTTCGGAGAAATGCCCTACCAGATGGAGCGGATCTACGGTGCGCTCCGCGCTGCCGATCTCTTCATTTCCATTGGCACTTCCGGCAATGTCTATCCGGCAGCACAATTCGTGCAGGAAGCCGGCCGCCATGGGGCACATACGATCGAACTCAATCTCGAACCTTCCGATACGTTCGACGATTTCGACGAGGCCATTCACGGCCCGGCCAGTCGGGTCGTGCCCTCCTATGTCGATATGCTTTTGAAGAGCTGATCAACGCCGCTTCGGTTTCTTTTCCAGAAGCGCGACCGCTTCCACGTGCGGTGACCAGAGAAACTGGTCGATCGGAACAACCCGCGTGACGCGGTAGCCCCCTTCCGTGAGGATCGCCAGATCCCGCGCCAGCGTGCCCGGATTGCAGGAAACTGTCGCAATCCGTTTCACGTTCGAACGCGCAAGCTGCTGGCACTGGAATTCGGCGCCCGCACGCGGCGGATCGAACACCAGACCGTCGAATTGTGCCAGTTCCTTCGTCAGCAGCGGACGGAGGAAGAGATCGCGCTTTTCCGCCGTCACCGGCTTCAAAGACGGCCATTGCCGCGCAGCAATATCGAGCGCCGACAGCGCAATCTCATCGCCTTCAGCCGCATAGACCCGCGCCTTCTGTGCAAGCCGCAGCGCGAATGTGCCGCTGCCTGCAAAAAGATCGGCAACGTGTTTGCAGCCGTCCAGATGCGTGCTCACCAGCGCGGCCATGGCCTCTTCCGCTGCGAGCGTGGCCTGTAGGAACCCCGCTGGCGGAATAGCCACCGGCACGTCTGCGAACATCACGCTGGGCTTCCGGCCTTCCACGATGGTCTCGCCATCGGCGGAGAGCCGGGCAAAACCCTTTTCCAACGCCAGATCGATCACCGCCCGGCGCTGTTTTTCGCCAAGCCGTCCCGCGCCCAGCGCTGCAATGTCGAGACCGGTGCGGGTCTCCGTCACGGTCAGGTGAAAGGGTTTCGGCGTCGCCGCGATGGCCTTGGAGAGCACCCGCAGGTCCTCAAGCGCGGCGACAATGCCGGGGGTTGCCACCGGACATTCCTCGACCACGACGATGCGGTGGGATTGCGCGGCATTGAAACCCAGAAGAACCTCCGACCCCAGGCGCCTTGCGGTAAACGTTACCCGCCGGCGCGAATGCGGCGGGCAGGCAAGCGTTTCATCGACCTCGGTTTTGAGGCCGCGCGTCTCCAGCGCGTTCACGACCTTCTCGCGTTTCCAGGCGAGATAGGCGTTGCCTTCAAGATGTTGCACCGCGCAGCCGCCGCAATCACCGAAATGCCGGCATGCCGGCTCGACACGCTCTGGTGAGGCCTCGCGCACAATCGACTTGGTGGCGCGGCCCTTGCGCAGTTCCGCATCCACCACTTCGCCCGGAAGCGCAAACGGCACATAGGCAGATCCGGTCGGCGTCAACGCCACGCCATCGCCCTGCGCCCCCAAATGATCAATCGTCAGCGTTTCGCTCATCGGTCCTTGCGCCCGGCCAGAAGAAATTCACGGTTTCCGTCTCCGCCTTCGATGGGCGAAGATGCAAGCCCCATGGCCCGCCAGCCGGCATTCGTCCCCAGCCAATTTTCCAGATCGGCGGCGATTTCGTCAGCCTGTGCCGGATCGCGCAGCAAACCGCCTTTGCCGATGGCCTCACGGCCCGCCTCGAATTGCGGCTTGACCAGAAATATGGCCCGCGCGCCCGGCGCGGCAAGCGTCAGTGCCGGCGGCAGGGCGAGCTTGAGCGAGATGAAGCTCACATCCGAAACGAGAAAATCCGGTGTCCGCGCGCCCAGATGTTCGCTATCGAGATGCCGCGCATTCACCCCCTCCAGAGAAGTGACGCGCGGATCGCCGGCTATGCGGGTATCCATTTGCCCGGTGCCTACGTCAATGGCCGTCACATGGGTCGCGCCGCGCTCAAGAAGCACCTGTGTGAACCCGCCCGTCGATGCCCCGATATCGAGCGCCTGGCAACCGGCCGGATCGAACCCGAAGACATCGAGACCATGCAGCAATTTCAGCGCCGCGCGCGAAACATAGGTGCTTGCCGGATCGTCGACCTTTACCTCCACAGCGGTAGAAACCGTCTGGCCCGGCTTCTTTGCCGGCACGCCGTCAACCTTCACCGTGCCTCGCAGGATCGCATCACGCGCCCGAGCGCGGCTGGCGAAAAAACCACGGTCCACAAGCAACTGGTCGAGCCTCATCCGGCTACCCCGCGACAGGTTTTGCAGCAGAGCATTTTCTTGCGATCAGGCACGCGCTGCGCTTTCCGCACGCTGGCCCAAGGCCGCAAACACCGTGCGCACAATCGCGCCCGCATCAAGCCCGGCATCCTCCAGCATGCGCTCGGGCTGGGCATGATTGACGAACCGGTCGGGCATGGCCATCGGCCGCACTTTCACGCCGCTTTCAAGCAAGCCCTCATGCGCCAGAAAATTCAGCACATGTGAACCGAACCCGCCAATGGCGCCCTCTTCGATTGTGATCAGCACCTCATGTTCGAGTGCCAGACGCCGGATCAGCTCCCGGTCCAGCGGCTTTGCAAACCGCGCATCGGCAATCGTTGTCGAAAGCCCGGCTGCATCCAGCTCATCCGCCGCCTTCAGACAGTCCTCCAGCCTGCTTCCGAGCGACAGAAGCGCCACCTTCGTGCCCTCGCGGATCACCCGTCCCCTGCCAAGTTCCAGCACCTCGCCACGTTCCGGCATCTCCACACCGACGCCATTACCCCGCGGATAGCGGAAGGCTATAGGCCCCTGATCGTGTTCGGCGGCGGTGCGCACCATGTGCCGCAGTTCCGCCTCGTCGGCGGCCGCCATCACGACGAAATTCGGCAGGCTGGCGAGATAGGTGATGTCGAAAGCGCCGCAATGGGTGGGACCGTCCGCGCCCACAAACCCTGCCCGGTCGATAGCGAAACGCACCGGCAGGTTCTGCAGCGCCACGTCATGCACCACCTGGTCATAGCCGCGCTGCAAAAACGTCGAATAGATCGCCGCAAACGGGCGCAGCCCCTCCGTTGCCAGTCCGGCGGCAAATGTCACCGCGTGCTGCTCGGCAATGCCCACATCGAAGGTCCGCTTCGGAAATTCCTTTTCGAACAGGTCGAGCCCGGTGCCCGATGGCATGGCCGCCGTCACGGCGACGATCCGCTCGTCCTCGCGCGCTTCCTGAACCAGCGACCGGGCGAAGACCTTTGTGTAGCTCGGTGCATTGGCAGGCGTCTTGGCCTGCGCCCCTGTGATGACATCGAACTTGTTGACGCCGTGATATTTGTCGGCGGCGGCCTCCGCCGGCGGATATCCCTTGCCCTTTTTCGTCACCACATGGATCAGCACCGGCCCTGTGCCATTGTCGCGCACGTTCTTCAAAACCGGAACGAGATGTTTGAGATTGTGCCCGTCAATCGGGCCAATGTGAAAGAAGCCCAGTTCCTCAAACAGCGTGCCGCCGGTCACATAGCCGCGCGCATGTTCGACAGCGCGCGTGATGGCCCGATCAACGCTCTCACCGAGATAGGACGTCAGCTTCTTGCCGAGATCGCGCACACCCTGATAGGTGCGTCCCGATGCGAGGCGCGCCAGATAGGCGCTCATCGCGCCCTGCGGCGGGGCAATCGACATGTCGTTATCGTTGAGAATCACGATCAGCCGCTCGCCCAGTGCACCCGCATTGTTGAGCGCCTCATAGGCCATCCCGGCCGACATGGCACCATCGCCGATGACGGCGATCACATTGCGTTTTTCGCCTTTCAGCCGATGCGCAACGGCCATGCCGAGGCCCGCCGAAATGGAGGTGGAGGAGTGCGCCGTGCCGAACGGATCGTATTCGCTTTCCGAGCGTTTGGTGAACCCGTAGAGCCCACCCTCCTGGCGCAGCGTGCGGATGCGCTCTCGCCTGCCGGTGAGGATCTTGTGCGGATAGGCCTGGTGGCCCACATCCCAGATGAGTCGGTCGCCGGGCGTGTCGAACACATGGTGCAGCGCCACGGTCAGTTCGACAACGCCGAGCCCGGCACCCAGATGCCCTCCGGTCTTCGAAACCGCATCGATCAGTTCGGCACGCAGCTCGTCGGCTAGCTGGGGAAGATCGTCAGGCGAAAGGGTTTTGAGATCGGCTGGCGTGCCAACCGTATCAAGAAGAGGAGTGTCGGGTGGCGAATTCACGCGCGTCACCTCGGCTGTTTGCATCACATCGACATAGGGCTTCAGCCAGGCAAAGTAAACGCAATGGGATGAAACAGTACAGTTTCTTTGAAATCTACACTCACTACGCTTGAATACAAAACAACCTCCGTACAAACAAATGTACAAAGACTGCTGACCTCGGAGTTACTCGGATCTCAGCTCTCGTCGAGCGGTTCGCTGCCGACAGCCTGCCCCTCGCGCGACAAACGGATCTTCTCCACCTTGTCTTCCGCGGCCTTCAGAAGCTGGTCACAGTGCTTTTTCAGCGCCTCGCCACGCTCGTAAATCTTGATCGACTGGTCGAGGGGCACATCGCCGCGCTCCAGATCCTCAACGATCTTTTCCAACGCTTCAAGTGCCTGCTCGAAGCTCATGCTCTTGATTTCGTTGTTGGCTTCTTCGGCCATGTCTCACCCCTTCAACAAACGGCCGACATGCGCAGCGACCGACACGGAAAGTCCCTGCAGGTCGTACCCACCTTCAAGCAAGCTGACAAGGCGCCCCTGTGACAAACGGTCGGCCCGCTCCATCAGAACGCCGGTCGCCCAGTCAAAATCCTCAGCTTCCAGATTGAGTTCAGCCAACGGATCGCGCCGATGGGCGTCGAAACCGGCAGAAATGACGATCAGGTCCGGTGAAAATCGGTCGAGTGCAGGCAATACCTTCCCCTCGAACGCCTCACGAAACGCCTCCGAACCGGACCCGGCAGGCAGAGGCGCGTTCACGATGTTGCCGGCGCCCGTCTCATGGGCAGCACCTGTTCCCGGATAAAGCGGCATCTGGTGCGTGGAGCAGTAGAGCACGCTCGGATCATCCCAGAAGATGTCCTGCGTACCGTTGCCGTGATGCACATCCCAGTCGACGATGGCGACGCGTTCTGCGCCATGTTCCCTTTGTGCGTGCCGGGCCGCAATGGCGGCGTTGTTGAACAGGCAAAAGCCCATGGCCCGGTTCTTCTCGGCATGATGGCCGGGAGGACGCCCCGCAACGAAAACGTTCCCGGCCTCACCGGAAAACACGTCGTCGACACCGGCCACAGCACCACCAATGGCCGTGAGAGCAGCTTCAAGGCTTTTCGGACTCACGGTGGTGTCATCGTCGATCACCGCCAGCCCATCGTCCGGAATGCTGGCCTTCACCTTCTCGAGATGTTCGACCGGATGCGCAAGAAGCACCGCACTTTCATCCGCCAGCGGCGCCTCCAGCCGCTGCAGATAGGCGAATGGCTCGTCGTCCAGCCGGTCGACAATCACCCGCAGGCGATCGGGCCGTTCCGGGTGACCAGGCGGTGTGATGTGCTCACGACAGATCGGATGCGTGTAGAAACGAGTTCTCATACCCTGAGTGTAATGGCCAAACCGTGGCTTGGCCATGACAGGCATAGGCGCTCGGGGCCCGTGTCAACAGGGTTTCACCCGGTTGGTTTCGCAGATGCCGTGCCAGATCGGACACCAACGGTGTCCAAAGCCCGCTCCTTCAATTCGCGGAACTGTTTGGATGCACTGCTCAGCCGCTCATCCCATTCGCGATTGGGTGTCTGTCCTTCAATCACCTTGAAATAGACCGACATCAACGCAGCAATGGCAAACGGTTCGATGAGCGCGGCCTTCACCGCCCAGGCAAACACGATCGCCAGCACGAATGCCCAGCCAGCCAGCTGCCCCGGCATGGCATAGAGGATGGCGCCCGCCGGTGCGAGCATGACAAGGAAAACGACAAAAGTCAGAAGCCACATGAAGAGTGCCAGCCAGACGGCATTCTTGAGCATGGTCTTGCCATTCTGCGCATAGAGCACCACGCCCTGCCGAGCAGTCTCGAACGGTTTGTTCGAACCGATGCGGATGTTGTACCCAAGAATGATCTCGTCAACATAGGTCAGTGCAATGCGGATGACCGTGTTGACGAAACGCATCAGCGTGTCGAGCCCCGGAATGGGCAGAAATCCCGCAATGCCGCCCAGAAGCCCGGTCAGAACCCGGATCACGCCCTTTACGAGCTGATCAAGAACGAACAGCACATTGGCTTCGGCAAAGCGCGCAGTGACTTCCTGCCGCGCATAGGTGATCTGGTTTTTGCCGTCGGGTACATCCTGACCATCGATCAGATGCACCATCACCGCGATATGGCCGGCCTTGACGATGTAGAGGATGTATTCGCGGATCCAGTAGACGATGGCGGAAACCAGTCCGAAACCGGCAATTCCGCCCCAAAGGGCAAATGTGCCGGGGCCGCCCGGGTCGCTGGAGACATGGCCGACGCCATAGCCTATGCCTGCCCCCGTTCCGGTGGCAAAAATATACGCCACTGTGATCCCGAAATAGACGACCATGCGCAAAACGATGAACGGCCAAGTCCGGCCCATGATCGCCAGCGTTCGACCAATATCAAAATCCCACATGAAACAGCCCCCTGCCAGTTACAGGGAGCATGAACGATGATGCAGGATTGTCAACCTGCGGTAGCCGTCCCTTTTCGCAATCCCTCAAGCAACCGTTCAAAAGCGGCCACGGCTCGTTTGGATGTCGCCTCGGGATTGTCGGAATTGGCAATCCAGAGTGATGCAAGGAAGCTCGCCCCACTGATAAGCCGCGCCGTGGCTTCCGGATCCGCAACCTCCGCCAGGCCGGCATCCACGAGCTTTTCCAGACTGCGGGTGAGCGCGTTTATGCAAGAGGGCTGGTTGGGCCAGTTGAATGGATCGCCAAGGACCGAAGGACCATCGAGAAGCATGATGCGCTGGATTTCGGGTTCGAGCGCCATCTCGATATAGGCGACACACTCGTCGACAAATCCCTTCCAGGGATCGCTGGCACGCTGTGAAACGCCCTTGAGCCTTTCTGTCATCTCGCCATCGATCTGCATGATGACCGCTTCGAACAGCCCCTTTTTGCCGCCGAAATGGTGGTACAGCGCGCCGCGTGTCAGACCTGCGCCTGAAGTAAAATCATCCATCGAAGCATTCGCGTAGCCAACTCTGCCGAAGGCATCCCGCGCTGCGGCCACCAGTTTGGCTCTGGTTTCGGCAATCATTTCGCTGCGCGGTTTATGCACCATTCGAATCTCCATTCACATATGCGGCGTATATCAATTGACATACATCGCGTATGCCATTATCTGATCTACATACGCAGCGTATGTAAATCACCATCATTCCTGCATCAAGGATCATTCCAATGCCCAACCCCTATCGCCAGATTTTCAAGGCACCGGGCTCCAAAGGTTTTGCCGCAGCCGGTTTTTTTGCCCGTCTGCCCATTGCCATGGCTCCCATCGGCATTGTCGCCATGCTATCACAAACCCACGGTGAGTATTGGCTTGCCGGTGCTGTCGCGGCCACCTTGGCCCTCACCAATGCCTTCGTAGCCCCACAAATCTCGCGGCTCGTGGACCGGCGTGGCCAAAGCGCCATATTGACGCCCTTCACAACCGTTTCCGTGATCGCGTTTCTCCTGCTCATTACCGCGGCCAATCGTGACTGGCCGTTGTGGACGCTGTTTGCCGCGGCCCTCGCCGCAGCCACCATGCCAAGCATCCCGGCCATGGTGCGATCCAGATGGACGGAAATTTTCCACGGTCGCCCGGAGCTCAACACGGCCTTCGCTTTCGAATCGGTCGCAGACGAACTTGTCTACATTGCCGGGGCTTCGCTTTCGGTGGGATTGAGTGTGTCGCTCTTTCCCGAGGCCGGCATGTTGGCCAGCACGCTCTTTCTGGCCTTCGGAACGGCGGCTTTCGTGCTGCAGCGCTCGACAGAACCCGGCATTCGTCCGGCCGAGGAAGGACCAGCGCACTCAGCAATCCGCCTGCGCTCGGTGCAGATCGTCACGCTTGCCCTGATCTTTGTCGGTGCGATCTTCGCCACCGCCGAGGTGAGTTCCGTGGCAATCACCAAGATGCTCGGCCAGCCAGGTGCCGCCAGCCTCGTCATCGGCGTCTACGCCGTTGGCTCTTTCCTCATCGGCATTGTCATCGGCGCCCTCAACCTCACAATGCCCCTGCAACGCCAGCTCGCCATTGCCGTGACCGTCATTGCTGTTACCACGGTGCCGCTTCTCTTCGCCGACACAGTGCCCCTGCTCGCCGTGGCGGTCTTCGTCAGCGGCCTTGCCGTCTCACCCACGTTCATCACCGCATTCGGCGTAATCGAGCGCCGTGTTTCGCCGGCCATGCTCACAGAAGGCATTACCTGGGTCATGACCGGCATCGGGATCGGCATGGCGCTCGGTTCGTTCGTCGCCGGCTGGGTCATAGATCTCTACGGGCCTCAAAACGGGTTCTGGGTTTCCGCGGTGGCCGGCTTTTCGGCGCTGCTGACGGTCTTGCTTGGTCAGAAGAGCCTCGCCGGCGAGCGCCGCACGGCAGCCGGTGCCACATTCCAGCCGGCTGAGTAGCGCCGCAGACTTCATTATGAGACAGGCCCGAACAAGTCGGGCCTGTCTCATGGGTCAAACAATATCGGTCGAGGCGATCTCGATGCCGAAGCCTTCAAGCCCGACATAGTGCCGCTCCCGCGAAGCCATTAATTTGATGGAGGAAATGCCGAGGTCCTTGAGAATTTGCGCCCCCAGGCCGATCTCTCGCCATTCGCTCTCGCGCCGCAGGGCTTCGTCATGGTCCTCCCGGTCGCTTCCCGCCGGGCGGCGGCGGTTTTCATGGGCAACGCCCACCGAACCTTCCCGCAGATAGACGAGCACGCCACGTCCAAGCCCTGCCATACGCTCCATAACTTCGCGCAGCCGCTCTTCCTTGCCGAAAACGTCCGTCACCACATCCTCCGTGTGGAGCCTCACGGGGATATCCACCCCGTCACGGATGTCTCCGAAGACAATCGCCAGATGCTGCATCGCTTCCCAGGGAAGCGTATAGGCATGCGCTTTCGCCGGGCCGCTCGGCGTGTCGATGTCGAAACTCGCCACCCGCTCCACCAGCGTCTCTTGCCGTTGGCGATAGGCGATGAGATCGGCAACCGAAACCTGCATCAGCCCGTGTTGTTCGGCAAAAGCCGAGACCTGCGGACCGCGCATCACGGTGCCGTCATCATTGACGAGTTCGCAGATGACGCCGATCGGCGGTAGCCCAGCGAGTTTGCAAAGATCGACGGCCGCCTCCGTATGGCCCGAGCGCATCAACACCCCGCCCTCGCGGGCAACCAGCGGAAAAATGTGGCCCGGGCGCACGAAGTCACCTGACCCCACATTGGGGTTTGCCAGATTGCGAACGGTCAGCGTGCGATCCTCGGCGGAAATACCGGTCGTGGTGCCATGCTTGAAATCGACGCTCACGGTAAAGGCGGTCGAGTGCGGCGCATCGTTCTCGGCCACCATGGGCGCCAGATTCAGCCGTTTCGCCTCGCCGCCGGGCATGGGCGCGCAGACAATGCCCGATGTATGGCGCACGATGAAGGCCATTTTTTCGGGCGTGCAATGCACCGCCGCGACAATGATGTCGCCCTCGTTCTCGCGCCCGTCATCGTCCATGACGACAACCATCTCGCCTTTTTCGAAGGCGCGCAGGGCTTCGACGACCTTTTTCTGATCATAGGGCATTGAACACTCCGTCAGATGCGGCCGGTCTGGCCACGATGGCGCAGATAATGATCGGCAATCGCGCAGGCAACCATCGCTTCGGCAATCGGGACGGCACGAATGCCCACACACGGATCGTGCCTGCCCTTGGTAAGGACATCGACCTCATTGCCATCCTTGTCGATGCTCTGGCGCGGTGTCAGGATCGATGAGGTCGGTTTCACCGCAAAACGCGCGACAATGGACTCTCCGGTTGAGATGCCGCCCAGAATGCCGCCTGCATTGTTGCTCAGGAAACGCGGCGCGCCGTCATTGCCCATGCGCATTTCGTCGGCGTTTTCCTCTCCGGTAATCCGGGCTGCCTGGAACCCATTGCCGATTTCGACGCCTTTCACGGCGTTGATCGACATCAGATTGGCGCAGATGTCCTGATCAAGCTTGGCATAAACCGGAGCACCGAGCCCCACCGGCACACCCTCGGCCACCACCTCAATGACCGCGCCCACCGAGGAACCCGCCTTGCGAACGCCATCGAGATAATCGGTAAAGACTGCGACGGATTGTGGGTCCGGCGTGAAAAACGGGTTCTCCGCATCGCCAATGAAATCCCAGTTCCAATTCGCCCTGTCGATTTCCTTTTCGCCCATGGCGACCAGGGCCGCACGAACATTCATGCCGGGCACCACCTTGCGTGCAAGCGCTCCAGCGGCAACACGTGTCGCCGTCTCGCGCGCCGAAGAGCGCCCACCCCCGCGATAGTCGCGCAGGCCGTATTTCGTCTCATAGGTATAGTCGGCATGACCAGGACGGAAACGCTTTGCGATCTCGCCATAGTCCTTGGAGCGCTGATCCACATTCTCGATCATCATGGAAACTGGTGTTCCGGTGGTGATCAGCGTTTCGCCATCCTCGTCCGGCAACACGCCTGAAAGGACTTTCACCGCATCCGGCTCGCGCCGCTGTGTCACGAAGCGCGATTGGCCCGGGCGCCTTTTATCGAGTTCTGTCTGGATGTCGGAAAGCGTGAAACGAATGCCGGGCGGGCATCCGTCGACCACACAGCCGATCGCCGGGCCATGGCTCTCACCCCAGGTGGTGACACGAAAAAGATGGCCGAATGTATTGTGTGACATGAATGCAGGCTTCCAACAATCGATAGGGCCGGCCATCCAGATATCCTCGAGGGCCGGTAATCCCGCTTCTATTGGCGTTTGGGAAAACGGTCAAACCGGATTGGCTCGTGCGATTGCCTCGTGCACCGGCATTCCAACACAACATGCCCGGTTTGGCTGCTTTCGGAACGGAAACAATCGGTGGCGTTGCTCCGTGTGGAACACGAAATGATCAAGTGTTCCACACACTAGTTTTGACACAATTAGGCGGTTAATATCTGCTTCGCTTTCGCGCCGTTCTATCGGTGCTCATGTCGAAAAAGAGGTATGGAATGCGCATCTTTGCAGCCGCATTGGGCTTACTTTTGCTCGTCTCCTCAGCCTTTGCCCTGGACACCGAGGGGCGGGTTGCCAATGTCGACCCAGAAAATCTCACCATTACGCTGGAGAATGGTCAGATCTTCAAACTGCCAGCCGAGATGGATGTCTCCGCCATCGAACCGGGCATGAGCGTTATCGTCGCCTATCGCGAAGTCGACAATGGCGTGAAGCAGATCACCGACATGCTGTTGCCCGACTGATCCTGATCCGGGATTCTGCAACTCTTTTCAGCCAGGTGGAATCACGTGCCTTCCGCATAAACGCGGAGAAACCGTTGGATAGAGCGGAGCAGCGTTTCCGTGAAACGGTGAACCGTTCTAAAGCCACTCTGCCGTCCCGTCCTGGAACCGCAATATCCTGTCTTGTGGAATGGTAAGTGCTGCAGCCTCATCGCTTGTGGCATGCCCCGTCAGGTACAGCAGCGACCGGATGACCCCGCCATGGGTCACACAGACCGTGGGGCCGGACAACTCGCCGAGCCACGGCTTCACCCGTTCGGCCAGTCTCTCGTAGCTCTCGGCGTCTGCACCCGGAGGCACGAATCCCCACTTGTCGTGGGAACGAGCTTCGGTGCTTCCCGGATTGGCCGCTTCCAGTTCGGCGTAGGTGAAGCCCTGCCAGTCACCGAAGTTCAGCTCCATCAGCCGTGGATCGGTTCGATATCCCTCGCGCGGCAGGTCGAGACCGGCACGCACACGCTCCATCGTTTCGCGCGTACGCCGAAGCGGGCTGGCCACGAAATCGAAGCCATCCGCATCATGGTTCAGAAGATCGGCAAGGCGGATTCCGTTGCGGTCAGCCTGAACCTGGCCGACCGTATTGATATCCGTATCGGCCTGTCCTTGCAGGCGCTCCTCGGCATTCCACGCGGTCTGACCGTGGCGAATTATATACAATAATGGAAGCACGATGCGCCTTCGTATCTACTCCGTGACGACGGAAATATCCGGAGCGTCGACCGCCTTCATGCCGACGACATGATAGCCAGAGTCCACATGCAGGATTTCACCCGTTACGCCGCGCGAGAGATGCGAGAGCATGTAAAGGGCCGAATCGCCCACCTCGTCCGTGGTCACAACGCGCTTCAGCGGCGAATTATACTCGTTCCAGCGCAGGATATAGCGGAAATCGCCAATACCGGAGGCGGCAAGCGTCTTGATCGGACCTGCCGAAATGGCGTTGACGCGGATGTTGTTGCCGCCCATGTCGACGGCCAGATAGCGCACGCTCGCCTCAAGGGCTGCCTTGGCCACACCCATGACATTGTAGTGCGGCATTACCTTTTCGGCGCCGTAATAGGTCAGCGTCAGGATGGATCCGCCATCGCTCATCAGCGGTTCGGCACGCTTTGCAATCGCCGTCAGCGAATAGACGGAGATATCCATGCTGCGCAGGAAATTTTCGCGGCTCGTGTCGACATATCGTCCGGTCAGCTCGTCCTTGTCGGAGAAGGCCACCGCATGGACGAGAAAGTCCAGCTTGCCCCATTCCTTCTCGAGCTTTGCAAACACCGCATCGACACTGTCCATGTCCGTCACGTCGCAATGGCCGGCGACAATCGCGCCCAGTTCTGCGGCCAGCGGCTCGACCCGCTTCTTCAACGCGTCACCCTGATATGTGAGCGCCAGCTCTGCGCCGGCATTGGCACATGCTTTCGCAATGCCCCACGCGATCGAGCGGTTGTTGGCGACCCCCAGAATGAGCCCGCGCTTTCCGGCCATCAGGCCATTGCCATTTGTCATGGAATGGTTCTCCGAATCCAATTGCCGAAGCGTCATGCTTTCACCTGAAGGCGCGCCGCTTCATCATCCTGTGTCTTTTTCACCCGCATCTGCCCACGATTCTCCGAAGGCGCAACGCGATAAGCCGGCAGCCCTATCGCACAGCCCGGCCAAGGCATCAAGCAGATTGGCGGAACAATGCTTCCAACGCGGGGTCTCCGCCTTCCGGAAGCATGATCTGGATATGCGCGTAGAGATCGCCATTGCCTTCGGTCTTGCGGGGCAACCCGCGGCCTTTGAAGCGCATGGTCTTTCCCGAACTCGTCCAGGCAGGCACGGTCAGAGCAAGACGCCCCGTCGGCGTTTCGACAGGCACTTTGGCGCCCAGGACAGCATCGCGGAGGCTCACCGGAAGATCCACGTGGAGATCGCGTCCCTCGATCCGGTAGCGCGGGTGCGCCTTGAAACGCAGTTTCACCAGCGCATCGCCCCGCTCGCCGAACGGCGTTTCCTCACCCTGCCCCTTGAGACGGATGGTCTGGCCATCTTCCACGTAGCGCGGAAGTTTCACCGCAATGCGCCGTCCGCCGGGAAAGACCGCCGTCACCTTCTCTGCTCGGGCCACGTCCTCGATATCCACATCGAGTGTCGCATTCAGATCGCCCATGCCGCTCGGACGCCCACCGGCGCCACCGGCTCCGGCGCGTCGCCCGCGCCCGGCGCCTGCCTGCGAAAAAGCGTCACCGAAAATCTGACTGAAAATGTCCGCCCCGCCGAAACCAGCGCCATCGGGGCCGCCGCTTCTGAATTCGAAATGCTGGGCTCCCGGCCCGCCACGGGCAGATCGGCGAAAGCCCGCAAACGGATCGCCGCCCGCACCAGCGCCTTCGAAGCCTGCAAAGCGGGGTTTGCCCTCAGCGTCGATCTCGCCGCGATCGAAAGCGCCGCGCTGCTTCTCGTCACCCAGAATTTCGTACGCCTGTCCAATCTCGGCGAACCGCTCCTTGGCCTTGGGATCGTCGGGCTTCTGATCCGGGTGGTACTGTTTCGCCAGCTTCCGGTAAGCCGATTTTATCTCCTTGGACGAGGCGTTCTTGGCCACGCCCAGAACGTCATATGGATTGCGCATGTGCAACTCTGTCTTTGGTCGTCACCCATTATAGGGCAAAACGTCGTGAATTGGGGATGTCGCTTCCTATATGCGTTTGGCTAGGAAGAAATTCCAGAGCTTTAGCCGGATTTGCCCGTCAAACAGCCTCAAATTCATCGATCTGCCACCCGAATTCCGGATCCACGCAGAGTCTGCCGCGATAAAGGCGGATCCCGTCGAAACTTTCGCGCGATGTAGTGAAATGCCGGCAATTCCCATTTGCATCTTCGATCATATAAGAAACCACACCCTGAACACCGCTATCCTCATCCGCCCATGATACCGGCAACTCCCCTTCCAGATTCGGGCCAAGCTGGGCGACCATCGCCTGCAGCAAGGCCGCGGTTCCGGCCGGAAAGCCCTCTGACCCGGCATGGTTCATGGCGGGCAATGGTGTGGACATGCTCTCGACGGGGGGCGCAATCGCCCCCGTGACAAGCGATCGGTCAATGTCGGCTTCTCCCACGTCGAGCGCCGAAAGGCTGCAGCCGGTAAGGAGAATCACGCCCACCAGACCGGTAAGACGCCCAAAACAACGCAGACCCAAGGCTATGCTTCGAACTGGCGCTTGCGTTGCCCCCGACAATCGGCATTCTCCCCGTAGAATAAGCGAACAGGCAGCCAGTATGATTGACGAGACGTTAAAATCCGGTGACTTCACTGAGCGCAACGAGCCTTTCCGGCTTTTTGCGGAATGGCTTGAAGACGCCACCAGATCCGAGCCCAATGACCCCAATGCACTGGCTCTCGCCACCGTCGACCCCGATGGAATGCCCAATGTGCGCATGGTTCTTCTCAAGGGTTTCGATGAGCGCGGCTTTGTCTTCTACACGAATTTCGAGAGCGCCAAGGGGGGCGAGATCCTGAGCGCGAAGAAAGCCGCCATGTGTTTTCACTGGAAGAGCCTGCGCCGTCAGGTGCGCATTCGCGGGCCGGTCGAAGTGGTGAGCGATGCCGAGGCGGACGAATACTACGCCTCGCGCCCGCGCGGCAGCCGCATCGGCGCCTGGGCCTCAAAACAGTCCCGCCCGCTCGAAAGCCGCTTCGCGCTGGAAAAGGCGGTTGCCGAATACACGGCGAAGTTTGCGGTCGGCACCATCCCGCGCCCGTCGCACTGGTCGGGCCTCAGGATCATTCCGCGATCCATTGAATTCTGGCACGACCGCCCTTTCCGCCTGCACGACCGCGTGGTCTTCAGCCGCGACAAAAACGGCGACTGGCAGACGGAGCGGCTTTATCCGTAAAAGACCGAGCCACAATAACAGCCTCCTTCTCCCCGCGAGCGGGGAGAAGGTCCCGGCAGGGGGATGAGGGGCAGGCGTTGCATCACTGACCGAGGCATCCAACGCCCCTCGGCCCGCCCTACTTGCGGCTCATGAAAGCCATGAAAGCGGCACGCGCTTCATCCGATTTCAGACGGGCGCGAAAATGCTCACCCTCTTCCCGAATGCGCGCGACAACATCGTCGCGCGGCCCGCGCAACAGATTGCGGGCGATGCGCAACGCCTCCGGCGGTTTTGCGGCAAGCGCTTCCGCTGCATTGAAAGCCGCATCTTCGAGCTCTTCCTGCCCCACCACGCGGTGGATCAGCCCAGCCGCGCGCGCATCCTCTGCCGGCAGCCCTTCGGCCAGCGCCAACATGGCGAAGGCGCGCTGATGGCCCATAAGCGCCGGTCCCAACAGGCTCGACCCCGCCTCCGGCACGAGCCCCAGATCCACGAACGGCGTGGAAAACACGGTTGCCGGCGTCGCGAAGGTCAGGTCGCAATGCATGTGGATTGTCGTGCCGATCCCCACCGCGATGCCGTCCACGCCCGAGACGAGCGGCTTTTGAGCCCCGGCCAGCGCCAGAAGAAAATCATAGACCTCCTCGCCGCCCTCCCCGCCGGCGGCCACCGCCATGAAATCGGCAAGGTCATTGCCCGCCGAAAACGCACCGGGCGTGCCCAGAAGCACGTGGCAGCGCAGCGCGTCATCCGCGTCACCTGCCTTCAGCGCATCGGCCATCGCCGCATACATGGCACGGGTGATGGCGTTTTTCTTTTCCGGACGGTTCAGCCGGATCACCTGCACCGCACCGCGCCGCTCGATAAGAACATGCTCGCTCATGATCGTCTCCTCAGACCGAAAGCAGGGCGTCGGCCGCCGCATCGAGGCTCGCCGCCCCTTCCGTCACCCTCTGCCTGAGCGCACCCGTCTCGCCGAGCAGGTTCTCCGCCATGAAACGCACCAGTGCGGCGTGACCCGAATTTTCGTTTCCGCACGCCGCGCGCGCATTGAACGCGACACCAATGACGAGAGAGAACAGCCGCAAATAGGGCGTTGCGCCCGCCAGCGCCTCATTCACCTGCCCATTGGAAAGCGCTTCGGTCATGAAGCCGGTCGCCGCTTCGAGATCGTCCAGCGCCGCAGCCAGCCTCTCGCCGGTCTTGCCAAGAGAGGATGCCGCATGAGCCGCCTTCTGGTCGGCGCGCAGCTCCTTGATGAGAGCAGCCACCGCCTCGCCGCCTTCAAGTGGCAGCTTGCGCATGACGAGGTCGATTGCCTGAATGCCGTTGGTGCCCTCATAGATCGGCGCGATCCGCGCATCGCGGTAAAGCGCGGCAGCCCCCGTCTCCTCCACATAGCCCATGCCGCCATGAACCTGCAGGCCAAGCGATGCAACCTCCACGCCCACATCGGTGGAAAAGGCCTTTGCCATGGGGGTGAGAATGTCCGCGCGCGCCTGCCAGGCCTTCGCCTCGTCACCCTCGCCAAGCCGCGCCCGGTCGATCGCATAGCCACAGGCATAGGTGATCGCGCGCGCCATCTGTGTCTCTGCCTTCATGGTCAAAAGCGTGCGCTTGATGTCGGGATGCTCGGCGATCGGGCTCATCCCGCCATCCTTGGGCGCACCCGCGGCCCGGCCCTGCCGGCGCTCCTGCGCATAGGACATTGCCTTCTGCGTAGCCGCCTCGGCAATCCCCACACCCTGCATGCCGACCGCCAGCCGGGCATTGTTCATCATGGTGAACATGCAGGCGAGACCCCGGTTTTCCTCGCCTATCAGCCAGCCGACAGCACCCGGCGTCTCGCCGAACTTGCCGTCGCCATAGATCATGGTGCAGGTGGGAGAGGCGTGAATGCCGAGCTTGTGTTCCATGGAGGCGCAGAAAACATCGTTGCGCTCACCCAGCGTACCATTCTCGTGGACGAGATATTTGGGCACCAGAAAAAGCGAAATGCCTTTCGTGCCCGCCGGCGCATCCGGCAGCCTTGCCAGCACAAGATGCACAATGTTGTCGGTGAAATCCTGTTCGCCATAGGTAATGAAGATCTTTTGGCCGAAGATGCGATAGGTCCCGTCGCCCACCGGTTCCGCCCGCGCCTTGAGCGCGTTGAGGTCGGAGCCAGCCTGCGGCTCCGTCAAATTCATCGTGCCCATCCATTCGCCCGAGACGAGCTTTTCAAGATAGGTCTTCTGCAATTCAGGTGTCGCGTGCTTCTCCAGCGCTTCGATTGCCCCAATGGTCAGTGTCGGACCGATGGCAAACGCCATTGAACCGGAGTTCCACATCTCCATCGTCGCAACGGAAAGCAACGTCGGCAGGCCCTGCCCGCCAAATTCCTCAGGAGCGGCAAGCCCGTTCCATCCGCCCTCGCACCAGCGCCGGTAAAGGTCGGCCCAGCCCTGCGGCGTGGTGACGGTGCCGTCCTTTAAGACCGCCCCCTTTTCGTCGCCCACTTTCGCAAGCGGCGCGATCTCCTCAGAAGCAAAGCGCCCGGCCTCGCCAATGATCGCATCGACCAGATCTTCGGAGAGATCGCCAAACCGGCCAGCATCCAGATCGGCGCCGAACCCGGTGACATGTTTCAGGGTGAAGGCGATTTCGTCGACCGGGGCTCGATACATGCTGCAATCCTCCTGATGTCCCGTCAGCGCCTGAAACTGCGGCGCGCGCCAAACTGTCCAGCGTGCGCCCGGGACCAAAATCTAGCCGCTCGACCACACCCCCGCCATCATACCTTGGCGCAAGATTGCTAGTTTCTTTTTACGTAAACGTCAATGTTGAAAACCTTGCAGCCCTCCCGCCCGAAGGTTAGAAACCATCCAAAGGAAGGAACCTCAATGCTTGCAAGACCGGAAAAGAACCGCTGCATCGAATGCGGAAAAATGTTCGGAACGCCGGGCTTTGCCTATCATGAGGGCCTGATCGAAAACGGCCCCGCCTACTGGGCGGATCGCGGCATTCTCTGTTCCATCGAGTGTTCGCTCACCCACCACAAAAAGCGGATGGCTGAAGGTACCGTGCCGGAAAAACCCGTTCCCGATCCATTCGAGACGGCGCATCTGTTCAAGGAATAGAACTGCAGAAAGCTAAGCGCCAACCCTGAGACCCCTCAGCCCTCACGCTCCACCGCGCGCCAGCCAATGTCGCGCCGGCAGAAGCCTTCCGGCCAGTCGATCAGATCGACCGCACGGTAAGCCTTTTCCTGAGCCTCTTTCACCGAGCCGCCCAGCGCGGTGACATTCAGCACCCGTCCGCCATTGGCCACCAGCGCGCCGTCCTTCATCGCGGTTCCCGCGTGAAAGATTTCGACACCGTCATCAACACCCGCAGCCTCCAATCCGCCGATCACGGTGCCTTTTTCGGGGCTCGCCGGGTAGCCTTTTGCCGCCAGCACCACGGTCAGCGCCGCCTCATCGCGCCAGCGGGCCGAGACATGCGCCAGTTGCCCGTCCACCGCCGCATTGATGAGAAGCAGAAGATCCTCCTTCAGCCGCATCATCAGCACCTGGCATTCCGGGTCGCCAAAACGCACATTGTATTCGATGAGCTTCGGACCGTCCGTCGTCAGCATGAGCCCGGCATAGAGAACGCCGGTGAACGGTGCGCCCATCTCCGCCATGCCCTCTAGAGTCGGCTCGATGATCTCGGCCATGGTGCGGGCAAGCGTTGTCTCATCCAGCACCGGGGCCGGCGAATAGGCGCCCATGCCACCCGTGTTCGGGCCCGCGTCGCCATCGCCCACGCGCTTGTGGTCCTGCGCGGTGCCGAAGGGCAACGCCGTCTTGCCATCGCAAAGACAGAAAAAGCTCGCCTCCTCACCCTCTAGAAATTCCTCCACCACCACAGAAGCGCCCGCAGCGCCGAAGCTGCCGTCGAAACACTCGTCGATGGCAGCGATGGCCTCATCCTCCGACATGGCCACGGTCACGCCCTTGCCAGCGGCAAGCCCATCCGCCTTGATGACGATGGGCGCGCCCTGCTCGCGCACATAGTCGCGCGCTGCCAGCGCGTTATCAAATCGTCCATAGGCTGCAGTGGGGATCGCCTTGCGGTCGCATAGTTCCTTGGTGAAGCTTTTGGACCCTTCAAGCCGGGCAGCGGCCGCACTCGGGCCAAAAACACGGATCTCCGCCGCATTCAGAGCATCGGCAAGGCCGGCCACGAGCGGCGCTTCCGGCCCGACCACGACGAGCGCGATGGCCTTTTCTTTGCAGAAGGCGACAACAGCCGCATGGTCGGAAACGTCAAGCGCCACGCATTCAGCGTCCCCTGCCATGCCGGGGTTCCCGGGCGCTGCATAAAGTTTCGTCAAAACCGGAGATGCCGCCAGCTTCCAGGCCAGTGCATGCTCGCGGCCACCGGACCCGATCAGGAGAACATTCATCGTGCGCATCCCCGCTTGTTCAATCTTTGCTTCGGGCTATGGCCCTTCGCGCCGAAAATCAAGGCGCTTGTCCGCCGTTCCCCGAGAGAAACGCTTGACGCGGAGAGGCGGGCTTGCCACTCCCTTCAGGACAGACACACGAAAACGGACATGTTCGCCATGGAAAAGATCCAGTCCCGCCAAGGTCAGGGCCGCGTCGCCGATGCCCCTTCCGGCCACTGGGTCTATCGCGTCATGCCGCGCGGCATGTGGCCCTATGCTCAGCTTGCGCGGTGGGACCGTCCCATTGGCTGGCAGTTGCTTCTGTGGCCCTGCCTCTGGTCCACGGCTCTTGCCGCCTCTGCCTATGCGCAGCCCGGCGCCCCCCTTGCCGAGGTGCTTCCCTCCATCTGGCACATCCTGCTCTTTCTCGTCGGGGCGATTGCCATGCGCGGGGCCGGCTGCACCTACAACGACCTCGTGGATGAGCGCATCGACAATGCCGTTGAGCGCACGCGCTCCCGCCCCCTACCCTCGGGACAGGTTACGCGCGGGCAGGCCTGGGCCTTCCTTCTGGCGCAGGCGCTGCTGGGGCTTCTGGTGCTCGTGCAGTTCAATGCCTTTGCCATCGCACTCGGCTTCGCCTCGCTCATTGTCGTGGCGATCTATCCCTTCGCAAAGCGATTCACGAACTGGCCGCAACTCTTTCTGGGACTTGCCTTTTCCTGGGGTGCGCTGATGGGCTGGGCGGCGGATTTCGAGAGCCTGTCGCTCGCGCCCTTGCTTCTGTATTTCGGCTCCATCCTGTGGGTCATCGGCTATGACACGATCTATGCCCATCAAGACAAGGAAGATGATGCCATTGTCGGCGTTCGCTCGACGGCCCGCCTGTTCGGAGAAAAAACCCGACAGTGGCTGATTGCGCTTTATGGCGGCGCACTTCTTTTCTTTGCGGTCGCCTTCGCGCTTGCCGAAGTGCCGATGCCAGCACTTGCCGGCCTGGTGGCAGCAGGCGCCCATTTAGCACGGCAAATCCGGGTCATCGACATCGACAACCCGGATCAGTGTCTGGCGCTCTTCCGCTCCAACAATGTTGTCGGCTGGCTGATCTTTCTCGGCCTGATCGGCGGTGGTCTGTGGGCCGTGATCAGCCCACAATTCTGACCGGCGCGATCAGTCGCGGGCGATAATCTCCGCTCCGCCAACAACCATGCGCACACCCAGGCTGCCGCACCGGCGACGTGCGAGGAAACGCGGGCGGCGCGCCCGAACGGCATGGCCCTGACGCCGATGCTTCGGCGGGTTTGCCTTCACCTCTCCAATGCTCTCTTCGAGCGGCCGGGCCAGTCCGTCGGCCTCGATCATCAGCATGGGCAGGCCCAGCGCTTCCGACCAGGCGCGCCAGTCAGCCGCCACATCGTCGAGATCGCCCGCCACCAAAAGCGGCACGCACAGCATCGCATCCGTGTGAAGCAGTTCGAGCGTCACCGTCACATCGCCCAGATCATCCTCGATGGCGCGCGCCGCAACACCACGAAACGCACGCGTGGGCAGGGCGAAGGTTACCGGCAGACCGCTCTTGTTGAGAACGCGCTTCATGCGCACGCCGCGATTGTCCACGGTAAAGGACACTTCGCCGAAATCGTCGTGCGATGCATAGCTCACCGCCTGTGGCAGGCGAAAGGGGTCGAGCCGCATTGCGCGGCCCGCCCAGACTGGCTTGAGCCCACTGTTCATGTTCTTGCCTTCCTGTCACTCCTGAGAGCCGGTTTTCCGGTTCTCTCACCGGGCCGTTTTCGGCCTCGTTATGGAAGGCACCCTAGCGCCTGGCCCGTTACCGTCAGGCTTAGAAAGTCGGTTAAATTTTGCTGACCTTACAGTTGGTTAGCGATTTCCAACCAAGTGTAACGATCTGGCAAGAGGCATGACCGGGAGGTAAATGGAGGCAGCCCCGGCAAGAAGGTGCCGGAGCGCAAGGCGCAATGCGCGACCCGCTCTACGACTTTGAAATCAGATCACCTTGCGCGGGTTCATGATGCCCGCCGGATCAAACGCTGCCTTCACCCGGCGCATCAGCTCCGTGGCGATGGCGGGTTGCGTGGCGATCAGCTCGTCGCGCTTCATGCGCCCGATGCCGTGTTCGGCTGAGAACGATCCGCCGAGATCGCGCACGATGGCGTGGATGGCGTCGTTCATTTTCCGGTAGAGCGCGAGATAGGCGTCGCGGTCGCCATCCTTCGGCTGCGAGATATTGTAGTGCAGATTGCCGTCGCCCATATGGCCGAAACACACCACGCGGCAGCCCGGCGCGACCTTCTGCGCCTCGTCGCCCGCACGCTCGATGAATTCGGGGATCGCCGCCACCGGCACGGAAATATCGTGCTTGATCGAGCCGCCTTCCGGCTTCTGCGCTTCCGACATGGATTCGCGCAGATGTCGGAAGGCATTGGCCTGGCCCTCGTTCTGGGCAATCGCAGCGTCCACCACCAGCCCTTCCTCGAAGGCGACCGTCAGCACCTCCTCCATCAGCTCCTTGGCATCATCTCCGGAACGCCCGGAGGAAATCTCGATCATCACATACCAGGAATGCGCCTCGGTCAGCGGATCGACAGAGCCCGGCACATGCGCCAGCGTGAAGGCAAGCGGCGTGCGCTCGATAAGCTCGAAGGCCGTCAGGCCATTGCCGGCGCGGTCATTGGCCAGTTCGAAAAAGCGCAGCGCATCGGCAGGCGTCGGCAGAGCCGCCCAGGCCAGTTCCCGCCCCTTGGGCATGGGAAAGAGCTTCACCACCGCCGCCGTGATCACGCCCAGCGTGCCCTCGCCGCCCACAAACAGATCTTTGAGATCGTAACCGGTGTTGTCCTTCTTGAGCTTGCGCAGATCGTCAAAGACCTCGCCGGTGGGCAGCACCACCTCGACACCGAGGCACAAATCCCGCGCCGTGCCATAGGCCAGCGCGCCAACGCCGCCCGCATTGGATGACAGATTGCCGCCGATCTGGCAGGAGCCCTGCGAACCGAGCGAAAGGGGAAACAGCCGATCCTTTTCGGCAGCCGCATCCTGCAGCACCTGCAGCACCACGCCGGCCTCCACCGTCGCCGTGTTGGATTTCAGATCGATCTCGCGGATCCTGTTGAGGCGCGAAAGCGAAAGCACGATTTCATTGCCTTCGCCGTCCGGCATCTGGCCGCCCACAAGGCCCGTATTGCCGCCCTGCGGAACGATCGCCGTCCCGGTTTCGCTGGCAAGCTTCAGGATCGCGCTCACCTCCTCTACAGAGCCCGGCCGCAGCACCATCGGCGTTTTCCCACGAAACAGCCCGCGTGGCTCGTCCTCATAAGGCGCAATCTCCTCGGCAGCGGTCAGCGCATGGCGCTCGCCGACGATTTTGGCAAAACGGGCGAGAAGAGCGGCATCGATGGTCATGAAGTTCTGGTTTCCTGAAGCGTTAGCAATCTCGGGGTGCGGCTGCGCGCGCGAGGCGATCATTGATGGCTTCGCCAAGCCCTTCAAGGGGCACCGGCTCGGCAGCGATTGTGGCAGCACCTGACCGGTCGAGCGCAAGCAGATGCGAAAAGAGGTTCGCCGCCGCCTCGCGCAGGTCTCCGGTCTGCGACAGGTTGCGCACCGCATGCGCACTCTCCGCCCCCGGTACGCGCTCCGATCCGAAGGCAAGCAGCGCCTCTCCCGGTTTCACCTCTGCCACACCGAGCCGCATATGGGCATTGGGCGCATAGTGAGAGGCAAGCATGCCGGGGGCCTGCACCCCCTTGGCACCACGCATCAGCGACATACCGGTGACGCGCTCGATCTCATCAGCCGCAACGCCACCCGGACGCAGAAGCGTGATGCCGTCTTCCCCAACCTTCACAATGGTGGATTCCAGCCCCACCGGCGTCCGGCCGCCATCCACGATCAAGGGAATGCGAGAGCCGAGATCAGCCTCGACAGCTTCAGCCGTCGTGCCGCTGATGCGGCCCGATGAATTGGCGCTCGGCGCCGCAACGGGGCGCTCCAGCGCTTCGATCACCCGCGCGCCAAAGCCTTTCGGGCAGCGCAGCGCAATCGTGTCGAGCCCGGCCGTCACCAACGGGTGAACGCCGGAACCGGCCCGATGCGGTAAAACAATCGTCAGTGGGCCCGGCCAGAAGGCATCCGCAAGGAGGCGCGCAAGCGGGTTGAAAACCGCGATGCGCTCCGCCATCTCCCGGTCCGCCACATGCGCGATCAGCGGGTTGAACTGCGGGCGTCCCTTGGTCTCATAGATCCGCGCCACCGCCTCGCCATTGGTAGCGTCGGCGGCAAGCCCATAAACCGTTTCCGTGGGAATGGCGATGGCCGCGCCTGATCGCAGCAGCTCCACCGCCCGTGGCAACGCCTCACTGTCCGGCAGAATGTCAGCCAAGAAACCCGTCCTTTCAAAATCCAACTGCTGACTATCGCGCCTTCCGGATGTGGGCAAGCATGGCAAAACGGAACAGCGCTTATTTCGTTCGTGGTCTGCTTTTGGGCAAAGACGCGGGGCTTCAATCAAACCTGCCCGTCACGGCATCACAAACATCGAGCATGAGAGCCAGCAAGTTCGCCAGCGAGTTCGCCAGGGAGGGAGTTTGTCGAATCTTAATGCATTTCGCGTTTTATAGCCTATGCGCGATGATACGCGCGTTATAACCGCCAATGATTGGGGGGAAGGAAGAATGCAGCCATGGCTGATCAAGCCACTGCTCGTCATCATGTTGCTTGCGTTCGCGGGCGGCACGAAGGCGACTTCCTTGCTCGAATTGACAGCCAAGCCCCCACAACACGCCACATCGACAGTAACGTTGCAGGAATACCGGCAAGAAACGCTCGACCGACCTGCAATGCTTGAAGTGCCGTTGTCCTATCCGGCTCCCTCCCTGAACCCGTCGCAATCAGTGGAAAAGCTTCGGCTTTCACCTTCCATGGTCGGCATTGGAACAGCGCTGCCCGACATGCATCCGGAGACCGGAGAAACCACCAGCGCCATCCCCCATGCCCCGCGCCGCATACCGCAGATCATCCGTGGCGGAGAAACCGTAACGCCGCCGCCGCGGCAGGCCACCGCACCCCAGCCGACCCCGGCCGAGCCTGCTGTCCAGACAGAACACCAGCCTGCCTCTCGCCCCAAGCCGGAGCCTGACAGCTCTGCGGCCGCGACGGCTCCTGCTTCTGCCCCTCGCCCCTCGGGTGGACCGGTGGGACAGCCCGAATAGGCTCATGCCATCAGGCTGACAGGAAAGCACTTCCCGGTACGCTTGACGTCCCACGCAGAGCGGCGCACCCTCCGCGCATCATTGTCCGGAGACCCCCGCCATGCTGACCTTCCTGAAAATCCTGCACCTGTTCGGCCTCATGCTGGGGGCCGCAGGCGGGCTGGGCGGGATGATGGTCGCAATTCAGGCCAAGCGCTCCGAGGGCGCGCCGTCGCCTGCTCTTCTGGCGCTGCGCCCGCGCTTCACGCTCGTCACGCTTTCAGGCGTTTTGCTCCTGTGGCTGACAGGGCTTTGGCTCTGGCTGGTGCGCTATGAGGGCGCGCTTTTGAGCACGGCCTTCCTGCTCAAGCTCGTGGCGGCAGCCTTCATCCTTGCCGTGGCCGTGCTTGGCTTCATGGCCGTCCGGCGTGGCCAGCCCGGCACCCCGCCACCAGCCTATCTGCAGCGGCTCGGCCCGCTGGCGGGCCTTGCCTCCTATATCGCCGTGGCGCTGGCGGTCTACGTGTTCGCGTAGCTACCCGGTGATTTTCGAGAAATCCGCGACCTGCGCCGTGGCGCTGCGGATGCGTGAAAGCAGCGCCAGACGGTTTGCCCGAACCGCTTCGTCTTCCGCATTGACCATCACGCCATCGAGGAAGGCATCGACCGGCTGGCGCAGCCGCGCCAGGAAGGAGAGCGCCTTCACATAATCATTGGCGGCGATGGCCTGAGCGGCAAAATTCTCCGCCTCTTCCAGACTGTCGAACAAAGCCCGCTCTTCATCGGTCTCGAAGAGCTCCGCATCGACCGTCTCGGCGATGGCCGTCCCCTTCTTTTCCGCATCGGCCACGATGTTCGCCGCCCGCTTGGCACCCGCCAGAAGGTTCTCGCCATCCGTGGTGGCCAGAAACTCCGAAAGCGCCTCCACGCGCCGCACGATCAGGAGGAGATCGTCATTGCCGTTTCCGGCAGTCTCGCCCGCCTGGTGCTGCCCCTCACCCTTACCCTCTCCCCGCGCACGGGTAGAGGGGGACACAGACGCTGCCGCCTCTTCCTTCTCCCCGCCTGCGGGGAGAAGGTGGCCCGAAGGGTCGGATGAGGGGCCGGCACCACGGCTCGCCAAAACCGCATCGATCAGATCATACCGCGCACCCTGATCGCGGAGATAGACTTTGAGACGGTCATGGAAGAAGGAGAGGAGGTCTAGAGCATATGTTTCAAAAACATCTTGACCTTCGGTCTTCTGCACAGCCTTCTCGATATTGGGGCGGGCTCCCGGTGTATCGACGATCCACCGGAAAAACTCTAGCAGGTTGAGGCCAATCCCATTCTCCGAAAGTATGCGGATCACACCCAGCGCCGCGCGTCTCAGCGCGTAAGGATCTTTCGACCCCGTCGGCTTCTCGTCAATCGCCCAGAACCCCACAAGCATATCGAGCTTGTCGGCCAGCGCGACGGCCACGGCCACCGGGTCGGTCGGCACGGCGTCGTTCGGCCCCTGCGGCTTGTAATGATCCTCGATGGCCGCCGCCACTGCGGCGCTTTCGCCCTGTAGCTCGGCATATTTGCGGCCCATGAAGCCCTGCAGCTCGGGGAATTCCCCCACCACCTCGGTCTGGAGATCGGCCTTGGCCAGATGCGCCGCGCGCACGGCCTCCGCCGGGTCCGCCCCCACCACAGGCGCAAGCTCTCTCGCCAGTGCTACGATGCGCGCCACGCGCTCACCCTGCGTGCCGAGTTTGGCATGGAAGGTCACGCCCAGATGGTCGAGCCGCGCCATGCGCTGGTCGAGCGGCTTTGAAAGATCGAGCCCGAATTTTTCAGCCGAGCCCTCAAGCTTGCCGAGGTCAGGCAGCGCCGCCTGATCCGTCTTCCAGAAATAGAGCGCATCGGAAAGCCGCGCGCGCACCACCTTGCCATTGCCGTGCGCAATTTCCCTGCCGCCGTCCTTCGCCTCGATATTGGCGGTGATGACGAAGCGGTTGGACAGCTTTTCCGTCTCGCCCTGCGGGCGGCAGACAAAGCATTTCTGGTTGGCGCGGATGGTCAGCCGGATCACCTCCGGCGGAATGGTCAGATAGTCTTCCTCGAATTCACCCAGAAGCACCACAGGCCATTCCACGAGGCCGGAGACCTCTTCCAGAAGCCCCTCGTCTTCCACCAGCTCCAGCCCGTTGGCAAAGGCGAGATTGCGCGCGTCGTCGAGGATGATGCGCTTGCGGCGGTCGGGGTCGAGCACGACCTTCGCCGCTTCCAGCTTTTCCACGTAATCATCAAAGCGCCGCACGGTGATGGCGTCGGGCGCATGGAAGCGGTGGCCATAGGTGACATTGCCGGAGCGGATGCCATCGATCTCGAAATCCACCACCACCGGCTCCTCGGTTTCCGGCCCGAAGGTGCACAGGATCGATTGCAGCGGGCGCACCCAGCGCAGGCTGCCGGGCTTTGCCGAGGCAGCGCCCCAGCGCATGGATTTCGGCCACGGGAAATTGCGGATGATGCCCGGCATGATGTCGGCGACAATCTGTTCCGCCGCCCGGCCGGGCTTCTCGATCACCGCGACATAGAAATCGCCCTTCTTGGGGTCGCTCTGAACCTCGGCCTCATCGATGGAGGAAAGCCCCGCCCCGCGCAAAAAGCCCTGAATGGCCTTTTCCGGCGCGTCGGTGCGCGGGCCCTTGCGCTCCTCGCGCACATCCTTCGAGCGGGCGGTCACGCCGCGAATATCGAGCGCCAGCCGGCGTGGCGTCCAGTATTCGGTCGCCGCCTCATAGGTGAGCCCCGCATCCACCAGACCGTCCGTCACCAACTTCTTCAAGTCGCCGGCGGCCTTGCGCTGCATGCGGGCTGGAATTTCCTCGGAGCGGAGTTCGAGAAGAAGATCGGGCATTGGGAGGTCTCTGAAAAGCGGACTGTATCGCGCCCGGCAATAGCAACTCCGCCCGCCAATGTCACCCGCCACGCGGTGCGAATGAACCTTTTCGTCGCCGGCAGCGACGAACAGGCATCAGATCACACCCGGACGAGAACAATGACAGCCGCCCCCGCTCTTCTTCATTCCATCGCGCTCAGCGCCTGCCTGATCCTTCAGGCCATGCCGGGCAGCACCGAACGCCCCTCAGGCATCCGCCGCGCCCTGCAAACGCTTTCGGCAGAGCAAAGGGAGCCCCGCGCCATGGCTGTTTCAGCCGAAGCTCTGCATCCCGCAGGTTCGATCGCCCCAGCCTGACGGTTTTCGGGATGGTCGTGCGTGGTTCGACAGGCTCACCATGAGGAGCGGATTTGCCTCAAGCCTGCCTTTACGCTCTCCACCGCCTCCCACCGCCCCCTCATGGTGGGCCTGCGGGTCGTCCGGCACGCTTGATTGCCTCCTGCCGGCCACCACATCCTTCATGGTGAGCCTGTCGAACCACGCACGAGGGCGATACAACGGGCTTCGCGCAACGCTCTCGAGCGCGCCGGGACTGTTTCCTTCGTCTGTTTGCCCCTTCCAATCCTGAGCGCTAAGCCGGATCGGCAGGCGTCATCCAGCCGATCATCGCGCCACCCGGCTCGCGCAGAACGGCGATGCGGCCAATGCCCGGCACATCGAAGGGTGCGCGCAAAACTTCGGCGCCCTTTCCCTTCGCGTTTTCCAGAAGCGCGTCCACGCCGTCGACCGCCAGATAAGGCATCCAGTGTTCCTCGACACCGTCGAAATCTGGTCCTGCCATGGGGAAAAGCCCTGCAACCGGCGTGTCGCCGACCTTAGCGATCCAGTAGGTCCGTCCTTCCCCCATGTCCATGCTGTCAAAGGTCCAGCCCACCGTGTCCGCGTAGAAGGTCTTCATCTTCTCCGTGTCGCGGGTCATCAGTTCGTTCCAGTGGAAACAACCATGCTGTGTCATGATTTCCTCCCTTGGCCCTTTACGAAAAACGGGGCGCATCCATGATACGCCCCGTCGCCGAAATCACCAAAGGAGATCGTTCAGGCCGCTGCCTTCTCCGCGCCGCCCGCATCCGTCTTCAAAAACGCCTCGCCACAGGCCTTCGCCAGTTCCCGCACGCGCAGAATATAGCTCTGGCGTTCCGTTACCGAGATCACGCCGCGCGCATCGAGCAGGTTGAAGACATGGCTTGCCTTGATGCACTGGTCATAGGCTGGGAAAACGCATTTGTGCAGATGCCCCTCATCTGCCGGAGCGCCGGCTTCCAGGATGGCGCGGCACTCGGCCTCGGCATCCTTGAAATGCTGAAACAGGATGTCCGTATCCGCATATTCGAAATTGAAGCGCGAATATTCCTGCTCCGCCTGCAGGAATACGTCGCCATAGGTCACCTTGGCGTCGCCCTCAAGCCCGTTGAAGTTCAAGTCATAGACATTGTCGACGCCCTGCACATACATGGCAAGCCGCTCCAGACCGTAGGTCAGTTCGCCGGCAACAGGCGCGCATTCGATGCCGCAGACCTGCTGGAAATAGGTGAACTGCGAAACCTCCATCCCGTCGCACCAGCACTCCCAGCCAAGGCCCCAGGCGCCCAGCGTCGGGCTTTCCCAGTCGTCTTCCACGAAGCGCACATCATGCGTCGCCATGTCGAGGCCGATGGCCTCCAGCGAGCCGAGATAGAGCTCCTGCAGGTTGGACGGGTTGGGCTTCAGGATCACCTGATACTGGTAATAATGCTGCAGCCGGTTCGGGTTCTCGCCATAGCGCCCGTCGCTTGGCCGGCGCGAGGGCTGAACGTAAGCCGCGTTCCACGGTTTGGGCCCCAGCGAGCGCAGCGTCGTGGCCGGATGAAACGTGCCCGCGCCCACTTCCATGTCATAGGGCTGCAGGATGACGCAGCCATGCGCGGCCCAGTAATTGTGCAGGGTCAGGATAAGTCCCTGAAACGAGCGCGTGGGGTGCGTGATGGGCAGATCGGTGCTTGTCGCGGTCACAATGCTTCTCCGGATGGTGCCGGCACGTCCTATTCCGCGCCCCGGCAAGCGTCAAGGCGCAGAGCGTTTTTCATGATGCACGCTTCCTGATGACAGCGTGCGGCAGCGTCCGCTCCAGCAGCAAGGAGGCATCCTCGGCCAGCACTTTGTCCACCGCGTTTCGGCACCCCTCATAATCGTTGTAATCGTCGACGATCACCACCCCGCCCGGGCTCATGCAGCGGGACACCGATGTGAGGCAGAAGAAGACCGGATCGTACCAGTCGCAGTCAATATGCACGAGGCGGAAACGGTCGCTCTCCGAGGGTGAAAACGTCTCTTGAAACAAGCCTTTGCGCAGGATGATCGACTGGTTGTCGACCCTCAGCCCATATTTCTCGAATGATGAGACGACCCGGCCAAACAAGTCATCCACGTACCCGTAATATTCGCCATCGCGAATGCCGGTCGATTTCCCCTCGGCAATCACCTTGAACCGACTGTGGGCATCCGCGCCATCGTCATCGGTTGGCGGGGGGATCCGGCCGAACACGTCGAAGCCGAGAAATCGGCGTTTGCCCCGACTTTTGGCCAGCACAATCGCAGATCCGCCCAGCGCCATGCCGAACTCGGCAATATCTCCTGGAACATCTTGTGCCACCATGCGCTCAAGCTCGGCATTGAGCGATGCCATGCGCTCGAGCGGCAGATAGGTCAGCCCGTCTTTCATCACGTCCCGAGCAACGGGCGGCAAGGACAGGATCAGTCTGCGTTTGGCGATCGATCGCCCCAGTTTCTGAAACATCCCCACGTTTAATCCGCCCGTTTTTATCGTGAAGGAAACCCGAAAACTCTAGCAGTTCACAGTCTCACTGATCCTGGGGAGGAAGCCGAATTTCCTGTCCGGCCCGAAGCAGATCGGGATTGCGCTGAAGATCCGGATTGACGGCCAGAATATCGCGGAACCGCTCGCCGTCGCCCAATTGCTCGACAGCGATGGACCAGAGGGTCTCACCATCCTTGATCGTGTAAAACGCGTCACCCGTAGCCGTCTTCTCCGGGGGCTCGACCGCCTTGGTTTCGGTCTTAGGCTCTTCGGAGGCTTCCGGCTCTGCGGGCTTCCCGGCAGTTGGTTTTTCGGGCGTCGCCGTCCCGTCGGCGATCACTTTCTCCGGCGTCGAAGCCTCAGCCAGTTTCTTCGGTTCGTCGTCAGGCAAACCTTCCTTCAGCTTCTTTTCCACCTCGGCGAGCAATTCAGGCTCCGGATCGAGGTCGCGCGCATGCGACCATTGATAGGTGGCTTCCAGCTTGCGGCCCGTGCGCCAATAGGCGTCGCCAAGATGGTCGTTCAGAACCGGGTCCTCGGGACGCAGCGAAACCGCGCGCTCGAGCTCCTTCGCCGCTTCCTCGTAGCGGCCAAGCCTGTAATGCGCCCAGCCGAGCGAATCGACGATGTAGCCGTCATTGGGGCGCAGCTCGACCGCTCTGCCGATAAGCTCCAGCCCCTCTTCCAGCTTCATGTTCATGTCGACCCAGGAATAGCCCAGATAATTGAGCACCTGCGGCTGGTCGGGATAAAGCTCCAGCGCCTTGAAAAAATTCGGCTCCGCCTTCTCCCATTCCTTCAACCGCTCATAAGCGATGCCGCGCTGATAGAAGAGGCTCCAGTCTTCGCGTTCCGGCTCGGCAATACGCTCGACCGCCCGATCATAGACATCGGCTGCAGCGCGATAATCCTTCTGCACCGCATAAACGCGACCCAATGACAGATAGGCACGAATATCATCCGGGTCTTTCTCAATGGCTGCATTGAGATAGGTTTCAGCCTCCTCGTGCCGGTCGAGATCGGCCAGGTTCAGCCCTGTCTGAAGCTCGGCCAGACGGCGCCAGGGCGAGCCGGGTTTGATCCGGTCATAAAAGCTGATGGCCTTTTCCGGTTCACTCTGCTGTTCTGCCAAGGAGGCAAGCTGGACCAGGATATCATCATTGTCCGGGCTCAACGCCAGCGCATAATTCAGGTAGAGCTTCACAAAAGGCTCGCCGCCACCGCGATTGAGAGCAGTGGCAATGTTGAGCAGAATTTCCGCAGCTCCGGCGCGTGGATCGGGGACAGGAAAGGTGACGGCGTCGCCAGCCTCGATCTTCTCGCGCAGAATTGTCGTGGCAGCGCGGCCGGTGATGTATTTCTCGCCATTGTCAAGCGCTGCGAGCGCCTTCTCCCTCTCGCCGCGTTCGGCCAGCCAGGAAGCATAGGCTTCAGTCGCGCGCATATAGGTGTCCGGCCCGGCAGATGCCGCTGTCACATCGCGCAACAAGGCATCGAACGCCGTCTCCGCTTCGGCATTTTTCCCACTCTGTGCGAGCATCAACGCGCGATGATAGGAGCGGAACAAGCGATACCAGTCCGGTCCGTCGAGTTCTTCCAGAGTTGCCAGGGCCTGATCCGTCTGCCCCTCCTGTCCCATCTCCGCCCAAGCGGACATGATCGACGTGATCAGGCGATCGAGATCCGATTCCAGGACCAGTTTCAGCCAGTTCTCGGCCTGTGCATAGTTTTCATCGCGCAGCGCATCGACGGCGAGCCCCAGCCGTGAGAAACGTTCCATTTCAGGAACGGATTTGAGCGCACGAGCGTGGGGCAGCGCATCGTCGAAGCGCCCTTCGGCGACCAGCGCCAGAAGCAGGCTCTGCTGAATCGCCTGATTGTCGGGTTGGAAGGCGAGAGCCCGCTCGTAATAATCGATGGCGCTCTCGAAATCATTGTCCGCTTCAGCGGCACGCGCGGCCAGGAATGCTCCGGAGAACGAGGAAATCGCGATCAGATCACGATCATCGGCGCCGCCCTCCTTCGCCATCGCAAGCTGAGGCGTGAACGCGAGGAACCCCGCAAGGCCGACCGTTGCCAACAGTCCCGAGTTGAAGCGCTTTCTCATTGACCATCCCGCTGCATACTTGTCCTCATCTCTTCTTCCTCCGCCGAAGCGAAGAGGTAGGGAATCCCTGCTTTCCTCGCAGACAAGCATGGCCTTTTTGCGGAAACGCTTCAACGAGAACTGTTCCCCTGCTATCAGGTCACGCGGCTGATGCAGAAATCAATCACGTCGAGCAACGCGTCTTTCTGCGGTGCCGGCTTGAGTGGTGCCAGCGCGTCACGGGCGATTTCGCCAAAATGGCGCGCCCGTCCGATCGTGTCGCCGATGGCGCCATGCTTGTGCAAAAGACCGATCGCCTTTTCGAGCGCCGCATCGTCGCACTGATTGTCTTCAATGGCACTTTTCCAGAAGGCCCGCTCTTCCGGGCTGCCGCGGCGGTAGCTCAGGATCACCGGCAGGGTCACCTTGCCCTCGCGGAAATCGTCGCCCACATTCTTGCCGAGATCCGAGCTCTTGCCGCCATAGTCGAGCGCATCGTCGACCAGTTGGAAGGCGAGGCCGAGATTGGTCCCGTAGGAGCGCAGCGCGGCCCGGTCGTTGCGGGTTGCACCGGCTACCACCGGCCCCACTTCCGCCGCTGCCGAGAAGAGTGCGGCCGTCTTCGCCTTGATGACCGCCAGATATTCGTCCTCGGTCGTCTCCAGATTCTTGGCGACGCTGAGCTGAAGCACCTCGCCCTCTGCAATCACGGAGGCTGCGGTCGACAGGATATCCAGCGCGTCGAGCGATCCGACCTCGACCATCATGCGAAACGCCTGACCGAGGAGGAAATCGCCCACCAGAACGCTGGCCTGGTTGCCCCAGATCATGCGCGCCGTCTTGCGGCCCCGGCGCAAATCGCTTTCATCCACCACGTCGTCATGCAGCAGCGTGGCCGTGTGCATGAATTCCACGCTGGTGGCGAGCTTCACATGCCCTTCGCCCTCGTAACCAAACATCTGTGCGGCAGCGAGCGTCACCATGGGGCGCAGGCGCTTTCCGCCGGAATCGATGAGATGCTTCGCCAGTTCAGGGATGAGTTCGACATCCGAGCCGGCCTTCGAGAGAATCAGCTCGTTAACGCGCGCCATTTCGTCGGCCGTCAGGTCCATAAGGCTTGCGACGGAGGCTGCGCCACGCTTGCCATCGAGATTCAACACTACACCCACAGATGGTCCTCCAATCACGACCAGACACGGTCAGGAAATGACCCGACCGAAACACCCAAACTTTCCGGGCAATCTAGTGCCCAGCCCCCATAAGGGGCAAGCGGCGAATGCGCACGGGGCATGCCCCTGCCGAACACGAAGTCGTTTACAGGGGTTGCGCAAACTGTCAACGTCGCGCCCATGATCGAACTTATCCGAACCAATGATCCCGTGGTCATTTCCTTCGTGGAAAGCCTCCTGCGCGATGCTGGCATCGCCTTTTTCGTCGCCGACCAGAATATGAGCATCATGGAAGGCTCGCTGGGAATATTGCCGCGGCGCATCATGATCGACGAGGATGACCGCGCCGCGGCCCGGCAATTGCTGAAAGATGCCGACATCGACCATGAAGTCCGCTTCGATGATGAAAACAATGCCTGACACGCGTGCCGAAACGAGGCACAGCGTCGATTCCTTCCATCGCGATGCTTTCCGGCTCGTCCAACCCTCCGGACGCGGGCATCGCTCGGGGGTTGATGCGATGCTTCTCGCCTCTGCCCTTCCCGGAAACCTGGAGGGCGCGGTCGCCGATCTCGGCGCTGGCGCGGGTGCTGCCGGTTTCGCGGTCGCCGCCCGCTGTTCCAAAACCCGCGTCACCCTTGTCGAGAATGCCCCGGAAATGGCCGAATGCGCTCGCCGCACCATCGCGCTGCCGGAAAACGCCGCCTATTCCGACCGCGTGCGCCTGATCGAGGCAGACGTCACGCTGTCTGGCGATGCCCGCGAAAAGGCGGGCCTTTCGCGCAATGCCTACGCCGCTGCCATCATGAATCCACCCTTCAACAGCGCCAGCGACCGCGCCACGCCGGATGCGCTGAAACGGGCGGCCCATGTGATGGACGACACGCTTTTTGAAACCTGGCTCCGCACGGCGGCCGCCATCTGTGCTCCCGGCGGGCTTCTGGCGCTGATCGCCCGCCCCGCCTCGCTGTCGCCCATTCTCCAGGCGCTCGAGGGCCGTTTCGGAGGCGCCCGCATCGTCCCGGTGCATGGCCGCGCCGGCAACCCGGCGATCCGCATCCTCCTGCGAGCGCAGAAGGGCAATCGTGCCGGCCTGACACTCGAACCACCTCTTATCCTGCGCGACGCCAACAATCAGGTTACAGACCGTGCCGAGGCGCTCACCAATGGCCAGGCAGTCCTTTTCGGCGATTGACCGGCCGGTGCCATTGCACGGCCCGCGCAAATGCCTACATGCTCACAAGCAATAAAATCCGTTCTTCTGGAGTGAGCACGCCCTTGCGACGCCTTGTCAGCCGCCTTGTCCCCAAAAAGTTCCGCGGTGATGCCGTCACCATTCCGGTGATCCGGCTGTCCGGCGCGATCATGCCGTCCAACAGCCTGACGCGCCAGAACCTCTCGCTCGCCACTACCGCGACCGTGATCGAGAAGGCGTTTGCCGTGCCCGATGCGCCGGCCGTTGCCATCGCGATCAATTCGCCGGGCGGCTCGCCGGTGCAGTCGCGCCTCATCTTCCGCCGCATCCGCGATCTGGCGGAGGAGAAAGACCGAAAGGTCTTCATCTTCGTCGAGGATGTGGCCGCGTCCGGCGGTTACATGATTGCCGCGGCGGGCGACGAGATCATTGCCGACCCTTCCTCCATCGTCGGCTCCATCGGCGTCGTGTCCGCCGGCTTCGGCTTTCAGGAGCTTATCAAGAAGATCGGTGTCGAGCGCCGGGTCCACACGGCCGGCCAGAACAAGGCGATCCTCGATCCGTTCCAGCCGGAAAAAAAGGAAGACGTCGAGCGTCTGAAGGCCCTGCAGCTCGAAATGCACGAGATGTTCATCAATCTCGTCAAGGAGCGGCGCGGCGGCAAGCTCGCCGATGATCCGGAGCTTTTTACAGGCGCCTTCTGGACAGGCAAGCGCGCGTTTGAACTCGGCCTGGTCGACGGTCTCGGCGACATGCGCTCCGTTTTGAAGGAGCGCTACGGCAAGAAAACGAAACTCGCGCTCATCACCCAGCCGCGCGGCCTGTTCGGTCGCAAGCTTGGCATTTCCAGCAGTGCCGGCAGCATTCCGGATCTGGGTGCCGCTATCGCCGGCAATGCCGCTACGGGCCTGATCGAGGCTGCCGAGGAACAAGCGCTTTGGCGCCGTTTTGGACTTTGACGAGGCGCGCCCGGGCGTTAAACTCGCGCGCGAAACCGGAGGATCGACAATGCCGCAACTGATCTTCTTTGCCGCGGTCGGCGTGGTGGCCTATGTCGGCTACCGGCGTTTCGTCCGCGAGGCAGAGCGTGTCACCGCAAAGGCGCGGCGCGCGCGCAAGGAAGCGGCGAATGGCAGCATGGGCACGCTCGTCTACGACCCGAAGACGGGCGAATACCGCGTCGCCAAGGACTGATGTCGCCAAGGACTGATATTGTAGACAGAAGATGCACAGCATGATCGCCTCAGCCAAGGTGAATCTTGCGCTGCACGTCACCGGACGGCGCGCGGATGGCTATCATTTGCTGGACACGCTCGTGGCCTTTTCCAGCGATGGCGATCTGCTCGAGGCGGAGGATGGATCCGAAGACGATTTCTTCGTCTCCGGTCATTTCGCAGCCCATGTCCCCATCGGCGAGACCAATCTCGTCACCCGCGCCCGCGATCTTCTGCGCGAAAAATTCGGAGAAGCGGCCCGCGCTCCCGTTCACCTGCATCTTGAAAAGAACCTGCCTGTTGCCTCCGGCATCGGCGGCGGCTCGGCCGATGCGGCTGCCGCGCTCAGGCTTCTCGTCCGCCACTGGCAGATCGACATCGACGAGGCTACGCTGGCCCGGCTCGGCCTCAGCCTCGGCGCGGATGTCCCCATGTGCCTGGCATCGAAACCGCTCGTTGCGCGTGGCATTGGCGAAGCGCTCGAGGAACTGCCGCATTTCCCCGCCCTGCCGCTCGTTCTCGTGAACCCCAATATCCCGCTCTCCACACCCGAGGTCTTCTCCAGGCTTGAGCGGCGCGAAAATCCCCCCCTCTCGCCCCTCGGCGCATTCACCGACACGGTGTCTGCCGCCCATTGGCTGAAGGAGGCGCGAAACGATCTGGAAAAACCCGCCTGTCAGATCGTGCCCCAGATCGAGGAGGCGCGCGATGCGCTGAAGGAAGCCAATGCGCTTTTTGCCCGCATGTCCGGCTCCGGCGCCACCTGCTTCGGCGTCTTTTCCACCCGGCCCGGGGCGGATCAGGCTGCGGCCCTTCTTCAAGAGCGCCATCCCGACTGGTTTGTCCTTGCCACCGAAACACGCTCCCCCGTTCCCACGCAAGCCGAGAACGCTCATGTCCAGCACGCCCGTGCGTGAATTCATTCCTGTCCGCTTCGCGGTGCTGACCATTTCCGACACGCGCGGCCTTGAGGACGACCGCTCCGGCCAGACCCTTGCCGAGCGCATCGATGAGGCCGGCCACACGCTCGCCGATCGAAAGATCGTCGCAGACGATATCGCGGCCATCCAGATGGCCGTCAAATTGTGGTGCGCCGATCCCGGGGTCGATGCCGTCATCACCACGGGTGGCACCGGCTTCACCGGGCGCGACGTGACGCCCGAGGCGCTGGAACCGCTGTTCGACAAGCGCATGGACGGCTTCTCGCAGGTCTTCCATCGCATCTCCTTTGAGAAGATCGGCACGTCCACCGTCCAGTCGCGCGCCACGGCGGGGCTCATCGACCAGACCTTCGTCTTCGTGTTGCCCGGCTCCACCGGCGCCTGCCGCGATGCCTGGGACGGTATCCTGAAAGACCAGTTCGACTACCGGCACATGCCGTGCAATTTCGTGGAAATCATGCCGCGCCTTGCCGAGCATCTGAAACGCGGCGGCGGCAAGTCCGCCTGATCCCTTCCTGACCTTGATAACCTGAAGCATTTTGCAGTCAGGTGGAATCACCTGACGTCCACGCAAATGCGGAAAAACAGACAGATAGAGCGGAGCAGCGTTTCCGTGAAACGGTGAACCGCTCTGAAAGCTGCGGCACCGTCCCCGCTGCCCTTTTCGCACGCCTGTGGAAAACTCGCACGCCTCGATTTCGTCAAAAGTTCTTGCTTTGTTCTCATTCCTCGAATAGGAATAGATTCATCGGAAGCGACGCTGATTCTGCTTTCGGCTCTAGGGTCAGAACTTGGCCCCGCGTCCTGGAAAGTCAGCGAAATCGCTCAGTCATGGAGCAAGCCATGGAACAGATTGTGAGAGCAGATGCAGCCGCCTTCAATGGCGGTGGGGCCGCGACAGCCAACACGGTCATCGACCGGTCGGGCATTCGCATCGATTCCGAGCGTCGCCGGGGTCGGGCAGCGGGCATCAACCCGTCTGGCCGCTATGAACCGGTCTCCCGCCATGTCTTTGACGATGGCTGGGGCTCGCTTGAGGAATTGCCTCCTTTCAAGACCGAGGTTCAGGTGGAGAGGCCGCGCACCATCATCACGCGCAACACCTCGCCCGACATCTCCTTTGACCGCTCCATCAATCCCTATCGCGGTTGTGAGCATGGCTGCGTCTATTGTTTCGCCCGCCCCACCCATGCCTATATGGGCCTGTCGGCAGGACTGGACTTTGAGGCGAAGCTCTTTGCCAAGCCCGATGCCGCACGGCTTCTGGAGCGCGAGATTTCCAAACCGGGTTATCAGCCACGGACCATCGCCATCGGCACCAACACCGATCCCTATCAGCCCATCGAGAAGAAATACCGCATCATGCGCGAGATCCTCGAAGTGCTGGAGGCGCACGGGCACCCCGTCGGCATCGTCACCAAATCGGCGCTCGTCATGCGCGATATCGACATTCTCTCCCGCATGGCGGAGAAGGGATTGGCCAAGGTCGCGCTTTCCGTCACCACGCTGGACCGCAAGCTGGCACGCACCATGGAACCACGCGCGGCGACGCCCGCGCGGAGACTGGAAGCCATCCGTGCGTTGACCGACGCCGGCATCCCCACATCCGTGATGTTGGGCCCTGTCATTCCCGGCCTCACCGACTGCGAAATCGAGCGCATTCTGGAATCCGCCGCCACAGCCGGCGCGCGCGAGGCGGGTTATATCATTCTGCGTCTTCCGCTGGAGGTCAGCCCCATTTTCAAGGAATGGCTTCTGCGCCACGCGCCCGACCGCTATCGCCACGTCCTGTCGCTGATCCGCTCCATGCGCGGCGGCAAGGATTACGACGCGGAATGGGGCAAGCGCATGAAGGGCACCGGCCCCTATGCCTGGCAGATCGGCAGGCGCTTCGAGATCGCGGCAAAGCGGCTCGGGCTCAATCAGCAAAAGCGCAAGCTGAGGACGGATCTGTTCAAACAGCCCCAGCCGGGAGGCGAACAACTCATGCTGCTTTGACAGTGTCTTGCCGGATCCGCCCACTGCTCCGGATTCCGTATCGCAGATCAAAGCGTCGGAGCGGCACCACGTTTCCGTGAAACGTCGCCTTTCCCGACAGCACATCCTTTCCGTCCGGCTTGCATCCCCGTAGCCGACGGTCGCTTCCCGGCCCATCCGCCCCCCTTGTTGCCGGGAGGCCCTTGCGGAGAATCGGAAGCGATGCGAGCATCGCCGCACCATGGCTCGCACGCGTTCCGATTCTCCCACTCTTTTTGATCTGCCCGTTCGCCCCGACTTCCAGATGGAGGCCGCTCTCCTGCGCGAGGGCCTGGCCCCCGTGGCAGGGCTCGACGAGGCAGGCCGCGGGCCGCTTGCAGGCCCTGTTGTGGCCGCCGCCGTCATTCTTGATGCAAACCGTTTGCCTGAAGGGCTGGACGATTCCAAGCGGCTGTCTGCCGAAGCGCGCGATCGGCTCTTCCAGGCGATCATCGAGATGGCCGTCAGCGTCTCTGTCGCGTCCATCTGTGCGGCAAGCATAGATCGGTCCGACATTCTTCGCGCCAGCCTTGAGGCCATGCGCCGCGCTGCCACCGGGCTGTGCGTCACGCCGCTCTTTGCGCTCGCCGATGGCCGCGACGTGCCGCCGGGGCTTTGCTGTCCGGCGCGCGCGGTGGTGAAAGGCGATCAACGCAGCCAGTCAATCGCTGCCGCCTCCATCGTCGCCAAGGTCACGCGGGATCGCATGATGACGCGCGCCGGCGGCGTCACCCCCGCCTACGGTTTCGAGGCGCATATGGGTTATGGCACCAAACGCCACCGCACAGCCATAACGGAGCACGGCGCGTTGTCGCGCCTGCACCGGATGAGCTTCGCCCCGTTGCGGCACCTTCGCATCGACAATACAGCCTCCGGTGGGCAAACCGTTGCGCAGTCACTGGAGCAACTGACCGAAGGGTGAAGCCATTGAGCCCTGGACCGCCTGAAACCACCTGTCATGTGGTGAATTCCCTGCCCGCACATTTCCGCTCAGAATGTCATACCGCCCGGTGTGACACGACATCTCTTACAGACTGATCGCGCCGCAATTGTCGCGCATGGTCGCCTCATTGACGTTACGCTCGACATATCTTGCTTGCGCCGGCGCGACACCGGCGTCGAATGGCATCAAGTGACAGAAACCCACACAAAAAAACGCCGCCGGAAACCGGCGGCGTTTCAAATGTCAACTTTGCGAAAGCCGATTAGTTCAGCTTTGTCTTCACGTCCTGCAGTGCGGCCTTGAACAGATCTCCGCCGGTCTTGGCGTCAACCTTGTCGGCAAGAATGCTGCGCGCAGCTTCCACCGCGAGGTCCACAGCGCTAGCGCGAACCTCGTTCACCGCGTCCTGCTCGGCCTGTTCGATCTTCTGTTCGGCAAGTGCCGTGCGACGGGCGACATATTCATCCGTCTTCTGCTTGGCTTCCTTGACGATCAGTTCCGCCTCGTGCTTGGCGGCGCTGACGATCTCCTGCGCCTCCTGCTCGGCTTCCTGCCGCTTGCGCTGATATTCAGCGAGCAGTTGCTGCGCGTCCTCACGCAACTTGCGCGCTTCGTCCAGCTCGTTGCGGATGCGCTCGGCACGCCCGTCAAGCGCGCCGTTGATCATGCCGGGCACCTTGAAGTAGGCAAGGATACCCAGGAAGATGATCAGGGCAACAAACGCCCAGAATGTCGCGTCCATGGCCCTCTCCTACTGCTTGACGGACTTGACGGCGGCCTGCACCGCGGTCTTGTCGAGACGGCCGCCGACCAGTTCCTGAACGATGGACGCTGCCGTATCCTCGGCAATCGTTCCAACGTCCTTCATGGCCGTTTCCTTGATCGAGGCGATGCGCTTTTCGGCCTCGCCCAGCTTGGCGTCGAGCTGCTTCTCGATCTCACGACGTTCCGCATCCGCTTCCGCCTTGGCGGCGTCGCGGGCTTCCTGGCCGATGACATTGGCCTTCTTGCGGGCGTCAGCCAGTTCCTGCTCATAGGCAGCAACCGCTTCATCCGCCTCTTCCTTCATCCGCGCCGCCTGGTCGAGATCCTGGGCAATGCGGTCACGCCGCACTTCCAGAATACCGCCGATCCGCGGCAGCACAACGCGCTTCAGGAACAGGTAGAACAGCCCGAAGGTGATCGCCAGCCACAAGATTTGCGACGGAAATGTGGACGAATCGAAAGGCGGGAAGCCGGCCTCGTGTGCGCCGTCAGACGCAACGCCGGTTTCCGAATGGGTCGCTTCCGCGGCGTCTTGCGCCGAGGCTGCGAATGCCGATGCCACAAACATTGTCTACCTCTTTTAAAACCGGCCGGACGCCCGAAAGCGGCCGGCCACGCACACGAAACGCGCGCTTAGGTGAAGAGGAGGAGCAGAGCGATGAGCAGCGAGAAGATGCCGAGAGCTTCCGTAACGGCGAAGCCGAAGATCAGGCGGCCGAACTGGCCGTCTGCTGCCGACGGGTTGCGCAGGGCGCCCGAAAGATAGCTGCCGAAGATGTTGCCGAGGCCGAGCGCTGCACCGGCCATGCCGAAACAAGCGATACCGGCGCCGATAGCCTTTGCTGCTTCTACTTCCATTTTAAAACTCCTTGTGATCGCGGATTTGCGTGTTTTCTTCAGACTTGGCGGAAACCGCCGGTGAAACCTGTTTTCCTCTGACCGGCCCTTGAGGCCGGAACGAAGCCGATCTTTTCAAACCTCTTGATCAGTGGCCGGGATGGACGGCGTCGTTCAGATACATGCAGGTCAGAACGGCAAAGACGTAGGCCTGCATGAAGGCGACGAGGAATTCGAGACCGGTGATCGCCACGGTCATGATGAGCGGCAGAATGGCACCGGCCACACCGGCCGCGCCAAGCGCGCTCATGGAGGTGACGAAGCCGGCAAAGACCTTGAGCGTGATGTGTCCTGCCAGCATGTTGGCAAAGAGACGAACCGAAAGGCTGACGGGGCGCGACAGGAATGACACGATCTCGATCAGCACCACCAGTGGCACCACCACACCGGGAACGCCCTGCGGCACGAAGAGCTTGAGGAAACCGAAACCGTGCTTCCAGAAACCGTAGACGACAACCGTTCCGATCACCATCAGCGCGAGCGCGAAGGTGACGATGATGTGGCTGGTCACAGTAAAGAAGTAAGGGAAAAGACCAAGCAGGTTGGCCATCAGGACGAACATGAAGATCGAGAACACGAACGGGAAGAACCGCATTCCATGCGAGCCCGCCGAATCTCTCAGCATTGAGGCCACGAACTCGTAGCTCATCTCCGAGATCGACTGCAGGCGGCCGGGCACCAGGCCACGGCTCGACGTCGTCAGGAACAGGAAAGCCCCGGCAGCGACCACCGTCGCAACCATGAAGGCGGAGGAATTCGTGAACGAGAAATCCAGTCCGCCGACCTCAATCGGAATCCACTTGGAGATCTGGAACTGATGGATCGGATCGTTGGCCACCTGGCCCCCCTCACTTCTGGTCTGGCGCCCGGGCGCCGTTTACTTCTTCTCAGGATCCCGCGCATCATCCGATGAGCGGATCCCAAATTCAGCAACAAGTCCCGCCGAGCGCAGGACATTGAGAACACCTGCCCCGAAACCGAGGAGCAGGAAAATGATCAGTCCCCAGGGCGACGTTCCGGCAAAATGGTCAATGAACCATCCAAGAGCAGCGCCGACACCCACGCCGGCAATAAACTCACTGGACAGTCTGAGTGCCTGTGCGGCACCCGCCATATCGCCCTTCGTCTTCCCCTCACCGCCGTCTTGCTTCGCCGGTCGTCTGTACGCGAGAGCCTTTTCCAGATCGGCGCGCCGGCGCTCCAGGTCGTCCGGCTGATCCTTGTCGGCCACCGCAATCTCCGTACCGGGTTTGCTGGTCAGCGGCTATCCGCTTGAAAGTCGCGCGCAACATAGTGAGCGCCCACGCCCCAGTCAAGCCGCTGTTGCGCACACATGCAAAGACAAAAATATATTGAAAAACAATAAGATGAGCAGATGCGACAATGCGCGCAGCGGCAAATGACACGATGAAAGCGGGAATCGCGGCGAGTCCTGCCGCTTTTCAGACCTTCATTTGAGTGATTTCACCGCCCTTATCAGTTCCAGCCACCGCCATAGGTGCGATAGAAAATGTGCTGGCCGATCTTTTTCATGCGTTGCATGGCGTGTGCCCAACGCGGGTTCACATAGGTCGCGTGATAATGGGTGGAAGAGCCCACTTCCGGCAGCCAGATCTTACCGGCGGTCGTGGCCATGGCCACTTCCTGCGCCGTCTTGAAATGCCCCGGGCTGGCGACGCGGTCACGAATCCCGTCGCAGGCGAATGAAAACTGGCAACGATTGCGCCATTTCTCGTTCTGGTAAACGACACCGCAGATCGTGTTCGGATAGGTGGGATTGCGCACGCGATTGAGAATGACCTGCGCCACCGCAGCCTGCCCCTTCACGGATTCACCGCGCGCCTCGAAGTAGATGCCGGCTGCAAGACATTGCTGCTCGCTTTTCGAAAACGCCGTTTCGGGTAGAGGTTGCCGCGCCCAGGGATGATCCTTCGCATCGACCGGAGGAATGAACCGCCCGCCTGCCGGCTCCTCTTCGCGCAGGATGCTCGCAAATGGCGAGGCTTTCGCATAGTCGGGTTTCTGCGGTGCATAAGCGGTGGCAAGAATGTCAGGCTGATCGTTGTTGACCAACTCGGCGATCGCGCGTGGCAGCGTCGGATCGGCCTTCTTATCCTTTTTCATATAGAACGCCGAGGCGATGCGCACTTCCTCGCCCTTGATGTCGGGATCGACAAACGCCATCAGCTTCTGGTCGGGTTTCGGCTTCTCAAGGAGGAAACTGGTTTTTTCGAAGATCGTGCCGGCTTCGAAAAGCTTCGGCGGCTGGACCGGAACGACCTGAACAAGCCGTCCGGTCTTTTCCGCGCGATTGATGCGATCTTCGTCCGGCGTTGTGCCGGTGAACCCTTTTTTGCCGCGGAAGGCGATCTTGCCGATGCCGGGTGCAGCCATTCCCGATCCGGAAATGCTGCCCGTCTTCAGATCACCATCCACAAAGGGCATCTCTGCCTGATGGATGGAACCGGCGACGGATTTTTCCACGAAGGCGGCCCAGCGGGGACCCGCGCCCTCTTCTCCGGAAACCAGCCCGGCCATATCCTGATGCGCGACAATGCCCGGAAACCCGATCCAGAACCCCAACGCCACCAAAGCTGGCGCCAGGAAGGAACGCGATTCATCAACCGCCTTGCGCGGTACTCTTCCACTCCGACGAAGCACCCACACTCTCCGCTACGCAACTCAACCCGATTTCCAAAACCATATTTGGTTAACCTTGATCACTGGTTAACAGGTCGAGCGGTCTTGCTGGCGAAGCAGCAAAAGCAAACGAAAACGGGCCTTGCGATGCAAAGCCCGTCCTCTTCTGAACTCATTGTGGATACCGCCCTCAGCGGCGTTTCTTCGCCCGCCCCGCATAGGGGTTGTCGGAGGTGCGCAGCGCCACACGGATCGGAACGCCATAGAGATTGAAGGTCTCGCGCAACCCGTTCATGAGATAGCGGACATAGGATTGCGGCATCGCTTCAGGCCGGGAGCAGGAGACCACGAAGCCCGGTGGCCGCGTCTTGATCTGCGTTATGTACTTCACCTTGAGCCGGCGTCCGGCCACGGCCGGCGGCGGATGCTGTCCCGTCGCGCCTTCCAGCCACCGGTTGAGGCGGCCGGTTGAAATTCTGCTGTTCCAGGTGCGGTGCGTCTTCTCCACCGCCTCCATAAGCTTGTCGAACCCGCGCCCGGTCTCCGCAGAAATGGGAACGGCCTGCAGCCCGCGCACCTGTGGCAGAAGCCGCGCCGTCTTCTCGTGGAGCTCGGCGAGGGTCTCCTGCCGGTCCTCGATCAGGTCCCATTTGTTGAAGGCAATGACCGGCGCCCTGCCCTCGCGGATGATCAGATCGGCGATCTGCAAGTCCTGTTTCTCGAAAGGGATGGTCGCATCGAAAACCACGATCACCACTTCGGCAAAGCGCACGGCGCGCAGCCCGTCGGAGACGGAGAGCTTTTCCAGCTTTTCCTGCACGCGGGCCTTGCGGCGCATGCCAGCCGTATCGAAGAGCTTGATCTTGCGGCCACGCCACTGCCAGTCGACGGAAATCGAATCGCGCGTGATGCCGGCTTCGGGGCCCGTCAGCATGCGTTCCTCGCCGAGAAGCGCATTGATCAGCGTCGATTTGCCTACATTCGGTCGCCCCACGATGGCAATCCGCAGCGGTTTCGAAGAATCGTAGACCGCCTCTTCTTCCGAATCGGGCTCGATGTCCTCGCCGACGGCAATCTCGTCCGTTGAGACCACCAGATCCTCCGGATCTTCCGCCAAGGCCCGATCCTCGCCGAGCGCCTCGACGATGGCGTCACGCAGATCGGACATGCCGAGACCGTGTTCTGCCGAAACCTCCACCGGATCGCCCAGCCCCAGTTCCCATGCGTCGAGAACGCCGCTGCGGGCTGCATTCACGTCCATCTTGTTGGCGACCAGAACGACCGGCTTGCCGCTGCGGCGCAGAAGATTGGCAAAGGTTGCATCGTCGGGCATCACACCGGCGCGGGCGTCGATCATGAAAAGCGCAATGTCCGCCTCGTCGATCGCCTGCTCGGTCTGAGCGCGCATGCGACCTTCCAGCGTTGGCGCTGCAGCGCTTTCCAGCCCAGCCGTGTCGATCACCTCGAACTTGAGGTCCTGAAGGCGGGCAGGATGGGAGCGGCGGTCGCGCGTGACACCGGGCGTATCATCGACAATGGCCAGGCGACGGCCGGCAAGTCGGTTGAACAGTGTCGACTTGCCGACATTCGGCCGGCCGATGATTGCAAGCTTGAAGGCCATTTTGGCTCACCGGTCTCCGGCTATTCCGCCGGGCTCGAGCCGAGAATCAGCTCAATCATCATCTCGGCGCGCTGGCGGGTGTTGCGGGGTGCCTCGGCATCGCCGGAAATCTGCTGGAAAAGCTGAAGCGCGTCATCGCGCTTGCCTTCCTTCCATGCTGCAAGACCAAGCGCCTCGCGCGCCGTGTGGCGCAGGGCGTTTCCGTCCGCCGTCAATGTCTCAACGCGAGCTGAAACATCGGCATAGGATCCGTGATCCACCAGAAGAAGCCCTGCCCGCAGACGCGCGATATCCGCGATCACGTCGGTTACCGACCGGTCCGCGGCAATCGCATCGAACGCGGCCACGGCACCTTCCGTGTTGCCATCGGCGGCCAAGACGGTGGCCGAACGCATGCGCGCCAGGAGCGGATAGGAACCATAGCCACTCTCTTCCAGTTCACCGAAAGCGGCGAGCGCGTCATCGTTCTCGCCCTGGCGTGCGAGCTCAAGTGCCTGCGAAAAAGCATCGCCCGAGGCATTTGCACGAGAGGATGTCCAACGCTCATAACCGACATAGCCGGCAGTGGCGACGACGAGGAGAACGGCGGCACCAATGGCAATGGGGCCGAAACGGCGCCATAGAGATTTGAACTGATCCTGGCGAAGCTCTTCATTGACTTCGCGAATGAAACTGTCGTCGGACATATGCGACCCATGCTTGGCGGGCATTTTCCCGCGCTTTTTCCGGTTCCCGGCTTTTTAGACGAAATTTGCCGCCATGGAAGGGGGGGCTGCCATTTCGTCTCGATTCTGTTGCTTCTCCACCAAAGCCCGTTGCCGTAAATCGAGATTGCTTTCCAAACTCGGCCATATTTGGCCGATAACGCTGCCCTGCAAATTGCATAGCGGATTAAGTGATCATGCTCAAATTTCTCTGCGCTGGTGCTGCGGCACTCGCGTTGACAGGTTCCTGTTTTGCCGGGAACACGACAAAGACGGCAACGCCGCAATACGTGATCATCTCCTTTGACGGTGCCCTGCATCTGGAACAGTGGGAGCGCAGCCGCGCGCTTGGCAGAGAAACAGGCGCACATTTCACCTATTTCCTTTCCTGCGTTTATCTCCTGTCTCCCGAAACACGCAAAGCCTATCAGGCGCCGGGCATGGCCCGCGGCCGTTCGAATGTCGGCAGCGGGTATTCTCGCGAGGATGTCGAAGGCCGGCTCGGTCAGATCTGGTCCGCCCGTGCCGAGGGGCACGAACTGGCAAGCCATGGCTGCGGTCATTTCGACGGAAAAAGCTGGAGCACGAGCGATTGGGCGCAGGAGTTCGATCAATTCGCGACCATTGTCGCCGATGCCTGGAAGCTCAACGGGATCAAGGGTGAACCCGACGGTTGGCAGGATTTCGCGCGCAAGGAAATACGCGGATTCCGAGCGCCATACCTTTCAACAAGCAAGGGACTGTTCAAAACGCTCGAAAAGAAGGGGTTCGCCTACGATGCGAGCGCCGTTTCACGCGGCCCCGTTCTGCCCAGAACCCGCAATGGCGTCGCGCATTTTTCTCTCCCGCTGATACCGGAAGGTCCACGCGACAGGCAGGTCATTGCCATGGACTACAATCTTTATGTCCGCCACTCCGGCGGCAAGGAGAAGCCGGAGGCAGCGTCCGCGTTTGAGCAACGGGCCTATGATGCCTTTCTGGCGACGTTCAACAGGGAATACAAGGGACGCCGCACCCCGGTCCAGCTCGGCTTCCATTTCACCCTCATGAACGATGGCGCCTATTGGAACGCGCTCGAGCGCTTTGCGCGAGAGGTTTGCGTCAAGGACGATGTGGAATGCCTGAGCTACCGTGATTACCTGGCTGCCATTTCCGAAACCGATAGCCCGGCCCAGGATGGAACCTGATGTATAGAGCCTCGGCCTATCTAGCCGAGGCTCATCTTCAACGCATTTTCGAGCCCGATCAGTTCCCGACTTCCCTTTCATGCCGCAACGCCTTGAAGGTGCTATACAACATGACGGTCAGCAGGATCGCAAAGGGGAAGCCTGTCGCGATTGCCCCGGCCTGAAGTGCCGCCAGCCCACCGCCGAGCAACAGAACGATTGCGACCAGCCCCTCGAAAATCGCCCAGAAGACACGCTGCGCTATCGGCGCATCGATCTTGCCGCCGGCCGTGATCGTGTCGATCACCAGCGAGCCGGAATCCGACGACGTGACGAAGAAAACGATGACCAGAATGATGCCAATGAGCGAGCTCACGCCGGCGAGCGGCAGGTCGGCCAGCATGGCAAACAGCGAAAGCTCCGGCACGTAATCAACCACCGTCTCCTGAACGCCCGTGTATCCCTCGGCCAGAAACTGTTCCATTGCCGTGCCGCCGAAGGTGGTCATCCAAAGGATCGACACAAGGGTGGGAATGATCAGAACGCAGGTGATGAATTCACGCACCGTCCGCCCCCTGGAAACCCGGGCGATGAACATGCCCACAAAAGGTGACCAGGAAATCCACCAGGCCCAGTAAAAGGTGGTCCAGCCATGCATGAAGCCGGTGTCCTCCCGCCCGATCCAGTTGGAAAGGGACGGCAGTTCCTTCACATAGTTCAATGTGTTGGAGAAGAAACCAGTGATGATCGCCAGCGTGGGACCGAAGATGATCACAAACAGAAGAAGAAGAATGGCGAGCACCATGTTGACCTCGGAGAGGCGCTTGACGCCCGCATCCAGTCCCGCCACGACCGAGACCAGCGCAATGCAGGTGATCCCCATGATGAGCAACACCTTGATCGTGTCCGTGTTCGGAACGCCGTAGAGCTCGTTCAAACCAGCAAGCGCCTGCGAGGCGCCGAAGCCAAGCGAGGTTGCCAGACCGAAAAGCGTTGCGAACACTGCCATGATATCGATCAGATGACCGGGCCAGCCGCGCACCCTCTCGCCCAGAATCGGGTAGAATGCCGAGCGGATGGAAAGCGGCAATCCCTTGTTGTAGGCCGCAAGCGATAGCGACAGCGCCAAAACCGCATAAATCGCCCAGGGATGAAGTCCCCAGTGAAAAATGGTTGCCGCCATGCCCATTTCACGGGCTGCCGGCACCGCGCCCGCCACGAGTTCGCCATCGGCCAACGGTGCCTCCAGACCAAGCGGGGGGTTGTTGAAATGATACATTGGTTCGAGCACGCCGAAGAACATCAGGCCGATACCCATGCCGGCCGCAAAAAGCATGGCGAACCAGCCGGAATAGGAATATTCGGGTACGGCATCCTTGCCACCCAGCCTGACTTTGCCCAGCGGGGTTACCGCTACAACAATGCAAAACAGAACGAACAGATTTGCCGACAGCATGAAAACCCAGTCAAAGGTCGACGTCAGCCATACTCGCAGTCCGCCAAGGGCACTCCCCGACGCTTCCTGAAACATCAAGGCGACGATGACGAATGCGATGATGAGAACGGCGGAAACGAAGAAAACGGGATTGTGAACGTCGAGACCAAGCAGTCGAATATTGTCCTGCCCGGGTTCCAGCCCATGGTCCTCCTCAACGATTTCATTTGACATGACTCACTCCATATCTGTCCGAGGCTGGAAGCAAATGACAGAATGGCCGTCCGTCCCCGGAACATTCCTCCACACTCAGGACCGTGAACCAAAACACATCACCGCACATGGTCTGTATGCGACCTTGTCCGTGCGGATTGAGACCAGACTCACGCAAATCGATGGCGGAAGGAACCCTGTCTTGCCAGGCTTCCGCCCAGAAAACGCCCAATTTTGCCCTCGCGGCTTGGAAATATCACCGAATCCAAGGGCTTTTTCACACAACAAGGCGAGAAATCGACACAAACTGCGCTTGTGTCCCGGACTTTTGCCGGATTTTATGTCCATGTTATACGGCTATAGGGACACCTTTACCTGCATAGCTTCAGACGGAACCAAATCGATGTCTGCGGCTTATGATGAAAAACCATGTGGAGAGGATACATGAAAAAGTCACTGCTTCTCGTGCCGGCGCTGCTTCTCGGTGTTGCTGCCTGCACCCCAACTGAACAGGGCGCGGCATTTGGTGGCGCCAGCGGCGCAGCCATCGGCGCACTCGCTTCGGGCAACAAGGTCGAAGGCGCCATCATTGGCGGTGCCATCGGCACCGTGGCTGGCGCCCTCGTCGGTCGCGCCTCGGAAAACAGCAACCGCTGCGTCTACCGCGACGAATATGGTCGCCGTTACGAGGCCCGCTGCCCACGCGGCTATTAAACGATCGCTTGCCGCGGATTGTTCCGCGAGCAAGCCGTCTTCAGGGCCGGGATGCATACCGCATCTCGGCCTTTTGCTATTCCCCTCCTTCCAACCACGCCCGCGCCCTCCCAACACGGCCGCCCAAAGCGCCGCCAGAAGGAGCCGGGACCATTCGAAGGAGGAGCGGACGCCTCCGAATTCACATCGCGTCTCACCTCGCCCATGGGTGAATTGACTTTTGTCAATCGCCGTGAATAATGTCGAAAGGAGGCGCGGAATGGCTTATCGTCCTGCAGACCAGATCATACACAAGGCCGCCTGGCTATATTATACCCACGGCCTGCGTCAGGACGAGGTGGCGCGGCGGTTGAACATTTCGCGCGCGTCGGTCGCGCTTTATCTGCGCAAGGCCCGCGAGGCCGGCATCGTCAACATCTCCACCTCCACCCATCTCTTCAGCGGCGAGCGTCTTGCCCGCCAGATGGAAGATGCGTTCGGGCTGGAGACCGCGTGGCTTGTGGACGAGGATTCCCTTTCCCCCTCGCCTGCCTCCGAAATCCCGACGCTTGCCGCCAATGTCTTTCTCGAAATGGTCGAGAACGGCAATCAGGTCTGCGTCGCGTGGGGCCGCACAGTCTACGACATTGCCGACGCCATGAGCTACGCCGACCGGGAGGGTGTCACTGTCGTCGAAATGTGCGGCAATCTCGGCTCGCCCTATGCCTATCGTCCCGATCAGTGCACCATGGAGATTGCCCGCAGGCTCAATGCAAGGGGGCTGAATTTCTATGCCCCTCTTGTTCTAAGCACCGAGGAACTGGCGCGCGCCCTGCGCGAAGAGCCTGTCATCCGCGAGCAGCTTGACGGCATCAGCGCCTGCGATCTGGCTCTTTTCACTGTCGGGGCGCTGGACACTGACAGCCACGTCATCAAGTGCGGTGCCCTGAGCGTCGACGAGCTTGAAAAGCTGAAAACCATGGGCGCCACCGGCGTCATCGCCGGCCAGATTATTACCGCCGACGGCAAACTGCTCGACTGCGACTACAACCGGCGCATGATCTCGGCCGATTTCGACGCCATCCGCGCCATCCCGAAGCGCCTGATGGTGGTGCAGGAGGACGAGAAACTCGAACCTCTGAAGGCCGCCATCGCCGGGCGCTTCTTCACCCATCTGGTGACCACCTCCTCCATGGCGGCTGCGCTTTTGAAGCACCATGCCGCCAGTGAACCGACGCCGGCCTGAACCTCGCCGGCAATCGCAACCCTTCAAGACAGTTACAGGACCGACATGCAGAACCTCTGGAAAGACAGCGAAGCCGAAAAGCTCGTCGAGCATTACGCCGCAAAGGGCATCGACCGCGATCTGGCGCTGCGCGTCTACACGACCCGCCTTCTGGGCGGCGAGCCGCGCCTCGTCCTGCATGGCGGCGGCAACACCTCGCTCAAGAGCAAGGCGACCGACATTCTGGGCCGCGAATATGATGTCCTGTGCGTCAAGGGCAGCGGCTGGGACATGGGCGTGATCGAGCCCGAAGGCCTGCCTGCCGTGAAGATGGACGCGCTTCTGGCCGCCCGCAAGCTCGATGCGCTGGCCGACGAGGACATGGTTGCCATGCAGCGTGCCAATCTCATCGATCCGGGGTCCCCGAACCCTTCCATCGAGACCCTGCTCCACGCCTTCCTGCCGCACAAAGTCGTCGATCACACCCACTCGACCGCCATTCTCGCACTGGTCGATCAGGAGGATTCCGAAGCGCTCTGCAAGAAGGTCTTTGGCGACCGGTTGGGCTTCGTGCCCTACATCAAGCCGGGCTTCGACCTCGCCAAGGAAGCCGCCGACATCTATGACAAGAACCCGTCCGTGGAAGGCCTGATCCTCGACAAGCATGGCATCTTCACCTTCGCCGAAGACGCAAAGACGGCCTACGATCTCATGATCGAGTTCGTCACCATGGCGGAAGACTATGTCGCTGAGAACGGCAAGGCGCCCTTCAAGCCGGTAGCGCTTCCCAAGGAGCTTGCCACCCCGTCCGAGATCATGCCCTATCTGCGTGGTGCGATCGCTATTGACGAGGGCGAAGGCAAATATGGCCGCATGGTCTGCGATTTCCGCACCTCGCCGAAAATCCTCGATTATGTGAACGCCGACACGGCCGAAGAGCTCGCCACACGCGGCGTCTCCACGCCCGACCTGTCGATCCGCATCAAGACCGGCCCCATGGTTCTGCCCGCGCCGGAAGCCGGCAAGCTCGATGACTATGGCAAGATCGTCCGCGAAAAGGTCGCTGAATTCTCGGCCCGCTACAAGGACTATTTCGAGACCAACAACGCCGCCGACGATGTCGAGCGCACCATGCTCGACACCATGCCGCGCCTGACATTGGTGCGCGGTCTCGGCCTCATCGGCCATGGCCGCAGCATGAAGGAGGCGAAGATCGCCGCCGATGTCGGCGAAATGCTGGTGGAGGCGGTCACCGGTGCCGAGGCCATCGGCTCCTTCCATCCGCTGGCGCTGTCCGACCTCTTCGAGCTTGAATACTGGTCGCTCGAACAGGCCAAGCTCGCCTCCAACAAGCCTAAGCCGCTGTCCGGCCAGGTCACGCTGGTCACCGGCGGCGCTGGAGCCATCGGTGCCGCCACGGCAAAACTTTTCGCATCGCAGGGCTCCCATGTGGTCGTCGTCGACATGCATGCCGACAAGGCCGAAGAGGTCGCGAAATCAATCGGCAATGCCGCCATCGGCATCGGTGCCGACGTGACCGACGCGGCAGCCGTCCGTGCCGCCTTCGACAAGGCGCGCGATGTGTTCGGCGGCGTCGACATCGTCGTTTCCAATGCGGGTGCCGCCTGGGAAGGCAAGATCGGCGATCTGGAAGACGCCACGCTGCGCAAGAGCTTCGAGCTCAATTTCTTTGCTCATCAGAGCGTTGCGCAGAATGCGGTGCGCCTGTTCAAGCAGCAGGGCACGGGCGGCGTGCTTCTCTTCAACGCCTCGAAGCAGGCGGTCAATCCGGGGGCGAATTTCGGCGCCTACGGCCTGCCCAAGGCGGCGACGCTGTTCCTCTCGCGCCAATATGCGCTCGATTACGGCTCCATCGGCGTGCGCTCCAACGCCGTCAACGCCGACCGCATCCGCTCGGGCCTGTTGACCAACGAGATGATCGCCAACCGCTCCACCGCGCGCGGCGTCTCGGAGAAGGACTATATGGGCGGCAATCTTCTGGGCCTCGAGGTCCGCGCCGAAGACGTGGCGCAGGCTTTCCTCAACCACGCCCTTGCCGAACGCACCACCGCCGACGTCACCACCGTCGACGGCGGCAACATCGCGGCAGCGCTGCGCTGATATAGAGAGCCGGCAGGCCCCTCATCCGCCTAGCCGGCACCTTCTCCCCCTAAACGGGGAGAAGGGGAAGCTTCGATTGTCACGCCTCCATTCGCAACGTTGAAACAGCTCCACCACCCTCTCCGCGCTTCCCTTCTCCCCGCCAGCGGGGAGAAGGTGCCGGCAGGCGGATGAGGGGCGAGCGCCAACGCTCACAGGTTCGCGCCCGTCATCCCGCCCTGCAATAATGGCACTGACACACAAGCATTGACCCTCCTGGCATGGCCCCTCGGGTCGTAGCCCGAGGGTGACGAATGGCAGAAGCGGTGGCGTCAATCTAGAACGCCGAAGATTTGCATCGCCCCACCCCCAATTCGTCATACCCGGCCCCTGAGCCGGGTATCCATGCCTGAACGGCAAAACAAAAAGGGCGGCCCGAAAGCCGCCCTCTTCGATCCAATCCCACTTGCGGCCTCAGTCGCGCTCAGGCAGCGGCATCCAGTCCGGCACCGCCACATCGGCATGGGCAAATTGCGGCATCTTCGCCGAAAGGTCGTCCATGTTCTTGATGTCGCCATCGTTCAGCGCCTGCTGGGTGATCAGCGTCGGCGGAACGATGACGCTCTTGCCCGGCTCCTCGCCGGCCAGAAGCATGGCAAGCGCGCGCACCGAGACCTCGCCCACAACGGCGGGGTTGGTGGCAGCCGTCGCCACCCAGGCGCTGCCGGGCTCGCGCATGGCCGAAATGTCAGCCGTCGAAACGTCAGCCGAATAGATCTTGATGCTCTCGGAAAGACCGGCCTCGTCCACGGCGATTTTCACGCCCTTGGCGAATTCGTCATAGGGCGCAAACATGACCTGAATGTCCGGGTTTGCCGTCACCACCGAGCGCGCCTGATTGGCCACCGAGTTGGCGATCGGATTGTCGAGCGTGCCGAACTGGGCTGCTTCCTCGATGCCCGGATATTTTTCCTTGAATTCGCGCCAGGTTTCGTCGCGGCGGTCGAGCGGCGCAATGCCGGCCACATAGACATAGCCGGCCTTCCACTCTTCGCCATTGTCCTTGATCGCCTGTTCCAGCGCCAGCCGCGCCAGATCCCGGTCGGACTGCTCGATCTGCGGGATCGCATCGTTTTCGACATTCACGTCGAAAGCCACGACCTTGATGCCCGCATCGACGGCGCGCTGGGCCGCTTCCTTCATGGATTCGGTCAGACCATGCTGGATGATGATGCCATCGACGCCAAGCGCAATCGCCTGGTCCACCATGTCGGCCTGAAGGGCTGCGTCCTGGCGGCTATCGAGCACGCGCAGGTTCACGCCCAGCGCGTCGGCCTGCTTTTCCACGCCCGAAAGATAGGCTTGGAAAAAGTCGCCGGTTGAAAGATAGCGTACCAGCGCGATTTCCACGTCGCCGGGATTGTCGAACGGCGCGGGCTTGTCCTGTGCGCCGGCTCCTGCCGGCAGGAGCATGGTGGCGCCGGCGAGTGCCGCGGCCATCTTGCCCAGAAGTCTGCGTGAAATATTCATGTTCTTCTCCTCCACTGCCTGTTGCTCTTGTTGCGCGCTATCGGGCGTTCCTCCCCAGAAGCGCAAAGGTAAAGATCAGCGCGATGACAAGCACCGCCCCCTTGACGAAATCCTGCGTGTAATAAGGCACGTTCATCATGGTCAGCCCCTGCAGGAGCACACCGACGAACAGCGCCCCGATCGCCGTGCCGAATGCGTTCGGCTTGGCAGCGCCCAGCACCGCAAACCCGATGAGTGCCGCCGCCACCGCATCCAGAAGCAGATTGTTTCCCGAGGCGATGTCGCCACGCCCAAGGCGCGCCGCCAGAAGAATGCCGCCGATGGAGGCAAACACGCCCGAGATCACATAGGCCCAGATGCGATAGGCCTTGACCGGCGCACCGGCAAATTCCGCAGCCCGCGCATTGGAGCCCACCGCATACATCATGCGGCCAAACCGCGTGTATTCGAGGAAGAACCAGATCAGGATCGCAAGCACGATCAGCACCACCACCGAGGCCGGCACAAGATTTTCGATGAAGAGGTCGAACCGATGACGCCCGAGCGCCAGAAAGGCCTGGCTGAACGTGCCTTCGGCGGTCGAGCCGTCAGGCAGCGTCATGCCGGTGGCGATGGAGCGCCCTTCGGTCGGAATGCGCTGCAAGCCGATCAAAAGGAACATCATGCCGAGCGTTGCCAGAAGATCAGGCACGCGCATGTAGCAGATGATCAAACCGTTGATCAGCCCGACCAGCGCGCCAATGGCAAGACACACCAGAACGGCAACGAGCGCGTTCTGCTCCAGCACCACCATCACATAGGCCGCCGCCATCATGGAACTTGTGGCGATGGAGCCAATGGAAAGGTCGAAACCACCCACCACCAGCGTCGCCGTCACGCCAAGCGCCAGAATGCCGGTGATCGAAACGGATTGCAGGATAAAGACTGCCGCCTGCGGCGAGGTGAAGCCGCGCGTGGCCAGCGAGAAAAAGATGATCAGCCCAACGAGCAGGCTCAGAAAGCCATAGCGGATGGCCAGCTCGCGCATTGAAAGCCCGTCTTTTGGGCGCGCATCTGCTTTGGCTTCCACTGCGCTCTCCTGTGCCGTCTGGCTGTCCATGCTCACTCAGCTCCCTGTCACTTCCAAACGCTGTCCGGCAACTTCCGCCAGAAGCCGGTCCATGTCCACATCGGCATTGCGATGTTCGCCCACAATGGTGTTTTCCGACATGACGAGAATACGGTCTGCCGTTTCCAGCGCCTCGTCCAGTTCGGTCAGAAAAATCAGTGTCGCGCGGTCGCCAGCGCTTTCGCGCAGCTTGGCCGCAATGTCGTGGCGGGCTGCAATGTCCACGCCCTGAAACGGTTCGTCGAGGATCAGCAGCCGCGATGTCTGCGTCAGCCAGCGCGCTACCGTCACCTTTTGCTGGTTGCCGCCCGAAAGCGTTGCCAGATCGTCGCGCTCGGAGCGGCACACGATCTTCAGATCGGCAATCTGGTCCCGCGCCGTCTGGCGCTCGGCCCGCCGCCGCATCACGCTCGCATTGGCGAAGCGTGGCAGAAAGGGCAGGCTCATATTCTCATAAATGTTGAATTCCGGCACAATGCCCGTGGAGGCGCGGTCCTTGGCAACGAGGAAAACACCATCCCGGATCGCGCTCGCCGGTGTCTTTGGCGCATAGGGCCTGCCATCCAGCTCCATCGTTCCCGAAAGCGGCGCGTGAATGCCAAAAAGGGTCTCTGCGAGCTGCGTTTTGCCCACCCCCACAAGGCCCGTCACGGCCACGATTTCGCCCGCCCCCAGATCAAGCGAGATCGGCTTTGCACCCTGCGCGATCCTCAGATCACGCGCCGAAAAGACCGGCGTCCCCGCCGCACGCACATCAATGCTGTGGCGACCGAGATTCTGCCCCAGCATGGCATTGACCGCGCCTTCGTAGTCGAGCGGCATGTCTTCGAACTGGCCGACAATCGCCCCGTCGCGCAGGCTCACGATCCTGTCGGCAAGACGGCGAATATCCGACATGCGGTGCGAAATATAGAGAATGGCAACCCCACGCGCCTTCAGCCGGTCGATCAGCGCGAAAAGCCGTTCGGCCTCATTGCTCGAGAGCGACGAGGTTGGTTCATCGAGGATCATCACCTGCGGCTCATGCGACATGGCGCGCGCAATCGCCACCATCTGCCGGTCGGCCAGCGAAAGGTCGGTCACTTCCGCGCCAAGATCGATCCCCAGCCCCATGCGCTCGGCCACGTCGCGCGCCTCACGCCGCACTTTGCGCGGATTGAAGAAAAACCCGCTGCCCGCACCATTCAGCCGGTCGAGCACGAGATTGCTCGCCACGTCGAGCGCGCCAACGACGCCATCATTGATGTTCTGGTGCACCGTCACCACGCCGGCGCGCATCGCCTCGGCGGGGGTGGTGGGGGAGAAGGGCGTGTCGCCCAGCATCATCACACCACGGTCGGCGCGGTGAACGCCGCTCATGATCTTGACGAGCGTCGACTTGCCGGCGCCATTGGCGCCCATCAGAACCGTGACTTCGCCAGCGCGCAGTTCGAGCCCCACACCGCGCAGAACGGCATTCGGCCCAAAGGCCTTGGTCAGTCCGGCTATCCGAAAAATGGCAGTGTCGCCCATAATCTCCTCCCAATATGACGCTATCAGGTAACAAGCATTTGTCAACACGATTGACAAATGACAGAGCCTTGGTAGCGTGTTGCCGAATTGACGGCAGGAAAGTGTGGTGTACCCGCTCTCGGCCTGTGCTATTCACGCGCGCCCTTTCTGCAGGATCGGGGTGTGGGATGAACAGGCTGGCCTCGTGCTTCTTCTTCCTTCGAAACGGAAAATTTGTGCGGAAACACGGGGTAAAAATAGGACGCGAACCATACGCCTCTTGCTCAGGCGAGAATGGGAGGAGACAGAAGAGATGAAAGAAAACGCCTTTGAGGCTCTGACGGTGGAAACCCTGCCGGATCGCCTCGGCAACATTCCCGAGATTGCGGATCGTCTTGGCGGCGCGCCCGCCGCATGGAAGGTCCGCGAAGTGGGCGACGGCAATCTCAATCTCGTCTTCATCGTGGAAGGTGAGGCGCAAACGCTCATCATCAAGCAGGCATTGCCCTATGTGCGGCTCGTCGGCGACAGCTGGCCCCTGCCCCTCAAACGTTCTTTCTTCGAATATCACGCGCTGACACGTCAGGAGCAGCGAGCGCCAGGGACGGTTCCTGCGGTCTACTATTTCGATGAGACACAGGCCCTCATCGCCATGGAGTTCCTGTCGCCGCACATCATCCTGCGCCGCGCTCTCATCGAAGGGCAAGAGCTGCCGAAGATCGGCAGAGACCTCGGCCTCTTCATGGCCCGCACCCTGTTCCGCGGGTCCGACCTTTCCATGAAGGCAGCAGACCGCAAGGCCGATCTCGCGCTCTTCGCAGACAATGTCGACCTTTGCGACATCACCGAGAGCCTCGTCTTCACCGACCCTTATTTCGAAGCGCCGATGAACCGGCACACGCCCGGTCTCGACACACTGGTGAAGGAACTGCGTTCAGACCGCGATCTGAAAGTCGCCGCACAACGCATGAAGCACCTCTTTGCTTCAAGAGCCGAGACCATGGTGCATGGCGACCTGCATTCGGGCTCCGTCATGGTGACGAAGGACGACACCCGCGTCATCGATCCGGAATTCGCCTTCTACGGCCCCATGGCCTTCGATGTCGGCATGTTGCTTGCCAACTACTGGATGGCCTATTTTTCCCAGCGCGGGCATGAGGAAAAGGGCAGCCGTGCCTCCATGCGCGCCTATCTTCTGGGCGTTATCTCCGAGACCTGGACCACCTTCCGCGACGAGTTCGCCCATCTGTGGCGCACAGAGCGCAGCGGCATGTTCTACCAGGCATCGCTTTTTGAAGAACAGAACGATGCGCTGGGTTCGGAGCAGGCGCTCAACCACGTGATCCACGATCTGTGGACCGACATGCTGGGCTTCGCCGGCATCGAGATGCACCGCCGCATTCTGGGCCTTGCCCACAATGCCGACTTCGAGGACATCGCCGATGAGAAGCTTCGTGCCTCCTGCGAGGCACCGGCTCTGAAATTCGGTCGCCATATCGTCGTCAATCGCAACACCATTCAATCACTGGCCGAGCTCGATCGGCTGGCCGAAGCACTCGACCAGGGGAAACTGTCATGAAGGTTGGAGACAAGCACTACCGCACCATCTGGGTGAACGAGGATGGCTGGTCTGTCGACCTCATCGACCAGCGCTGGCTCCCGCATGAGCTGCGCATCGAAAACGTGAAGACCGTCGAAGGCATCGCCACCGCCATCCGCGACATGTGGGTGCGCGGCGCGCCGCTGATCGGCGTCACCGCCGCCTATGGCGTCGCCATGCGCATGCGCGAGGATGCTTCCGATGCCGCACTCGATGCGGTGTGGGAACAGCTCCACGAGACGCGCCCGACCGCGATCAATCTGCGCTGGGCGCTGGATGAAATGCGCGGCCTCCTGCGCGACATTCCCGAGGCCGACCGCGCCGCGGCGGCCTACAAGCGCGCCGCCGAGATCGCCGACGAGGATGTGGAATTGAACCGCAGCATCGGCCGGAACGGGCTGGAAATCATTCGCGAGATCGCCGCCCGCAAGAAACCCGGCGAACCGGTCAACATTCTCACCCACTGCAATGCCGGCTGGCTGGCCACCGTCGATTTCGGCACCGCCACCTCGCCCATCTACCACGCGGTGGAAGAAGGCATTGCCGTTCATGTCTATGTGGATGAAACCCGCCCGCGCAATCAGGGCGCGCAGCTCACCGCCTGGGAGATGGCCGGGCACGGCGTTCCCCACACGCTGGTGGTCGACAATGCCGGCGGGCACCTGATGCAGCACGGCATGGTCGACATGGTCATCGTCGGCACCGACCGCACCACTGCCGATGGCGATGTGTGCAACAAGATCGGTACCTATCTGAAGGCGCTTGCAGCAAAGGACAACAACGTCCCCTTCTATGTCGCGCTCCCATCACCCACCATCGACTGGACGGTGCATGACGGCGTGAAGGAGATTCCCATCGAGGAACGTTCGGGCGACGAGGTCTCTCTCGTCTGGGGCAAGGATGAAGACGGCAAGGTTCGGCAGGTGCGAATTTCACCCGAGGCATCGCCTGCCGGAAATCCCGCCTTCGACGTGACGCCGGCTCGCCTTGTCACCGGTCTCATCACCGAGCGCGGCATCGCCGACGCATCACCCGAAGGGCTCGCCAAACTCTTCCCCGACCGGGCGAAATCGAACGCTGCGTGAATTTCAGAAAACGATTCAGAAATTTGGGAAAATCACCTGATTCTGAATCATTTTCGAGAATTTTCAGGCGTTTTCCGGAAAACCGAAAACCGCCGCTTCGGCCTCAACCGAAGCGGCGGTTTTTCACGTCAATAAGGCGTGTCGCCACCATCGATCGTGATGGACTGTCCGCGGATAATCGTTGCCGCGTCCGACAACAGGAAGACAATCACACGTCCCACCTCGACCGGCTGGATGTGACGGCCAAGCTGTGCGGGAACCATCTGTTTCATCATCTCTTCCGACTTCGCCGCATCGCCACCGACGATGAAGTCCGCCACCGTTTTAAGCATGTCGGTTGCCACACCGCCCGGGCACACGGCATTGACGTTGATGCCGCGCGCTGCCCATTCGAGCGAGAGCGAACGGGTCAGGTTGATCACCGCTGCCTTGGAGGCGTTGTAGCCGGCCATGTTGGGATAGCCGACCTTGCCGGCGTTCGAGGCGATGTTGACGATGGCACCACCCTTTTCCATCTGACGCGCCGCAGCCTGCGAGGCAAGCAGAACGCCTTTCACATTGACCGCCATTTCGAGATCGACGTCGTCTCCGGTGAGCTTGTCAGCGGGTCCGAGCCGCACCACACCGGCATTGTTGACGAGCCCGTCGAGCTTGCCCATGCGGGCGACCACCTCGTTGAACGCGGCCTCCATGCTGGCGCTGTCGGTCACGTCGCTTGCAGCCGCCATGACATTCGGCTCGCCGCCGAGGTCCTTTGCCGCCGCTTCGAGTTTCGGCCCCGGCAAATCGAGCAACGCGACGCGCCCGCCCGCCTCGATGATCGCCTGAGCGATGCCCCGTCCAATGCCGCCGGCTGCCCCGGTCACCGCGATGACCTTGCCTTCAAGTGCCTTCATTTCAAGCCCCTATAAATCATCGGAATCCGCCTCACAGGCTGAGTCCGCTTCTTGTTGTAATTGTCTGTTTCAGTTTGCTTTTACCAGGTCGACCGGGCGCTGACGCCGCCATCGACCGTGATGTTCGTCCCGCTCACCCAGCGCGAAGCTTCCGAGAGAAGGAAGAGCGCGGCGTCACCGATATCCTCCGGCTGGCCGAGCCGGCCAAGCGGTGCCGCCTCCTTCCAGCGGTTAACCCCTTCGGGCCATCCTTCTTCGATGCCGTCGCGGTGGATCAGCCCGGGCGAGACGGAATTGACGCGAATGCCAAGCCCGCCAAGCTCCAGCGCCGCTGCCTTGGTGAACATCAAGAGCGCGGCCTTGGAGGCGGCGTAATGGGCATGGCCGGGGGCCGGCTGATGCCCTTCGATGGAAGCAATGTTGACGACTGCGCCACCGCCACCGCGCGTCTCCACATGGTCGGCAAAAACGCGCGTCAAAAGAAACGGAGCGCCGGTGTTGATCGCCATCATCTGCGCCCAGCCGGCCTCGTCGATCTGCCTGAGCGCCTCGACGGGCTGGAAGCCGGCATTGTTGACCACGCCGTGAACAGAACCGAATTTTTCAAGCGCCGCTTTCATGAGAGAGGCCGCTTCGGATTCCTTCGAAAGGTCACCGCCGGCAGCAAAACCCCGCGCGCCCAGTTCGCCGGCAAGCGCCTCGGCGGCGCCTTTGTTGCCATTGTAATGGCACACCACATTTGCGCCGGCCTCGTGCAGCCGCCGTGCGATGCCGCCGCCAACGCCGCCGCTCGCGCCGGTGACGATGATTGTGCGACCGGTGAGATCAAGTAGGGATGCGACGGGTGGGATGGTTACAGCCATGTTCAGGCTCCTTTCAAATTGGGCAGAAGCTCGGCGAGGATCGCCTCGATTTTGCGCCCGGCAATCTCGGCATTGGCAAACACCTCTTCGATCGTGTCGGGCTGCTGGTCCGGCCCGCCGGTCGCCTTATTGGTGATGGCCGAAAGCCCGATGACGGGCAGCGATGCGTGGCCGGCGGCAATCACTTCGGTGACTGTCGACATGCCGACGGCATCCGAACCGGAAGCGCGGTAATAGCGACGCTCCGCCGAGGTTTCGAGGGACGGTCCCAGAACGCCCGCATAGATGCCCTGTCGCACGGCAATGCCGGCCGCATCCGCCGCCTTCTTCGCCATAGCGAGGAGGTCGGGATCATAGGCGCGCGACATGTCGGGAAAGCGCAGGCCGATCTCATCGTCATTGGGACCCACCAGCGGGTTCAGCCCCGTGAGATTCATGTGATCCTCGATGAGCATCACGTCTCCGGGCTCATAGTCGGGATTGAGCGAACCCGCGGCATTGGTAACAATCAGGGTTTCGGCACCGAGCCGCTTGAGCAGATAGACGGCAAGCGCGATGTCGCGCGGCGACCAACCTTCATAAAGATGCAGCCGACCCTGCATCATGATCACGCGCTGGCCTTCCAGATTGCCCATCACGAAAGCGCCCTTGTGGCCGGGTGCGGTGGAGACCGGAAAGCCCTCGACCTCTCCGTAAGGGATCGTGACTGCATCCTCCACCCGGTCGGCGAGCTGGCCGAGCCCCGAACCCAGCATGATGGCGATGGGTGCAGGCGCCCCTGCCCTGTTGGCGATGGATGCATGGGCGCGCTCAAGGCGCGCGAGTGGGCTTTCGCTCATTTCATTCTCCCTGGGTTTTACTGTCAGGCCACGGTTGCTGCGATGCGCGGCGCGAGCTCTTCCACCGCGTCCATCGTGTCGTCGATCGAGTGGCGAGTGAGCACGCCATCGCGCACCACCTGCTCGCCGCCGACGAACACATGGCGCACATCGGATTTGGCGGTGGAATAGACGAGATGGGTGACGGGATCGAACATCGGCACCGCATGCGGGCGCTTCACGTCGATCAAGATCATGTCGGCGAGCTTGCCTCTTTCGAGACTGCCCAGCTTATCGGCAGTACCCAGCGCCCGCGCACCTGAGCGTGTCGCCATGGCCAGCGCCTGATGGGTGGAGACCGCATCTGCCCGCTGGCTCGCCCCCTTGTGCAATGTCGCCGCCAGCCGCAGCGCCATCCACATGTTGAGGTCATTGCCGCTGATCGCGCCATCAGTGCCAAGCGCAACATGGACACCGGCTGCCAGCATGTCGGGTATACGGGCAATGCCGGAGGCAAGCTTCAGGTTGGACATGGGATTGTGCGAGACAGTCGTGCCCGTCCGCGCCAGAATGGCGATTTCCTCATCGTCCAGATGGACGCAATGGGCGAGCGTCGTGCGCTCGTCCAGAAGATCCAGATGATCAAGATGGCGGATGACAGAGCTGCCATAGCGGCCTTCGACATCGGCCTGTTCGGCCTTGGTTTCCGCCGCATGCGTGCTGAAGAGCCCACCATGTTTGTTTGTGATGTCCTTTGCCGTCTTCAGGTTTTCCGGGCCCACCGTATAGGCCCCGTGTGGCATGGTTGCCGGGAAGACATCGTCTGCCCCTGAAAACGCTTCAAAGAAGGCCTCGGCGCTGGCAACGCGGTCATCGAGTGTTGCGCCGTCCACTCCCGGCCCATCGAAGAAGATGCCCCCTGTCGACACCCGCATGCCCACTTCGCGCGCGGCGCGCACCGTTTCCACCGGATACCAGAACATGTCCATCGTGCTGGTGACACCGGAGAGGAGCAGTTCGGAAAACCCCAGAAGGCTGCCGAGATGGGAAGTCTGCGGGTTGAGGATCGCGCCTTCGGCGGTCCACACCTTCTGCAGCCACGGCTCCAGCGGCAGATCCTCCACCAGACCGCGAAACAGGCTGTCAGCGGCATGGCAATGGCTGTTGATCAGCCCCGGCATCAGGATGTGACCGCTGCCGTCGATCACCACGCGGGCCTTTTGCGCGGCCTGTTCAAGTGCTGCGCTCTCGTCAATCTGCGTGATGCGGCCATTTGAGACCGCAACGCCGCCATCCCGGATCACGGTCTGCGCTTCGTCGCAGGCCACGACAATGGCGTTTTTGACAACCAGATCGACGGTCATGAAGCATCTCCTTTTGCGCGTCTTGCCCGCCACCATGACAGGGCAACCAGCACGATAAGAGTCGCCAGATACGGCATCATGTCGGTGAACTGCTGGGCAAGCCCAAGACCCTGCACGCGGAAGGACAGGCTGTCGACGGCACCGAACAGAAGCGCGATGAAGAAGAGCGGCCACGGGCGGCCACGGGTCAAGAGCACGGCGACAACGGCGATCCAGCCGCGCCCGGCGCTCATGTTTTCAACGAAGAGATTGACATTGGCGATGGAAAGCTGCGCTCCGCCCAGACCGCAGAGCGCGCCGCATGCAATGAGCGCCAGAAGCTGGACACGTTTTGGACTGACACCGCCAGCCCGAAGCGCCTGAGGGTTTTCCCCCGCCGCGCGAATGCGCAGGCCAAGGCGGTGGCGGGCGAGAAACACATGCAGGAACGGAACGCTGAGAAGCGCCAGATAGAAGGGCAGCGCCTGGCCGCTCAGGATCGGGCCGAGAAGCGGCACGTCTTCGATGAAAGGCAGGCGGATGGGTGCGAACCCGGCAATCGCCGGATCGCTGAAAGCGCCCGTGACATCAAAAATAGCGCGCAGGAAGAAGGTGGTGAGGCCGGCGGCAAGAAGGTTTATGGCGATGGAAACGACAATGGAATCGCCGCCGCGCCGCACATTGAACTCGGCGAAAACAACACCAAGCGCCATGCCGGCCACCATGGCGGTGAGCGCGCCGATATAGGGCGTGCCGGAGAAATAAGCCCCCAGCACCGCCGCGAAAGCGCCCACGAGCAGAAAGCCTTCCAATGCGATGTTGAAGACACCGGCCCGCTCGCACAGCGCCCCGCCAAGGGCGGCCAGAAGTATGGGCGTGACAAAGCGCGGGATGGAGGCGGCGAAGGAGGGATCGGCGATCAGCTCAAACATGGCCGTCTCCATCGCCCCGCGAAGTGGTCAGCGCGCCGGAGACGCGGCTTGCGACAAAGAGGATGATGACCGCCTGAACGACCAGCGCAATCTCCTTGGGAACGCCGGCCGCGCGCTCCATTCCGGCAGCCCCCGTCTGAACGGCGGCGAAAAAGAAGCCGGAAATCGGCACCGCCCAGGGCACCATGCCCACCAGAAGCACCGCGATAATGCCGGTCCACGCATAGAGCGGCTGCACCAGCATGCCGTCGATATAGCGGTGGTGAATGCCGAACACGGCGATTGCGCCGACCATGCCGGCAATCGCACCGCTGAGCGCCAGCGTCTGAAGCGTGAGCCTGCGCACCGGAAGGCCCACCGTGCGGGCGAAATCGGGCGAAAGCCCGTTGAGACGCGTGTGATAACCGTGGACGGTCCAGTAGCTGTAGATCAGCGCGAAGGCTGCCGCCACGGCGGTGAAGAGAATGCCGATATCGAGCCGGGTTCCCGGGAAATAGGCAAACCAGGTTTCCTGCGGCACGAGATGGGACTGCACCATGCCCGACTGCACGTCGCGATAGGGATGCGCCACCAGATAAGAGGCAATGTAGCGGATGGGATAATTGAGGAGGAGCGAACCGACAAGGAGCGGAACACCCATGAAAAGCTGAAGCACACCGGCAAGCAGCGCCCATAAGGCACCGGCCAGCATGGCAGCGAGGATCGCGACAACGAGCACAACGAGCGGCGGCCCCGGCATGAGCACGGCAACCAGCGCTGCCACCAGCCCGCCGGCGACAAGCTGCCCCTCGCCGCCAATGTTGAACAGCCCTGCCCGAAAGCTCAGCATGACCGAAAGCGCCATGCCGACGATCAACGCCGACCGGCTGAGGGTCGCCATCAGATAGGCGTTTCTGCGCCCGCCGAAAGCGCCGTTCCAGAAGCCGGAAAGCGCCTCGCCCACCGGTGCGCCGACAAAGAGCAGCAGCGCCAGAATGATCGCGGCGATCCACAGAAAGGTGAAGACCCATGGCAGCGCGCTGCGGGTGGCCTTGCCGGTATCGAAAGCCATCATGCAGCAGCTCCCGGCAAAGCCGCGCCCAGCGCATCGGCGGCACGAGAGGTCATCAAAGCGCCGACCCGATCGCGGCTCGCCTCGCCGCCATCGACCTCACCGGCGATGGCGCCGTCATACATGACCAGAATGCGGTCGGACAATGCGATCACCTCGTCAAGCTCGGTGGAGACCAGAAGAATGGCGTGGCCCGCATCGCGCATGCGCATCAACTCGCCATGGATGAAATCAATCGCACCGATATCGACGCCCCATGTGGGGTTTTCGGCGATCACCAGCGGCGTGTTGCGCGAGAGTTCGCGCCCGACCACAAGCTTCTGCTTGTTGCCGCCCGACATGGTGGAAGCGGAAGCGCGCGGACCGGCCACGCGAATGCGATAACGCTCGATCAGGGAGCGCGCATACTGCGCCATGGCCCCGTGTTTCAGGAACGGGCCGGCGGTGAAAGCGCCCGCATCGTCGCGGCCCGCATTGGCGTTTTCGCTGACGGAGGCGCCAAGGGCGAGCCCCATGCGCTGCCGGTCTTCGGGGATGTAGCTCATGCCGCCCTGGCGGCGCGCCTCCACATCCAGCTTTTGAATCTCATTGCCGCACAGGATGATGGAACCGGAGCGCGCTTGCTCGAGTCCTGTCAGTGCGCGGATGAGTTCTGCCTGACCATTGCCGCTGACGCCAGCAATGCCAACGATCTCGCCTGCCCGCAGATCGAAGGAAACGGGCCCGACGTCACGGCCCCGCCGCGCGACGGTGAGGGCTTCGACTGCAAGCACCGTTTCCCCGGGCGAATGCGCCTTGCGGGTTCTGGCCGCCGGCAGATCGCCACCGACAATGCCGCGGGCGATCTCGTCCTTCGAGGTTTCGGCAAGTGGTGAGGAGGCGACGAGACGCCCCGCCCGCATCACGCTTACCCGGTCGGCGATTTCCATCACCTCATCGAGCTTGTGTGTGATCAAGACAATCGCCTTGCCCGCCTCACGGAAGCTCTTGAGCGTTGCGAAAAGCCGGTCCTTCTCCTGCGGGGTAAGCACGGCAGTCGGCTCGTCTAGGATCAGCACCTCGGCCTCGCGGTAGAGCACTTTGAGGATCTCCACCGCCTGCCGCTCACCAACGGAAAGGCCGCCGACGCGCTGGTCGAGATCGATGACGACACCATGGGCTTTGGTGATTTCATCGAGCCGTGAACGAGCGCGGGCGAAATCGACAAAGCCGAAGCGACCGATCGGCTCTGCGCAGAGCACGATGTTTTCGAGCACCGTCATCTCTTCCTGCAGCATGAAGTGCTGATGCACCATGCCGAGCCCATGGGCGATGGCATCTTGCGGCGAGCCCCAGCGACGCTCCCTGCCGTCGAGACTGATCGTGCCGCTTTTCGGCGTAACCAGCCCAAAAAGAGCGTTCATCAGGGTGGATTTGCCAGCGCCGTTTTCGCCTAGAAGCGCGTGGATTTCGCCCGGCTTGATGCCGAGCGAAACATTGTCCACGGCCGTGACAGGGCCAAAGCGGACGGTGACGTCCTGCAGGTCGATGCGCATGATGCGTGCTGCTCTGGCGCGCTTATTTGGCGAACATCGGGTCTTCGAGTGTTAGCGAGCCGTCCTCGATCTGCCCTGCGACCTCACGCAATTTCGCCGCCACCTCCGGATGATCGGCAATCAGACAGCCGCTTTCAACCAGTTCGTCTTCTTCGAGAGCGATGGTCGATACGCCGCCTTCCTTGAGGCCGAGCGCCATGGTGAGCTTCTTCTCGCCTTCAAGGATCGCGCCGATGGCCTGAACCATGGCGTTGTCGACGCGCTTCAGCGTGACATCGACTACGTGGCCGGGCGCATTGGGGCACTGGTTCACATCGACGGAATAGACGTCGAAATCCTTTTCCTTCGCCGCCTCGAAGACGCCGAAATCACCGCCCGATGTGGCCGTGAAAATCTGGTCGGCACCGGCAGCGTTCATGGCCACCGCCTGCTCCTTGGCGCGCACCGGATCGGCAAACGGATTTTCACCGCCGACCCAGCGAATGTCGACAGAGGCGTCGGCATTCACCGATTTGACGCCATCGGCATAGGCATCCGTGTAGCGATGCAGGAAGGGGATATCGAGCGCACCGACAACGCCCACCTTGTTGCTTTCGGTCAGCATGCCGGCGGCAACGCCCACGAGATAACTCGCCTCATATTCGCGGAAGACCGCGCAATGCACATTGTCGGGCCGGTCGTCGATGCACTGGTCGACGATCAGGAACTGCGTGTCGGGTGCGGTTGGGGCGACCTGCTTGACGATGTCGTTAAACTCAAAACCCAGGAGCACGACGATGTCAGCGCCCTCGTTGACGGCGGCGTTGACGTTTTCAAGACGGTCTGCGGCTGTGCGGCTTTCATAGGTTTCGACATCGGCACCGTATTTTTCGCCCGCCTCCTCAATGCCGGCCTGGCCGAGTTTCAGGAAGGCGTTGACGCCGATCTGATCGGGAGAGACGTAGACGAAGAATTTATCCGCCGCAGATGCAGGCACGGTAAATGCTGTCGTTGCCAAAAGCCCCACCGCCAACCAATTTTTCAAACCCCTCATGCCACAACTCCCTGTTTGGTCTTTGGATCGCCGTGCGTCCGTCCGGACGCACTAAGGACGATCTGGATATTTGCTGGAGCATCGGAATAATCCGAAAACCGAATGCCACTTGTCGGTCCGATGCTCTAGTTGAATGCATACTGACGCACAGACGGGCCTTTGACAATTGTCAAGCTGGCTGATCATTGTGGAAGTTTGAATGAACGAGGTTGGTCATGGCTCCTTCATGGTTTGTGAAAAATACCGGTCAGGCGGAGTTCTGGACGGAGGAACGGTGCTTCATCACCGAGTTGATGAACACGACCACCTCGCCCGAAACCTCGCTGGCGATCGCCCGCGTCGAGCCTGGTGTGACCACCCAGTTGCACAGTTTGACAGGCATCTGCGAGCGCTATGTCGTGCGAAGGGGCGAAGGTGTCGTGGAGATCGACGGGCAGCGGCAGGCCCTGTCCGTTGGAGACCAGGCAATCATTCCGGCTGGCGCGGCGCAGCGCATTGTCAACACCGGGGTGGAGGATCTGGAATTCTATTGCGTTTGCACACCGCGCTTCACGCCTGAGACATACGTAAACCTCGAAGACTGACGGGCAAATAAAAGGGGCCGCTCTTTCGACCGACCCAAAACGTTTGCTGGCCTGAGTGTTTTGCTAACCCCTAATGGTCGGGCTTCCTGACCGTCAGGATTGCATTTCGCGAATTTTGTAGGCGACCTCGGTTCTGTTGGTCGCATTCAACTTTTTCATGATGTTGCGAATGTGCACTTTCACCGTGCTTTCGCAAAGCTGAAGTTCATAGGCGATGATCTTGTTTGCCTTGCCGCGCCGGAGCGCCTCGGCGACCTCGGCCTCGCGAGCGGTGAACAGATTTCCCAGTCCGACGACCCGGCTGCTGTTCGAATTGATGACATCGCGCATGGCCAGAACACCGCTGGCGGGAACGAAAACCCCGCCTGCCCGCGCCAAAAGAATAGCCTCGGCTGCGACGTCGACGCCAACATTGCTGGGTATGTACCCCTTAGCCCCTGCTTCCAGAGCCTTGAGGATCTGCCCCAGATCGTCCGTGTCCGCAATGACGATGACCGGCTGATTCTCGAATTCTTCAGCGAGGTCGTGAATCTCGTTGCAGATACCCTGCTCGGTAATTTTGCGGCTGCCGACAATCAGAAGCACAGCCTCGGGCTGTCGTCCCTCGGCAATCCTGTGCCATTCGTCCGAAGTCCCGACAGCGAAGATGTCGAGAGAAGGGTTCTGCGTTTCCAGACTGCGGGCCAGACATTCCCGATCCAGCACTCTGGGGTCAATCAAAAGGACGAGTTCCCGATCGGTCTCGTCCCGTGCTTCGTCCCATTCTTCCGAGGCGGTCGCCGCCAGGGCGCTGCCCGATGCTTTCATGAGTCCATGTAGATTATTGCTGCTGCTCTGCCCTATCTTTGCATGTTCCATGACCAATGCTCCCCAACACTCACCCAAGACAAACCCGAGTGATATTGGAGAAGCGCATTCTTTTTTTTATCGCACGCCCCACCCTCCACCGAAAAGTCTAACGGCGGTGCGACCCCCTCTCAGAGGCCCTCAACAGGATTATCACTTGGAAATATATTATCCCCACGACTGGGGAGATTTTGCATTAACATGGATCAATTTTATGCGAGAATCATTCAATATGATTATAACTGTAAAATACTTCATTAAGGTTGTAATCCATTCTGATCACCAGAAAAAATTGAAAAACTCGACCTTTCTGATGGAAGAACGCCCCTAATTCTCTCAAAATGGGATTTTGACACCACCGACGCGGCGTTTTCTCAGGCTTTCGATAGTCTATCAGAAGGGACTGCTGGCCTGACAAGCACCCAGCGGGTGTAATCACAGGCATTTCTGGAAAGTCGATATAATAGGATATACTAAAACGGACGAATAACTCTCAGGATGTGAGCGGATCGGCAATCGCGAGGTAAGACCCTTCGAAGCCTGTAGCGTCGATTAACCCGGCTCGGTTTTGAAACGTCACCACACCGCTGCGGAAGGACACATACCCGCTTTCGCGCAGTTTCCTCAAAACCCGATTGACGTGCACCACCGAAAGGCCGAGCGCGTCACCCAGGTCCACCTGTGTCAGGGGGCAGGCAAAGGAGCTTGCTCCCTGACCCTCATAAACGCCGACGCGAAATGAAAGCTCAAGCAGGAGATGCGCCACACGTTCAAACGCGCCTCGCCGGCTGATGTTCACAAAATGCTCTGCCGCACGTGCATAGCGCCGCGCCATTCCCTTGAGGATAAACTCGCGCACATGGCGTGGATAGGTCGAGAGGTTTTCGTAGATCGCGCCGGGAAATTCGAAGAGCGTGACCGCGGTGAGAGCCCTCACTTCCTCTCGCGCCCACTCGGTAGTTCCGACTGTGATCACATCGCCCGTCAGGGAGAAGTCGACCACCGTGCGAGAGCCGTCCTCAAGTTCCTTGCCGTTGGAAACCCAGCCGGAAACCACCAGAAGGACAGCACGCTTCTGGCCATCCATGTCCGCAATTGTATCACCGCTTGAATAGATGCGCTTGCGCAGCCCGGAATGGCTCGACTTGTTCGCCCCCATTCCGAACATGCCGCGCGCCGTTTCGGCCTCCAGATAATGCAGGATCTCCCTGTAATTTTCGGTGCCCCGAACCGGCATACTACCCCACATTCTGCGTGCCCGAGCGCTCACGGACCGGCTGTTGTCGCGACCAGAAGCACTCACGGGACACGTGACCGAGGTTTCGACGTTCCATCGGCAACCCCGGAGCTGCTTTTGGTCCCCAGGAGCCGATTATACTCCAGAAAACTCTGCAACGGGACAGGGAGAACACTAGACAACACAACTCCACGTCCAAATCACTAACACGTTAGCTGGCTTGGGATACGGCCGATGCGCTTCCGCGGTGCCCGGCCGGTGATCGTCGCTGTTCTGCGCTTTGGTTTTGACATCGAATGTTTGATCCTCGCTCCGATTTTCATGCCGATTCGCGTCGTGGGCCGCAGGTCGACGTCTTCAAATCCTCTGCCAGCCACTCTATCGCCTCTCTCGCTTTCTCCTTGTATCGAGGCAGATAGCGAGCATCGCGTTTCTGCCCCGATATCGTCAGGATGCGCTCTACAATGCTTCCCACCTCTCCTCTGTGCGTTGGGACGAAAAAAGGTTCACGATCAATCATCCGGAAGAAGGCTTCAACTTTCTGATCCCATCCCATACCAACCGGGGGGACACCTAACGCATAGGCTGTGATGCAGGCATGAAGCCGGTGCGCAACCACCACATCGAGTGTCCCAAGCAGGGCAACAAGCTCCTGCGGTGTGTCTGGGCGCCCGGCAAAGCGGCATCGCTTAAAGGCCGCGGTTCGCGTGTCGGCGATTTTGCTTTCGATCTGCTTGAGACAGGCGTGATCCTCGACGGCGCCGTTGGTGAAGAAGACCACATCGCGCCCCGAATCCAAAAGAGCGGCTGCCAAGGCGACGTAATCCGGCACGGTTGCCAGCGGTATATGCTGCACCTGCGCACCTGCGTGGCGTTTAAGGATGAGCGGATGTGTCACGCATAAACCGACGAGCGGTCGGACACGCTTCTGCACATCACGGCTTTGCGGCTGCAGCGTCAAAGCCGGATCAGGTGCGAGTTCCGGGCTCGGCCGGTCAGGAAAGTGCTCCTGCCAGTTCCGCCGGGCATCAGGATCCCGTACAGTAACGCGAATGACCTTACACCTGCGGAGCGTGCCGAACAGTATGGCAGCACGGCGCGACCAGTGTTGCCCGACGCCGACAGCGTGGATTGCCACCGGCCGCCCCTGCTCACAGCAAAGCTCCAGCACCTGAGCGATCTTCAAAGGGAAGTTCAGATCATCGTCCTGGAAGAGATTGCCACCACCGATGATCACCGCATCGGCAGCGGCAATCTTTTCCCGCCAGCTTTCCCGAAGAGCGGACAATTTTGAACCAATCACGCGCTCAACCAGCATACGACGCGCAAGCGGAGGCATGGATTGCAAGAGCCTCAGAGCTCCCGAACGCCCCTGATCCTGATTTCCATAGGACGTCCGCCCGGCCAGATCCACGGTTTCGATTTCAGCGTCCGGCAATGCGAGCCCCAGCTGCCTCTCCAGACATTCAGCCAGAATACCGTCTCCCAGATTTGGGCTGTACCTGACGTTGAATATGACAATTCTCATTGCGCCGCCTCCACCGCCCTGGGCCGGCGTCCCTTCGCCTTGGCCGGAACCCACCGCAACGCGGAGGCGCTGCCTGCCAGAATAAAAAACAGGAGCCCAAGATCGTAGACGGTTCCAGAGATCATCGCTTCGCATAACCCTGCGAACACACCCGCCTTGGCAGCCCGCATGGTCGTATGCTCCTGGATCCCGCCGGCGTTCTTCATCATCAGAGTGTTGCCGACAAACAGGGCGAACAGGACGGCACCGATCAATCCGACATTCGACAAAAGCACGAGTGCGTAGCTGGAGGCACGAGCGCTGCCGAGCCCCGCTCCCCACCCCCATGTATCCAGGAAAACCTGGAAGGCCACCGCGTTCCATTGCATGCGTTCGCGCGCAGACTGGCTGTTGAGTTTGGAGTAAAGCGTCTCGTCCAGAAACTCCTGCACGGCCTTCGCAAATTCCGGCATCAGTACAAGAACCAGCATAAAGCATAGCGGCACGGCGAGAATTGCCAGTGCAATGGCACCAGGACGCCCCGTGGCATGTCCACCGTAGGACGCTGGCAATGCTCGCCAGAAAAGAAAAACCAACACCATGGCGAGGCTGACCAATGCGGTCGTCGAGGTGGAGAGAAGAAGAGCAAGCAAGAGCAGGCCGGAGATCAAACCGCTCATCGCCGTGCGCATGCGATCAATCCACAAACTCGCTGTAAAGGCGAACAGTACAATGGTGTAACCCGCAAAGGCCGAGGCCTCGGGGAATGTCCCGGATATCCGCTTGAAACCCGCCTTCTCCGCCCCGGTCAACAGCGCGTAGTTTGCAGTGCGAATGAAATCGAACAAATGCGCCGTGCCGGTTCGGTAGGTCACGACATCGAGAAGCGCAAAAACGAGGTTGGCGATGCCGAGAAACAGCATCGCATTGATCACGTCGCGGGCTGCGCCGCCAGATTTGAGATAGGCGTATGTGAAAGCGAAGCAGAGCAGACCACCGAGAGCATAGATCGTTTGGGTGATGTTATTGCTGGAGAATGACAGTGGCGTGAGATCAATGATGCGATGACCAGCGGAGGACCGCAAAACGATCATCGTTTCCGTCACACCTTCCATCAGACGGGGCAGGAAAAGTGCTGAGAAGACACCGTAGATGGTGAGCAGCAACAGCCAGATGCCGGGCGATGCCGAAGACACCGCTGCAAGAACTGGCTTTTCGCCGTAAGCCATGAACAAACGCAGGCAATAAAAGGCGAGCAAGAGGCTGGGAATGAGAACCGAAGCTCCCCCCAGACCAGGGACACCGAAAGCGGCCGCAGCACCAAACAGTGTCGAGAAAACGATGACGTAAAAGGCCAGCCGGGGCGGTGATACAAGGACGCCCGCCCCAACAACTAGCGCTAAAAATCCCAGCAATTCGATGCGCATTGTGCGCCTCGCCCTTAAGCCGCAGAGGCGGCGTAAAACCCGATTAAGGATACCACGCCGACAATAGAGCGTCCTGTTCTGCCGGATACCACTTATGGCCAATGGGGCCGCATTTGGTCGAGTTCCGAGGCAAAGTCGGGGAATGCTATTCTGCCTGACAGGAGGTCACTGCAGTGCCATTCGCCCCAGAAAAACCAGCTCGTCTGACACGCCGGCGCGCACTCGCTGGCGGCGCTGCGGCTTTGGGCGCCCCCCTAGTCACTGTATTCGCACCCGTATCAACCGGTGCAGAGGATCAACTCGCAATCCGATCTGACATACTGAATGTGGAGGCGATGCAGATCGCCTTCGACGAGGATTTCTCCACACTTGACGTTTCGGCCTGGGGTCCGGGGACGCGCTGGATCGCTCACACGCCCTGGTCAGGGGATTTCGGCGGCGCGCGGTTTGCCAATCCCGGTGAACGATCACCGTTCCGCATTGTCGACGGCAATTTGCGCATTGAGGCGAGGCGCGACCCGGAAGGCGAATGGCAATCAGGGCTGCTCGCCTCGGTGGATCCGGATGGAAACGGGTTTTCTCAGCAATACGGCTACTTCGAAATGCGTGCGCGATTGCCCGAGGGACCGGGTGTCTGGCCGGCCTTCTGGTTGATCGGTAAAGATCGCTCAACGGCCACAGCGGAGATCGATATATTCGAGTTCTACGGCGACAAGCCGGACGGTTATTCCTCAGTCGTACATGTCTGGCATCGGGACGGACGCCACTATTCCCGCTTTCATAGAAACGCGGTTTTTGTGGAGGCAAGGCCTGATGCGTTTCATACATATGGGGTGAAAGTGGATCCGGACTGGATCCGGTTTTACTTCGATCGGGAATTCGTCTGGAAGACAGAAACGCAGCCCGAACATCGGCAGCCGCTTTATATTCTGCTCAATCTCGCTCTCGTGGACGGCCCAACCAGAGACGCCACGCCCGACCCCTCGCACATGATAGTCGACTACGTGCGGGCTTACCGCCTCGACTAAGATTTCTAATGCTTTGGGATAGGCCCCTTCCTTCTCCCAATACCCCCACCCCCGAATGGTCTATACGCAGAAAAGCACAAGGCATCCGGTCGACCCGCAGATCATCCAGATGGCCATCTGTCTCTTTGCCAACGTGCGTGAAATCCTTCTCCTCGAAGGCATGAGAACCAATTTTCTCCCGCGCCTCCCCTATAATCAGTGAGCGTTCTCGGATGCTCGAAACATAGGCGCGGGCTTTTTCGGGCGGGGCGTCTACATGCATCATAAGCAGCAACACGCTGAGCGATCCGGGTTTAATGGTAGCGCCGTACAGCCAGCGCCACCGCGCGCCTATGATCGCAATATGGCACTACACGACATCGTGGCCGAGGTCGCATACGCCAACCCCGATGCCACTGCCATCTCGTTCGACGACATGGAGATGACGTATGGCGCCTTCGACCGCATCGCGTCGAAACTCGCCGCCCGCATCATGTCCATGGGGGTGCGCAAGGGAGACATCGTGGGGCTTCTTCTGCCTCGTTCAGCCAAAACGCTCATCGCCAAGCTGGCGATCCTCAAGGCAGGGGCAGCCTATGCCCCGTTTGATCCAGCCTACCCCGCGGAACACCTCTCCTACGTGTTGGAAGACAGTGCCCCCCGTGCACTCATGATCGACCGAGAAAGCACCTCGCTCGCTGCAAACCTTCCGATAGCGGGCGCCCGCCTTGTCGATATCGATAAAGCGCTTTCGGAATCGGCCGGCGACGATCCCAAAACGGCATTCCCCTCCATTGGCGGTGGGGATGCGGCTTATGTGATGTACACGTCCGGCTCGACGGGACGCCCAAAGGGGGTTGTGATACCGCATCGTGGCATCCAACGACTTGTGTGTGACCAGAATTTTGTCGATTTCCGCCCCTATGACGTGGTGCTGCACACCGCCTCCATATCATTCGACGCGTCGACTTTCGAAATCTGGGGGGCACTTCTCAACGGGGCGCATCTTACAGGCATAGGCGACCGCACGCTGTCCATGCAGCGGATCGCCACGACGATCGAGAGCAAGCGCGTCTCGATTGCACTTTTGACGACCGGGCTCTTCAATCTCCTAGTTGATCATGCAGGCGGCAATTTCGGTTCGCTCCGGCAAATGCTCTTTGGCGGCGAAGTGGCTTCCGCCGACCATGTGAGGCGCTTCCTCCAAGCCCATCCGTCCTGTGTTCTCACCAATGTGTATGGTCCCACGGAAGTCTCCTGCATGGCGTCGACATACGAAGTTCCGTCCGATTTTGCAGGTGACACTGTGCCCATCGGCTACTCCATCGCCAACAATGGCGTTCACATTCTCGATGACGACTTCAACGAGCTTTCACCGGGCCGGGAAGGCCAACTTGCGGTGTCTGGCGACGGGCTCGCCATCGGTTATCTGAACCGGCCGGAGTTGACCGAGGAGCGCTTTGTCACGATCCGCACGGCAACCGGTGAGACCCTGCGTTGCTATCTGACAGGTGACATGGCGGTTATGGATCCGGACGGTCTCCTGCACTTCCGGGGGCGGCGGGACCGACAGGTCAAGATCGATGGCAAACGCATCGAGCTTGACGAGATCGAGACGGTCTTGCGCCGCGACAACGCCCTCGCCGATGCGGTGGTGCAGTGCCATCAGGCCGGACCGGTCAAGCGGCTGGTCGCTTATCTGCGTCCTCGTTCGATGAACGGGCTCGACGAGATCGAATTCGCGGCCGGTGTGCTGACCCGGCTGAAGGGGCTCCTGCCGGCCCATATGGTACCGGGACGGGCGATCGTCCTGCAGGCGTTTCCGCTCAATCGCTCGGGAAAGGTCGACCGCACGCGGCTGCCGAACCCGATAGAGACAGCACCGACCGTCACTGCTTCCAACGCGCCGCCGTCCCAGGGCATCGAAGGCATGATCGCGCGACACTGGCGCGCGGTGCTCGGCACCGATGCGGTCGGCCTGGATCAGAACTTCTTCGATCTCGGCGGCACATCCATGCAGCTCATGCGGGTGCATGCGGTGCTGGAACAGGAGCTTGGACGCAGCATCGACGTGGTGAGCGTGTTCGAGCATGCGAAAATCCGCGCTCTGGCCCGCTTTCTTCAGAAAGCACCAGATGGTGACCAACCGGGCTTTGAAGCCCGCAATCGTGCTGCGCGACAGAAGCGGGGCATGTCGCAGTTTCGTCGGAGCAGACAATGAGCGGGTATATTCCGATGCAGTCTCAGCCGATGGAGCCTGAGACGGGACTGGATGAGGGCATCGGCAGCGTTGCTATCATCGGCATGGCCGGGCGGTTTCCCGGTGCGCCATCGGTCGATGCGCTGTGGCAGATGGTGCGCGAGGGGCGGCATGCCTTCCGCACCTTTGCGGCCGATGAAATCGAGGACGCCTATGACGAGGCGACGCGCGCCTCGCCGGACTATGTGCCCTCCCGCCCTTATCTGGACGATGTGGGCATGTTCGATGCGGAATTCTTCGGCATCTATCCGCGCGAGGCGGCGGTGCTCGACCCGCAGTTCCGGCTGTTTCTGGAAATCTGCTGGGAAGCGCTGGAAAGTGCGGGCTGCGACCCCTTTGGCCCGAAACAGTCGATCGGCGTCTTCGCCGGCTCGGCGATGAGCACCTATCTCATCAACAACATCCTGTCGGACCGGAAAAAGGCCGAAGCCTTCACCTCCGGCTATCAGGTCGAGATGTTCAACGAACTGGTGGGCGCAATCAACGACACGCTGGCGACGCGTGTTGCCTACAAGCTCAACCTGAAAGGGCCGGCCTTCACCATCCAGTCGGCCTGCTCCACATCGCTCCTGGCGGTGACGCAGGCCTGCCAGAACCTTTTGACCTATGGCTGCGACATGGCGCTGGCGGGCGGTGTGTCGATCTCGGTGCCGCAGAAGCGCGGCTACATTCACATGGAAGGCGGCATGGTTTCGCCGGACGGTTTCTGCCGGCCCTTCGATGCGCAGGCAGGCGGCACGGTGTTCGGCAGCGGCGGCGGCGTGGTGCTTCTGAAACGGCTCGAAGACGCCATCGACGATGGCGACACGATCCACGCGGTCATTCGCGGCTATGGCGTCAACAATGACGGCGCGGACAAGGTGGGCTACACCGCACCCAGCGTTTCTGGACAGGCCGACGCGATTGCGGCGGCCCTTGCCAGTGCCGGCATCGACCCCGAGAGCATCGGTTATGTGGAATGCCACGGCACCGCAACGCCGCTCGGCGATCCCATCGAGTTCAACGGCCTGATGAACGCTTTTGGCGGCGATGGCGCTGAAGGCCACTGCGCGCTCGGGTCCGTGAAAGGCAATATCGGCCATCTGGACGCCGCTGCGGGCGTGACGGGTCTCATCAAGGCAGCGCTCGTGGTGCGCGATGGCGAGATCCCGCCGGTGGCAAATTTCAAATCGCCCAACCCGCATATGGCGCTGAAGAACAGTCTGTTCCGCGTCCCTACGGAGCTCGCAGCATGGAAGGGGGAGGGCGTGAAGCGTCGAGCCGGTGTGAGCTCCTTCGGCGTTGGCGGAACCAATGTTCATGTGGTGCTCGAGCAGGCGCCCATGAGGCCTGCCCCATCAGAAGAATTGCCCGACAAGCCGCTCATTCTCCCGCTTTCGGCGCGGAACGAGGCGGCGCTTGCCGCGATGCGCAAGAATCTGGCCAATGCACTGCGCGACAGCACAGAGCCGCTCGCCACCCTAGCGCACACTCTGCAACAGGGACGGCATGCTTTCTCGAAACGAACCGCGGTCATCGCACGCACGCGAGAGGAGGCGATTGCGGCGCTTGACTCTGAACGCCCGATCAGCGGCGTGGCAGCACAGGATGCTCCCCCTGTGGTCTTCATGTTCCCAGGGCAAGGGGCGCAGCATGTGGGCATGGGTGGCGCTCTTTATGACAACGAACCTGTCTTTGCCAAATGGATCGACAAGGGTGCTGATTTTCTTGAGCCTCTGATTGGCCGCGACATTCGCGATTTCATCCGACTTCCCGACGGCAACGTACCGCAAGATCTTTCCGAAGCACTGCGCGACACGCAGATCGCCCAGCCTGCCCTCTTTCTCGTCGAATATGCGACGGCAAAACTCTGGATTCGCCGTGGCCTCATGCCCGAAGCTATGATCGGCCACAGCGTGGGTGAATTCGTTGCCGCCGCGCTTTCGGGCACGATGCGCTTCGAGGATGCGCTCGGGCTGGTCGCAGCACGCGGGCGGCTGATGCAGAGCCAGCCCAGGGGAGCCATGGTTTCGGTGCGGGCGGAGGCTGAAACGATCGCTGTGCATCTTTGCAACGGGGTGCAGGTCGCAGCCGCCAATGCGCCAAAACTCAGCGTCATCTCCGGCACATTCGAGGCAATGGACGAGACATGCGCAGCGCTTGACGCGGCGGGCATCGCCTATAGCCGGCTGCACACGTCGCACGCCTTCCATTCGGCGATGATGGACGAGGCAGCCAAAGCGCTTGAACTAGAGACGGCAAAGGTCGAGTACGGTCCATCCACCATTCCCTACATTTCCTGTGTCAGCGGCGACTGGCAGACGGATGCACAGAGCGCTTCGCCCGCATACTGGGCGCGTCACTGCCGCGACGCGGTGCGCTTTGCCGAGGGTATCAAGGCCGTCGCGCGCGAGCGCAGATCGGTTTTCGTCGAGGTCGGTCCCGGCCGTACGCTTTCGGTTTTCACCGCGCAGACGCTGAAGCGCGATGAGATCGCCGCCATTATCCAGTCCCTGCCCGAACACGACCGCGCATCCTTTGGCGAGGACGTTTTCGCCGAAGCCCATGCGCGGTCGTGGATCGCCGGCTGCGGGCTCGACTGGCCGGCCCTGCCACAGACGGCCCGGCGGAAAATTCCGCTGCCGACCTATCCCTTCCAGCGCCAGATGCACTGGATCGACGCACCGACGCCACAGAACCGGGCGCATGCGGCTTCTGCCGCCCCGCTGCCCGAAACACCGGCACAAGCAATCTCTACAGACGGAATGAGCCCAATGACCGCTGAATCTTCGACAACCGACCGGCGCACCACGCTGGAACGCGCCCTGACCACCCTTCTCTCTGACCTTTCAGGCGAAGACCTGCCAGACGATGCAGCCGGCGCGACTTTTCTGGAACTTGGCTTCGATTCCCTCTTCATTGGCCAGTTCGCGCAGAAGGTGGAGAAGGAATACAAGATCAAGCTCTCCTTCCGCGAACTGCTCGGCAACATCCCGACGATTCACGAATTGGCGCGACACCTGGACGCCGAACTGCCGGCAGATGCCATGCAGCAGGCGTCTTCCACTCCGGTGGCTCAGGTCCCCCCCACGCCGGACGTCGCGTCTGCTGCGCCATCTTCAGTGGCGAATGGAACTCCACAGGCGCCTCATGGGCTCGAAGCGCTTTTCCAGTCCCAGTTGCAGATGGCGCAGCAACTTTTTGCGCAGCAGATGCAGACTATTCAGTCGCTTGGCGGCTCCATCCCAGCGGCGGCACCTTTAGCGGCGCCGCAGCTTGCTCCGGGACCAACCGCTATGCCCGCGCCTGACACAGGTGGCGACGAGAGCGAAATCGGCGGCGGCCGCATCCGTGTGTACAAGCCCGGCGCGCAGGCCGGCGAAAAGGCGCTCACGGAGGAAAAACGCGGTTTCATCAACGGTCTGGTCGTCCGCTATTGCGAGAAGAACGCCCGGTCCAAAGCGTTCACGCAGGAACATCGACCGCATCTGGCCGACCCGCGCGCTGCCTCCGGTTTCCGTGCCGACTGGAAGGAACTTGTTTTTCCGATTGTCTGCGACCGCTCGAAGGGGTCGCGCATCTGGGACATAGACGGCAATGAATATATCGATCTCGTGAACGGCATGGGACAAACCGCCTTCGGCCACGCACCCAACTTTGTGATCGAGGCAATCCGTGCCCAGACCGACAAGGGATTTGCCATTGGCCCGCAGACACCGCTTGCCGGCGAAGTGGCGGACCTGATCAGCGAACTGACCGGGCACAGCCGCGTCACCTTCTGCAACACCGGATCGGAAGCGGTTATGGCGGCCATGCGGGTTGCGCGCACGGTGACGGGCCGCAACCGCATCGTCGTTTTCGGCAATGATTATCACGGCCAGTTCGACGAAGTTCTGGTGAAGGGCCGCAGCCGTGCGGGGCAGCATCGCACCTTGCCCATAGCCGCCGGCATTCCCACAGATTCCCTGTCGAACATCACGGTTCTGCCCTATGGCGCGTATGAGAGTCTCGACTGGATCCGCGCCAATGCAGACGAGCTTGCGGCAGTCATCATCGAGCCGGTGCAAAGCCGCCATCCGGAGCTGCAGCCGATCGAATTCGTGCGTGCGTTACGGACCGTCGCAACGGAACGCGATTTCGCGCTGGTGTTCGACGAGGTGGTGACGGGCTTCCGCGTCGACCCCGGCGGCATGCAGGCCGTATGGGGCATACGCGGCGACCTCGCCACCTATGGCAAGGTGCTGGGCGGCGGAATGCCGATCGGCGTTCTGGCCGGTGACAGCCGTTATATGGATGCGCTCGATGGCGGTCACTGGGATTATGGCGATGACAGCGTACCAATGGTCGCGCCGACTTTCTTTGCAGGCACATTCGTGCGCCATCCTGTCGTGCTGGCGGCGACACGCGCCGTGCTCGAGCACATCAAGGGTGAAGGCCGTGCGCTCTACGATCGGGTGGCCACCCGCACGGAAACGCTTGTCACGGAGCTGAACGGCCAGCTTTCGGATCGCGGGATTGCGACGCAGATCCATGGCTACAAAAGCTGGTTCGTGACAGATTTCGGCAATGCCGACCCGCTCGGCGCGCTTTTTTATCCCTATGCGCGGATGCAGGGCCTGCATGTCCAGGATGGTTATCCCTGTTTCCTGACGACCGCGCATTCGGAAGAGGACTTTTCGCGCATTGCAATGGTCTTCGGCGAGACGCTCGACGCGCTTCAAGGCGCCGGCATTCTGACCGCCGATGACGGACGGGCTGAGCGCCCCACCGCGAAGCCCCTACAGGAGACGCCGCAACAGGCACCGCTGACCGAGGCGCAGAAGGAAATCTGGCTTGCAGCCCAGGCCGGCGACGAAGCCTCCTGTTCTTTCAACGAATCCTTCAATCTCACGCTTACCGGCACGCTGGACGAAGCAGCATTCCGCAAGGCGTTCGACCTGGTCGTGGCGCGACACAATGCGCTTCACATCCGTTTTGCGCGGACGGGCAAGCATTTCGAGGTGACACCCGATTTCCGCATCGACATGCCGTTAACGGAGGCCTCGGACACCGCAGCGCTTGCACAGATCGTTGAGCGCGAGGCGCGCACCCCCTTCGATCTCGTCAACGGTCCGCTGGCGCGCGCAGAACTCGTTCGGCTTTCAAACGACCGGCACGTGCTTGTCTTCACGGCCCATCACATCGTCTGCGATGGCTGGTCGGCGAATGTCCTGATCGAGGAACTGGGAACGGCCTATAGCGCGCTTGCGCGGGGCGAGACGCCTGACCTGCCCCCGGCACTGGCTTTTTCCACCTATGCGCAGACGCGCGCGAGCCGATCGGAGGACGATGAAGAGACGGAGCGGTTCTGGCTTTCGCAGTTTGAAACCGTGCCGGACCTGCCGGATTTGCCAAACGAAAGGCCGCGTCCCGAAACACGCAGTTTTGCCGGCGGCACTGTAACCGCGCATATCGACCGCGATGTCTACAAGAGGCTGAAGAAGGCAGGTGCAAAGAACGGCGCGACGCTGTTTTCTACCCTGCTCGCAGCCATGCAGGTGATGATCGCGCGTCTTTCGGGGAGCGATGACATCGTGATCGCCGTACCTTCGGCAGGCCAAAGCCTGCTTGATCACGAAATCCTGGTCGGCCATTGCGTCAATCTTCTGCCCCTGCGCCAGAGACTTGATGAAGAACGGTCCTTCGCCGAGCATTTGAAGGACACGCAGCAACTGGTTCTTCAGGCCTTCGAGCATCAGGACTTTACCTATGGAACACTGGTGCGGAAGCTTGGCATGAAACGCGACCCAAGTCGCCTGCCCCTGACCGAAATTCAGTTCAACCTGGAGCGGGTGACGAAGGGAATGGATTTTGGCGGGCTTGCCGCCAAGGTCACGCCCAACCCCAAGGCGTTTTCGAATTTCGACATGTTCGCCAACGTGATCGAGAGCGAAGACGGCATCCGCATCGATGTCGACTACAACGGCGACGTGTTCGATCCGGAAACCATCGAACGCTGGCTCGGCCATTTCGCCACGCTCGTGGGGGCGCTGGCAGAGGATATGTCCAAACCCATCGAGCGTCTGCCGCTTATGTCTCAGAACGAAATGGACTGGCTTGCCTATGAGCTCAATCAGACGCAAGCGGCCTATGACGACGAACGCTTTGCGTTCGAGCTGTTTGGCGTCCGCGCGGCCGAAACGCCCGACGCCATTGCCGCCACTCATGGCGAGGAAAGCATCACCTATGGCGAACTCGATGCGCGAAGCTGGCAGATGGCGCGACTGCTCCAGGAAAAGCTACTCGTGCCCGGCTGCCGTGTGGCGGTGGCGCTCGACCGCTCCATAGACATGCTGGTAACGCTGCTGGCGATCATGAAGGCCGACCACATCTATGTTCCGCTCGATCCGGATCACCCCGAGGCGCGCCTGCGGCAGACCATGGAGGCGGCCAAAATCTCCGCATTGATCTGCAACAGTGACAGGATTGCCGACCTCACCGGTGATGACGTGCTGCCGATCATGCTCGATGACGAGCGCGAAGCGATTGCTGCCAGGGATGCGGCACCGCTCGAGGAACGGGTTTATGGCACTGATGCTGCAGCCTACATCATCTTCACTTCCGGCTCGACCGGCGTACCCAAGGGTGTCGAGGTTCCGCACAACGCTCTCGTCAATTTCCTCACTTCCATGGCGAAGCAACCCGGCTTTGCGGCGGACGACACATTGCTTGCCGTGACGACCATTTCCTTCGACATCGCCGCGCTGGAACTCTACCTGCCGCTGATCTGCGGTGGCCGCGTGGTGATCGCCGACCGGATCGAGGTGCAGGACGGGTTCCGACTGGTCAAGCGTCTCGACGACTGTGGCGCAACCGTTTTGCAGGCCACACCAACCCTCTGGCAGATGCTTGTCGAAGCGGGGCTAGGCGAGAGGAGATCGCTCAAGATGCTGTGCGGCGGTGAACCGCTGCCGGCCGCGCTGGCACACAGCCTGTGTGCGCTGGGAGGCGAACTGTGGAACATGTACGGGCCGACCGAGACCACGATCTGGTCCTCATTCGCGCGGATCGATGATCCGGATGCGCCGATCACGATCGGCCAGCCCATCGCCAACACGCAACTCTACATATTGGACGCGCGCAACCGGCTTGCGCCTGTGGGAGCGATGGGCGAACTGAACATCGGCGGTGATGGGCTCGCCATCGGCTATTTCAACAATGCTGAACAGACGCAGGCTGCGTTCCGCAACGTATCGATTGGCGGCGTCCCGCAGCGGCTTTACAAAACAGGCGACATCGGGCGGCGCATGCCGGATGGGTCGCTGCAGCTTCTGGGACGCCGCGACAACCAGATCAAGCTGCGCGGTTTCCGTATCGAACTCGGCGATATCGAGGCAGTTATCGCAAAGGCCGAGGGCGTGCGCCAGTGCGCTGTTGTGGCGCCCTTGAACCGCAACGGCGATCGGCAGCTCGTCTGCCACATCGTGCCGGACGACCCGGCGAACCCGCCTGAGCCAAAGGCGCTGAGCGCGCATGGGAACGGGCTTCTTCCCGGCCACATGGTGCCTGCCTTCTGGGTCAATGCCGAGGCGCTGCCTCAGACGGCCAATGGCAAGCTCGACCGCAAGACGCTCGAGAAACAGGGCATTCCGCGCCAGGAAGCAGCTGTCATTCGCACCGCGCCGCGCACCCCCATGGAAGAAAAACTTTCAGCCATCTGGCGCGACGTTCTCAACATTCCCCAAATCGGCGTCGAGGAGAACATCTACGCATTAGGGGCGGATTCGCTGAGCATATTTCGCATTGCGGCCCGGATGATCGATGCCGGCCTGCCGCTGGAGGCGCGACACCTCCTGCAGCACCCCACCATCGGGGAATTGGCGCTGATCGCAGATGAGACCGACGGCGAGACCGTGAACGGCGTCAGGCCGCATGTGCCTTCGCTGAAGGATTTCCGGCATGGCGCGCGCCGCCGCATGGAGGCCCACGGATGAGCGACATCGACAACCTGATTCAGACTGCCGCGGCAGGCGATATCATCGGCGAGTTTCCCTGCACGCAAACGCAGATGCGCTGCTGGTTCCTGGATCGCCTGAATCCTGGAAACCCCGCGCTCAACGTTGCTGTGCGGTGGGAAATCCGTGGAGATTTCAGGACCGAGAGCATCGAGGCGGCTTTCCGGCAGATCATCAAGCGCCACGAGATCCTGCGAACCCGTTTCGTGGAAACCGACGGGCAACCCATGCAGCAGGTGGTGCACGGGGTCGAGTTCCGCATGCCTGTGATCGACTTGCGCCACGTGGCCGAAGACCAGCGGGAAGCACGCATTCAATCGATCAGCAAGGAAACGGCGGCAGCGCCCTTCGACCTCGGTCAGCCGGGGCTGTTTCGCGTCACGCTTCTGATGGTGGAGAACAGGCGCGGTTTCATTCTCATCACCGCACACCAGAGTTGCTTCGACGGCTGGTCGATCCGCGTTCTGGGGCGGGAGGTGGGAGAACTTGCAGCAGCGATCGACTCAAAACGCGCCCCGCGCCTGCCGGAGCTGGCGCTGCAGTATGGCGATTTCGCTCTGTGGCAGGAGGAATACCGCAACAGTTACGGCTTTGAAACGGAAAAGACCTACTGGCGCGAGCAATTGCGTGATGCGCCCTATTTCGAGATCAGGCCGGACCGGCCGCGCGGCCGCGTGAAGACCAGCCGAGGCGATATCCTGTCCGCGGTGCTGCCCTTGGAGTTCGGCGAGCGGATCGAAGCGGCTGCCCGTGCTCATCACGTGTCACTGTTCAGTTACGGTGCAGCTGTGATCAGCGCGGGACTCCACCACTATACGGGCAAGCGCGAGGTGTTGTTCGGAACGCAGATTGCCGGCCGCGAGGATGTGGATCTGGAAAGTCTGATCGGGGTTTTCATCAACAATCTCGTTCTGCGTTTCGACATTGCCGAAGAGCTGAGTTTCGTCGATCACCTGTCTCGCGTCAGCGCAACGGTGGGTGCGGCCCTCAACCACCAGAAAATGCCATTCAACAATCTGGTCGAACTGATCAATCCGGTGCGGGATCCTTCCCGCAATCCGCTCGTCTCGGTGAACTTCAACCAGCAAAGGGCCTTTCTGGAAGATACACGTTATGGCGATTTCGAGCTCATCAGTGCGCCCTCGCAATCGCCGGGCGTCATTTATGATCTGAACTTCATCATGATCGGCCGCCCGACCGGCTGGCGCATGTCGGTGGAGTACAACACCGATCTTTTCGACGAGGCGACGGTGCGTGAACTGCTCGATCTGTGGCAGAAAGCCTACGCCTTCGCGCTCGACAATCCGCAGGCGAAGATCGGCACGATGGCGGGGCCGGTTCGTGCCGGCGCATTGCCGAAGGAAGCGCAGCCGGAACCGGCATCGCGGCTGGAAGCGCTGCTTCTCGCACACCCGAATGTCGCCGATGTCGCGGTCCGGCGAGACGGACCGTCCGTCCGGCCCCACGCCTTCGTGGTGCCGACTGCAGGGCTCTTGGTGCCGCTCGAAGCCCTTCCGGCGCAACTGAACGCCTATCTGGCAGATCGGCTGCCAGAGGAAGAGTTACCCGCCGCAATCAGCGTTCTTCTTTCCCTGCCAAAACAGGCAGACGGCACGCTGGAATTGCCAGCGATATTGTCTCCTGTGCCACCGCCCAAAGCCAATGTCCCCGCCCCGGTTCCAGCGAAAGACCCGTCCGCGCCGGCAGACAAACAGACGGAACTTGGCCAGATCTGGGCGCATGTGCTTGACGTTTCGCGGGTCGGCCCCGGCGATGATTTCTTTGCCCTGGGCGGCCATTCACTTCTGGCTCTCAGAATGTTTTCCGGTGTGCGCGAGGCCTTCGGTATCCAGCCCGACCTCGCCCTCCTGTTCAGGGAACCGACGCTATCGGGCTTCGCCACCGCGATCTTCGGCACACAACCTTTACCCATGGAAAATCCTGAGGATGACTCATCGGACACGGTCGAGTGGGAAACCGCCATCTATCGGCAGGGAAGCGGACATTGCGCTGTCTACACGCTCAACCACCCGTTCCTCTATTATCGGATGGCAAAGTCTCTTCCCGGCCATGCCTCGGTGGTCAATCTGCACATGTTCAATGCGCGGATCGATAAAGAAACGGAAGGATTTTCGCTCGAAAAGATCGCCGGCGATGCGGTGGACGCCATGCAGCTTGGCGACACGCCCAAAACCGTCGCGCTTGTGGGTCTTTGCGTCAACGGCATTCTCGCCGCCGAGATGACCCGACAGCTTCGCGCCCAGGGGCACGAAGTGCGTTTCGTCGCACTGATCGACAGCTGGGCGCCCGGATATGTGCGCTCGCAACCTGCCCTCACCCGCTGGCAGTGGAACACCGAGAAAAGGGCAAAGCGTCTCGCCTATTTCACCGGCAAGCTTCTGCGCGGACGCATGTCGCTATTGACCTATCTGAAGGAGTTCAGTTTCTCTTTGAGGCTCATCGAACGCTTTGCCCCGGCCCGTGCCATGAATGCCGAGGAAGAGACGACCGAAGCCGTCACCCAGTATCTGGTTCGAGCGGCACGGCGTTACACCCCGCGCGCGCTGTCAGGCGAAACTGTTCTTTTCTTCCGCAGCCAAGCCACTCACAACCGGGCAAGACGGCTGCAATTCGGATGGCGCGGTTTCGTGTCGGAAGATTCGCCGGTATTCGATCTCAGTGGCTGGCACGAGGATTCGCTCAGCGACATGGGTATCGACAAGCTTTCTGCCGTGCTCGGAGAGCGCCTTGAATTGGGAGGCAGCGCTGAGCACCTCTCCAGAACATAAGAGCGGGCAAAAGTCAGCGCCTGCTGCCCCCTTGCGCATCGGCATCGTTCGCCGGCAGGGACAGCCATTCGAGAACTGGGAGCTTCAGCTCATCGAAAGGCTGCTTGCGGACCGTCGTTTCCATCTGGTTGCGTTCCTTAACGCTTCGAAACGGGCGGGAGAAAACCAAGCCGGCATGCTGACCAGAATGGTGGCCCAGCTTGACGGCGCACTTTTCGCACGACAGTCCGACTATGGCGCAAAGCGGTTCGAGCGCGCTCGAGGAACCATACTTACCATCCCGCTGGATAACGTGGTGGAGGATGGCGACCGGAACAGGCTGCAACTCGACCTGATCCTGCGTCACTTCGATGTAAAATTGCCAGATCCCGTCCTTCGGAACCTCCCGCGCGGTGTCTGGTCGCTCAGTCATGTTTACACGCAGTGGGGCTCGGCAAGCTGGGACGGCATTGCCGACATGTCGGCCGGTGCTCCGACAAGCCAGCTCTCGCTGTTTCTGGAAACGGCACGACAACCGGAAAGGCGCGTCATCGCCCAAGCCGAATTCAACGTGAAATTCAGTGCAGCGCGCAATGCAGCCTTCATCAAGGAAAAATCAGTTCTGCTTCTGATGCGAGAACTCAGGCGCATTGCAGAGACCCGCAAACTGCCAGTGCCGCGCAAAGCCCCCGATGCCGTCCAGGCGCTCAGCCCACCTGGCGTTTTCAAGACCGGCCGCTATGCAGCGGCACTTGCAAAAAACATCGCACAGCGTGCGTTGAAAACCGTGCGTCGGGCGGCGCATCAGGAAACTACTGTCTGGACGTTGTTCAGCGGACGCGGTGCGATAGACGATTTCGATCCGAGCGAAGCCATTGAGATTCCGCCGACGGACACGGCCATCAAGGCAGACCCCTTCCTGTTTCATCACGAGGGACGAACCTACCTCTTCTACGAAAACTACGCGCTTGGCGACGAACGGGCTCATATCGCGGTGGGCGAGATCACACGCAGCGGCTTTGAACCCATCGGGATCGCGCTGGGCGGCACCGAACACCTCTCCTTCCCCTTCGTTTTCCGCGAGGGAGACGAGATTTTCCTCATGCCCGAGACACATCAAAGGAAACGCATCGAGATCTGGCGTGCAGTCAGCTTTCCATTGATCTGGGAGCCCTATTCCCGTGCTTTCGAAGGATGGTCAACAGCCGATAGCACCCTATTCAAACATCGCGGCCAGTGGTGGCTTTTCACCAATCTCTCGGAGCATCATGCATTCGAAGATCACTGCTCCGCGCTCTACGCATTTCAGGTGGACGGACCGGCATTGAAACGGGTCGTTCCCCATCGCCGAAACCCGATCGTTGTGGGCAGCGCCACGGCACGCAATGCCGGCCGCATCTTCTCGCGTCATCGCCGGCTCTACCGGCCCGCGCAATACAATGCGCACGGCATCTATGGCTACGGCCTCAACATCATGGAGATAGAGCAGCTCGACATGGATGAATATCGGGAGACGTGCGTGCGCCGCATCCTGCCCGATTTCAAACCCGGGCTGACCGGATGCCATCATTTCGATGCAAGCGGCTCACGCTATATTCTGGATGCGCGGCTCAACGCCTGATGACGTTCGATCCGTGCTGCGGGCCGCCAGGCCCCGCGCCTCTCTCGCCGGTCAGGCTGAAGCATCGAGCCGCGATAGTTCAGCGAAACGGCATTGCCCGCCGTCAATGCCGCGACCGCTCCGACATAGCCACGCGGCAGGGTCAGATTCAAAAACTGCCATTGGGCCGGCGCGTCCTCCACGCCATCGAGCCGGAGCAATCGCGGGTCTCCGAGGGGGTCGATCGTTACGTCGAAGGATTCAAGTGGCAGCGAAAGTCCGGCGCCATGCGCCTTTACGAACGCTTCCTTGCGTGTCCAGCATCGGAAGAACGCTCCAAGATAATCCTGCGGCGACAGCGCCATCAGCGCTTCGTTTTCCGCTTTGGAGAAGAAGTGTTCGGCCAGATTCTCGCGAAATGGGAGCACGCGTTCGATATCGATGCCCAACTGATAGCGGTCCGAAACCGCCAGAACTGCCGTGGGGCCGCTATGGCTCAGATTGAAATGCAGCGGCGGTTCGCCCCGCCCCGCAAGCCGCGGCTTGCCGAATGCATTGTATGAGAACGAAAGCCGGTTTGCCGCAACCCCCAGATACGAACCGAGGATTGCCCTCAACCGGCCCCGCCCGGCGATGAAACGCAGCCGGTGTTGCTCATGCGCGAAGCGCGAGGCGCGTGCGAACTCCGCCATGTTCAACGCCGAGACAAGCGGCGGCAGCGCCTCGAGCGGCACGTCGAGGGACCATTGCCAGACATCGATCGTTCCGGCACCGATGCTCACGGGTTTAAGCTGCATAGGAGAACCGCCTTTGCTGTGCACTGCGGCCTGCCATCCGGCGGGCGAGATAGGCCATGAGCGCCGTTGGATAATTTTCGCCGAGGCTGATCCGACAGGTGCGCTGGAGAATATCGAGCGAGCGGGCGCACATGTCGGGCCCGTATTCCACATCGGTCGAAGCCCAGTCATACGGGTTCATGGCGGAATGGAATGCCCGTTTCTCCAGGATTGGCGCCCAATGGGTGCACACGTGCCGGCTGGAATCGAAGACCCGGTAGACACCGCGCCTGTTGGAGGCGGCAAACGCCTTGGCCTCGCCTTCCGTCTCGAACAGAAGGTGAAGCCCAACCGCGTTTTGCGGGTCGTTGTGAGGGCCGAGCCGAAAAGCGTCACTGCCCGACAGGATGTGCGACATGACCTGATGCCGCCTGCGCATGCGGCGCAGCATGGGGTCGAGCTTTGCCAGCTGCACGTTGAGCATTGCACCCTGGATCTGGCTCGCCTTGAAGTTCACGCCGAAAAAGCTCGGCTCGTTGTAATTGTCGAGATGCCCGCGAAAGAGTTCACCCACATCGTGATACATCCGCGCGCGGGCGAAAAACCGATCGCTTTGCGAGGCCACCGCACCGCCCTCGCCGATGTTCATGTTCTTGAACTGGTTGAAGCTGAAGGCGCCAATATCGCCAATCGTACCGACGCGGCGACCCCGATAGCTCACCCCCACCGCCTGGCAGGCGTCCTCAATGACCAAGAGCCCGTTCTTGCGGGCCAGGGCCGTTATCGCTTCCATGTCACAGACCATGTTGGCCATGTGCACCGGCAGAATAGCCCGGGTGCGCGATGTGATCTTGCGCGCAATGTCTTCGGGATTCATGGTCAGCGTTTCGTCGATATCGACGATGACCGGAACAGCTCCCACCGCGAGCACCGAAGCGGCAGTCGCAATCCACGTATAGGCAGGCACCAGCACCTCGTCGCCGGGCCCTACACCAGAAGCAGCCAGCGCGCTGATCAATGCGCCGGTGCCGCTGCTGACTGTCAACACATGCTTGACGCCGAATTTTTCGGAGAATGCCTTCTCGAACCGATCGAGCGGCCCCTCGCCGGGCCCGCCATACCGGGCAAGACGCCCCGAGGCGATGACCCCGCCAATGGCAAGCCACTCACGCAAACCAACTTTTGCCATGGTGTTTTCCCGCTTGGCCAAGGGGCAAGCCATGCCCCCGGCACCCCAATTGTTCTTGAAGCGTATGTCCGAGCCATCCGGTTTTCAAATAATCCAATAATGTAGCGCATGGCGTTTTGCCCTACCCGGCCATGGCCAAAACCCTTAGCAAGCCGCCCCTTCTATGCAATTTGGATGAGTTCGGCCGCGGGCGGGATTTTGATAGCCTTCTGCAAGGGGTTTACGACGTAGCGAAGCCAGTTCCTCACGCAGATAACGCGCTGCCCGGCTGGCCCGCTCAGGGGGCAATGTGTCCATTCTAGATTTGCGCAGCGTGCCACCCGGCACACGGTTCGACGCTGATCTCGCCCTTGTCGGGGCAGGTCCAGCCGGGCTGACGCTTGCGCGGGAATTTGCCCACACACGTCTCAAGATTCTTCTGGTTGAAAGCGGCGGCGTGGAGTTCGATCCCGAGGTTCAGCTTCTCAATCGGGTGGAGAATATCGGCGATCCGAAAACGCGCAACGCCATGCCACTGCAGCGAGGCTACACGGGCGATCTCGCCTGGCTCAATGACATCCCCGCCTTCGAGCTCCGCAACCGCATTGTCGGCGGCAGCACACACACCTGGATCGGTAAATGTGCCGCATTCGACGAGCTCGACTTTGACGCCCGCCAGTGGGTTCCCGATTCCGGCTGGCCTCTGCAGCGGCGTGATCTGATGGATGTGCTCGACCGGGCGGCAAACCTGCTCAATCTCGGCCCTAACATTTATGACAAGGCGCTTTACCGTCGACTGAAATCACCGCCGGCGGACATCGATCTCAACGACAATCTGCTGCGCACTTTCTTCTGGCAATTCAGCCATAAGCCCAAGAGCAGCGAGCCATTGCGGTTTGGGGAATTGGCCGCTGGGCTGGAGGCAGTAAACGTCGATGTTCTTACGCATGCGAGCGTTACCCGGATCGGATTGTGTGAAAGCGGTCGAAAGGTGGAGACACTCAATGTCAAAAGCCTTTCTGGGGTTGATGCTGTGATCCGGGCGCCGGCGATCGTGCTGTGTGGCGGCGGCATTGAAAATGCGCGCATGCTTCTGGCATCCACGGACGTTGCCGCAAAGGGCATCGGCAACGATCATGACTGCGTGGGCCGGTATCTGGCCGATCATCCACGGACCGTAATCGCCCGTTTTGGCAAAGACACTCTCCAGGACGTCACAGAGCAATTCGGCTTTTACGGGCTCAGTCACAACCGCCGTACGCACTTTTATCTGCGAGGCCTGGCGCTAAGCCCGCGCCTGCAAATGCGCGAGGGCCTGCTCAACTGCGCCACCTATCCGGTGCAGGTGCTTGCGCCGAACGATCCCTGGCTGGCCCTCAAACGATTTTACTCCGGCAGTAGACGGTTTCGGCTCGATGATCTCAGGACCGCGCTCGCCGCCCCCGGTGGGCTGGCAGCGGGCCTGCACAGCCGGCTCGTGATGAAACGGGGTCTGCCGCGCCAGCTTACCGAACTGCGGTTCGACGCCATGGCCGAACAACGGCCCAACAGGGAAAGCCGGCTGACACTTTCATCACAGCGCGATCGGCTGGGCGTACCGCTGGCGCGTGTGGACTGGAGGATCGGCTGGGCGGAAGCTGCCAGTCTCGCGCGGCTCGCCGAGCTCATTTCGGCCGAATTCTGGCGGGTCGGCCTACCTCAGCCCAAACTTGAACCCTGGGTTCTGGACGAGGACTTCAAGAACGCCCCTTTCAGCGATATGGCCCATCCGGCCTGCACTACGCGCATGGGCCACGACCCGAAAACCAGCGTTGTTGATCCCAACGCCAAAATTCACGGTATCGATGGACTTTACGTGGCAGGCAGCTCGGTTTTTCCCACGCCCGGCCACGCCAATCCGACACTGATGATCATTGCCATGACGCTGCGCCTCGCCGATCATCTCAAGACGCGTCTTCTTGCTTAAAGGCTCAGGTCAGTGTCCGGATTTCAGCCAGCCGGTCCACCTCCAGCTGGCGTAAAGAACGCCCAGATAGATCAGCGCTCCCACCAAAACCTGCACCGCAAGCTGGGAATACGCAGGCAGTTGGAGCTCGATCGGCCAATGAGCAATCGATGAGACACCGACAAACATGACCGCGGCCGCAAGCGCGATCAGCCCGCTATTGGCCGTGATGCGCGGCCAGTTGAGCTTTCCGTAGCGGGACTGGAACCAGATCGCCAGCACGCCCGCAAACCCCGCCGCCACGCACTGCCCAACGGCTGCGTAGACAAGGCCGAAGGGCGCCAGAACCAGCATCATGCCGATGGAAGCCACGCTGATCATCAAAGAGAGCGGCCATAGACGCTGCACCTCTCCACGGACCGACAGAAGCGGCTCGGTGACATATCCCTGGAAAGACAAGAGCTGGCGGACCGCAAGAATTTTTACGACAAGCGCCACCGGCGCCCAGGTGGCTCCAAGCGCGGTGTCCACCAGATTGGGTGCCACGAGTATCAGACCCACATAAACCGGAGCGGCGACAGCAAACAGGACCGGAAGGAACAGGTTTCCCGCCCGGCTGACCGGATCCCCCCCTCGGTTGTCGACCGCCTGACCAGCGGCCCGTCGGAATATGACCCATGCGAGCATGCGCGCAGGCTCGCCGACCAGTTCGGAGAAGGCGGCAACAATGCGTTCTGCAGCCCGGTAATAGCCTGCATCTGCCAGACTGAGCAGCGCACCGACGGCCAGCGTGCCCGAATAGGAGCGCCCGAAAACAATAAAGCGGACGCTGACGATGTAACGCGCAAAATGGAGCACTTCGCCCAGTACCATCCGATTGGGCCATGCAGGCTTGATCCAGCCAATAACCCGAATACCACCCGCCAGAGCGAGAAAATGCGTGACGAGACGTCCCACCACCAGGGCCAGGATATTCCAGCCAACCCAGAGGCCGAAGAGGGTGACAGCTAGTCCTGCCGCTTCAGCCACGATCCGGATTACGGCCTGCCGGTTTAGCAGATTTCTGTGGACCAGCGTGCCATCATAGACCGTGTTGACTGCTGCCGGGATGAACCAGAGGGAAAACAGAAGGAAGAGCCAAGTCTGCCACGTTGAGAACCACAACCAACCGATCGACAGTGAAACCAGAAAACCCATGATGGTGAAGCTAGCGCCGCTGACGAGCGCGATGGTGGCGAGTTGCGGCAGGTGTTGCTCGCCGTGATCAGCGCGCATGATGAATTCTGCCCAGCCGCCTTCGCTCACCACCACGAGCAGAAAGGCAATGGCGGAAACAAAGGCGAAGAACCCAAACTCCTCAGGAGACAAGAACCGCGCAGCGGCTACAAACCCCGCCAGTTGCGCGATCTGCGTAAACAGCCGCGCGATCATGACCCACACGCCCCCGCCCAGGAGTGTCGAGATCGACAGCCCGAGAAATCCACCCGATTGTGTATCAGCTTGCGGTGGTTTGTGATCCGCTTTCACGTCGCCTTCCCCCCTGCCGCTATTCACCTGTGCCAGCGCTTCCGCTACGATTTCCCTTGCAACACTGATGATTCGTCATCCTTGACGACGAGTTTTGTGAGTGTGTGGCCGTATGCATGATGGGTTTCGATACGGTCTGAAGCCTGATGTAGGGACGCGAATTTGTCTGCTTTCCCTGGTCCGGCTTCCAGTTTCGGTGCTTTGTGGCGGACAACGAGCAGCCAGTGCGAGATGCAAGCAAACAAGACCAGCTGAACCATGGTTTCCTTGCGCGGCCATTCAAGGCAATCAGTGCCAAGATTTCCGTACGCTGGCTCGTCGTCGTTTTCTGCCTCATCGTCTGGTTGGCCGTTCTGCTTTTCTTCCTTCTTTAGTCGGGTGCGCCTCTGCGCCTTGCCGCCGTCAACACCCATTGCGATCGAACAGAAAGACGCCGACAGTGCGCCAGACAATCTTCAGATCGAGCCAGGTCGTGCGGTCGTGAAAATACTGAGCATCGAGCTGCACCCGTTCTGCATAGGAGGTATCGTTGCGTCCTGACACTTGCCACAGACCGGTGATGCCCGGTTTCATCAAGAGATAATCGTTTATGCGTTCACCATAGCGCACCATCTCGTCCTCGACGATCGGACGCGGGCCAACCACACTCATTTCGCCGCGAAGGACGTTTACGAATTGTGGCAACTCATCGAGACTCGACATTCGCAGAAAATGACCGATGGGATGAATGCGAGGATCGTTGCGCAGTTTCTGACAGGCGCGCCATTCCTGGAGCAGAATCGGATTTTGATCCAACAGCTCTGTAAGCAGGCGATCCGCGTCGCGACGCATGGTGCGGAATTTTAAACAGTCGAACGGCTTTCCGTCGCGACCTATGCGTCTTTGCCGATAGAAGATGGGTCGCCCGTCACTGATCAGAATTCCAAGAGAAATAAGTGCAATGGCCGGGAAAAGAAAGACGAGCACGAGAAGGCTGAACGCCACATCGAACACCCTCTTCACAACAGCGTAAGAGCGGAAATGCCTGACTTTCCGCAGATCCAATCCCTGCTTTACGGAATCATCGTATGCGTACAGCATGAACCCGCCCCTGGGTGTTTTGTTTGCCTCGCCGTCGATCATTATAAGGCCCCGCAAAGCCCGTGATATAACTCCATCGGGGTATTGGGCAGGGCCATTTAGGTGCAGTCCACCGCACAATCGAACCGTGCCTACCCCTGCAGCGCAGCCGGACTAACCGGCGTCATTTGACTGGCTGGCTGCGTGGCCAAAAGCATTAGGATCAGCCCCGGTTTCCGATTTGGTCCCGCCGGCGCCGAACACCTGGTTGCCGGTTCCTTCGCGTCGCCCTTGCGTGGGTGCCCGTGCCGTGATCGCGCCATCCAGAATGTCTGCATAGAGATCCAGCAGCGCCGAAAGCCAACTCTGTGTCGTGTTGGCGAAATGGGGAGCGCATACACGGGCGTTTTCACTCATCTCCGCGACCAGGTCATCATCACCAGCCAACCGACGCAATTTTGCGGCCAACGCCTCGATGCCACCCGTGGGGAATGTGAATGCAGCACCTGCTTCGGTCAGTTCGGCAGCCAGCAATGCATGGGACGGCAGCACGACTGGGATGCCGCTGCCCACCGCCTCGAGCGCAGCAAGGCCAAATGGCTCGGGTACCCGTGACGAGACAATGACACATCGCGCTTGGCGCAGCCGGTCGGCGATCTGTGCGCGGTTGCACCATCCATGAAGCATCACCTCCGGATAGCGTTCCTCGAGAAGCGCTCGGCCAGCCCCCTCTCCGATCACATGAAGGGGAACGCCGGCCAGACGCGCTGCTCGTGCGGCGTCTTCAAAACCCTTCTCCGACTCCAGCCGCCCGATGAAGAAGAAATCGCGCTGTATATGGGGCCGGGTGTTGGAGGACAGAAAAGGCGCAACCGGGTTGCGAATGGTCACCATGCGGCTGTCTTCAACTCCTGCACGTTTGAAGAAGCCGCGCATCTGCTCATGCACGAGCACGATATTGGCGGGCCTACTGCTCAACGCAAAGAAGCGTTGCAGCAGAAAGTGCCGCGTGGAGCGCCAGGCCTTCTGATGGTAGCCGCGCTTGTCGCATTGGGTCGTGAGACAACGCAACGACATGGGGTCGAGGGTGCAGATGGACGACGCCGGATAATTTATGAAGCCGCCATTCGGACAGGCGAGAAAATAATCGTGCGCGTGTAGCACCACCCGCTCGCGCACCGGTATGAGCGCCTTGAAAGTGGATGGCGAAAGGATCTTCGACCATCCATGAACGTGATAAATGGTCGAAGGTCTGTCGTGCCGGGCGATCCAGCCGCTTAGGATTTTATAGGCGTTCCGGTTATAAAGTCCGCCAGCCAGGGCGGACAAACGCCCCTGCTCGACGAGCGGTTTTCCATTGACGTGAATCGTTTCAGGCTCTGCAGTTCCGGCGGGCTCATCGCCCGCAAAAAAGGTTACCGGCACACCGGCCTCACGCAACATTCGCGCAGCAAGGCAGGACAGGTTCGAGGCCCCACCGATCTCCGCCGACCGATCGTTGATGATGACAACCCGCCCCGGACGCATGGTTGCCCCCTATTCCAAGACGTTGACGTTCTGGGGGGAGAGACGGCCGCGCAGCAGGTCCCTCACGGCCCGCATATTGCCCAGAAGCCGGCCTCGCCGATCCACCCAGGGTTCGGGCCAGACAATCTTCACAGCGTTGGCAACGAGATTGCGCATGATTTGCGGGGCGGCATGACGCGGGCTCATCGTCTTTTTGCCCATGAGATAGACCGGATTGGCTATCTGCGAATATCCCAGCCTGAGGCCCGAGGTCCGCCCGGACTTTGTACCCAGGTGGACACCGTGGAGGCGGCCCGAACTCACAATGCGGCCATATCGTGCAAGCTGACGGCTGAAATCCACGTCCTCCAGCCAACCATAGAGCGGCAGATTTTCGTCGAAGCGCAGACCATATCCGCGGACAGTCGACAGGCGCACCGCCATGTTGCAACCGTAGCCGCTATAGACTGGCTTCTCGCGGCCGGCAGAGGCTGATTTTGAACACGTACCAATAAGACGCAATCCATCTTCAAGCGGGATCCCCGGCCCCAAAATACCATCCGCATCGACCGTGCCCGTGCTCATGACGACATCGGGGTAGCGTCGGAAAATTTGCGCGGTCTCTTCCAGGTAACTGGGAGCCAAGAGGAAGTCGTCATCGAGAAAGAGAAGAATGTCGGCGTCTTCCACGCTTTCGAGAATCCGATTTCGCTGTCGGCAGAGCCCACGTTCGGCGAAAACGATGCGCGTGCGGGAAATTTGAGCGGCCATTGCCTCGGGATCCACGTCCTCGAGGTTTGCAGCACATATGACAATGCTGTCGGCTGGACGCGTCTGGTCCAGCAGGTGCGGCACCACGGAATGAAGTATTGACCTGCGCCCAGTGGTGGCAATGCCAACGGCGATGCGGAGATCGGTCGGACCTAGAGAGCGTTCAAATTGCATGCCGGCCTCCTGCTTCGCGCCTTTTTCTGCCCATAGGATGCAACCACCGTCGGGTTTTGCGCTTGTTGAAGACGACCCCCAGAATGCCAACGCGGGACTTTCCGAATGTTGCGAGCGCGCTTGCCAGCCATTCGACAGTCATCTTGCGCCGGTTCCCCAGAACCAAGAGGATACCGTCGAGATGGGCGCTGGCCGCCCGGGTGTCGGCTGAGGTGGCAAAGGTCGACAGGTCGACGATGATGACGTCGTAATCCTGGCGCAGTTCCTCGATCTTTTTCTTCAGGGCCGGTAGATGCCCAAAGCGATGGCCCGGATGTGCGGCTTTCCGGATCTGCTCCACGGTGAGCACCGGGAGGATCAACCCATCCTCCATCTGCATCAGCTTGTCTTTCTTTCGTTTCTCAGATTGTGCGTGCTCGGGAATTTCGTCACCCTGATAGACAGCAAGACCAGCCTTTGTTCCTGAATTGGCCGCCTGCAAACTCAAGAACGGGTTCCTGAAATTTGCATCGACCAGAACCACACGTAGCCCCTCATTTGCGTAAAGTTGGCCCAGATTGGCCGCAATCGTGCTTTTTCCTTCGTCGCCGCTGACTGAAGTGAGCCCCACGACGATTGGTCCGCCCGAAGGAAACGCCGCATCAATGGAACTCTTCACGCCGCGCAGGGCCTCAGAGAAACCGGAATAGGGTGCATCGAGCACGAACCGCAGGGCACCTTTGCTGCCCGACACCTGAAAGCGCGTGAAGGGAACATGGCCTAGGGTCGGCAGCCCAAGTTCACGGCTCAGACGTTCACCCGAGCTGATGCGACGGTCGAGCAAGTCGCGCAGTCCGGCAAGTCCCAGACCGCCGGCAAAACCGAGCATCAGAGCCATGGGGATGATGAGTGTGGTTTTCGGCCAGATCTTGGCCAGTGGAGGCGTAGCCGCCGCAACCATGCGGGCATCGCCAATGGGAAAGGACTGCTTCTGCAGTGTTGTGATCAATTGTTGAAGGACGCTTTCATACATGCGCCGATAGGTGGTCGCCCGGCTTTCGAGCTCGGTGAGCTGGACTCGTGCGAGATTTTTTTCCGTGACATTGCCCTTGATCGCATCGAGTTGCTTCTTCAGCAGTCCTTCGCGCGCCTGTGCCGTGTCGAGGTTGGACCTGTAGACGCCCTGAATGCGCACCAGTTCGGTGTTGATCTGGGATTCCAGCCGCGCGATTTCTGACTTTGCTGCCAAGGTGGGTTCACTCTCGGTACCATAGCGTGTCTGCAACGTCTCCAGTCGCTTGCGCGCTACGCCCAGATCCGCTCTCAGCCGGTTGATTTCGGTGTTGCTCAGCGCCTCCCCCACATAGCTATCGGGCAGGTCTCCGGCCAGAATGCGGTTGATGGTGGCAAGCCGTGCCGCCTCGCCTGCGGTCGCGGTCTGCGCTGCCAGCAGCTGGCTGCTAATCTCGGACAACTGTTGCTGGTCGATGCCTGCGGAGCCGACCTGGGAAATGTCGTTGCTGTTCCTGTATTGCTCTGCACTGAGAGCGGCTTCTTGTGCCTGTCGTCCGATCTCCACCAGCCGATCCTCGATCCATTGCGCGCCGCGCGCAATGATCTGCGATTTGGCGTCGAGGCTCGACTGCATGTAGGTGTTGGCGATGGCGTTGGCCGCACGCGCCGCTTTCACCGGGTTGGTGGAGGTGTAACCGATTTCAAGAACATAGGATTGCCCCACACGTCGCACCGACACGCGTCCCAGAAACCCCGCCATGGTGCGTCGCATGACTTCTTCTTCGCTTGGCTCACCCGCGGCCTCCGCTCCGTCCTCTGTCGCCGGGTCGAATAGGGAGAGTATTGCACCAAGCGCGCCGCGCACGGCCGATCTCCAGGAGCTGCTCGTCTGGATTTCCGGGTCTTCCGTCAGGTTGAGCTGCTTGATCACCGAGCGGGCGATCGCCTCCGATTTGACGATTTCGACCTCACTGGCAATTTCGGCGGTTTCGATGATAATCGTACCTGTAGACGCGTCTTGAGAGGCAATTCGCGCCTGTTCACGGTCGATGACGATGCGAGCGATCGAAGTGTATGTGGGTTCTGTGTTTGCGATGTAGAGCGCGCCAAGCGCCACGCCGGCGGTCGACGCCAGGGCGAGAACCAGAAAATGCCTCTGCAGGAATGCCCAGATATCGCGAAAGGAAATGTAGTCCTCATGCCGTCCATTGTCCTTGGACGCCATCTCCGTCCCTGTCAGCTTCCTGATTTCCTGCACCACCATGGCCTGCCCCACCCGTATGGCTCTAAAATTCTCTAGCGCGTCTGCGCCTGTCTCATTTCGCTTTCGAGGGACGCGCGTGGCATCGAGGCGCGAAGGAGATCGAGCTGCACATCCAGGACGTCTCCGGGTTCAAGCCCGGTCGCTTCAAACGCGTCCACACGCTGTTTCTGACCAACGCCGCGCAGAATGCTGAACCGCAGCGGCTGCTGCTCGAACGCCCTGTCCTCACGACGCAGGATCGACGCCCCGGTTGCCTGAAGAAGCTGCTCCGTCATTCCACGGCGCAGTTCCAGGTCGTCGATTTCCAGATTGACCCTTTGCAGCTCGGCGCCGATTTCCGTGCGTCGCGAGCCTTCCAGACTGAGCGCATCACGCTCGGTTTCACTCAATCTTTGCCTTGCGCGCATAGAGGCCACCGCAAGGTCAAGCCGGCTGGATTGCAGGTCAGCCACGATGCGCTCAAGCCCGGTTTCGCGTGATTTCGTGACTGTGCCTCTTTTGACCAGTTGAGCGACATTACCCAGTTCTTCCTCGGCGATTTTGATCTGCCGGTCCTGCGCCACCATTTTCTCGCCGAGAATCCGGATTTCCTCGCGAAAGAGTGTTCCAAGTTCATCGAGTGCGTTGCGCTGCCGCTCATAGGCGTTGCGACGGGCCACGAATATCGCCTGCTCGTCCCGCACGAACTGCGCTGCGTGACCGGCCAGAGGACGTCCCTGCAAGGCTGCATCGAAATCGACACTCTCGCCCTCGACCAGTTCCGTTTCGAGCCGTGCTCTACGGATCGCGAGCTGAAGGAGTTGAAGATCGATACGACCAATTTCGCCCGCATAACGAATTTGCTCGAGCTCGGAGTACCCACCGGCCTGATCGGACCTGCGCACACGGCCTCCGGCCATCGCCAGCGCCTGCATAACGTTAAGTCCAGGTTTGAACTCGAACTCACCTGGCCGTTCCACACTGCCAGTGACGAACACCGACGGATAGCGCACCACTTCAACCGTTGTGGCTGGCGGTGCAATGAGACCTGTCTTCTTCTGGAGTGCCGCCGCGATTTGGCCGGCGAGCTCTTGGGAAGTTTTGCCAACCGCACTGAGTTGCCCGACCAAGGGAAGAGAAACCGTGCCTGCGGGCGAGACGGTGTATTCACCACTAAGGGCTGTCCATTCCCTATATTCTCCCTGTGCTTCATCCCATTCCACCACGGCGACCTTGACCCGCGTCTGAGCCAGAAGCTGAAATTCACTCTGCGCGCGGACAGCAACACTGCTGACAAAGATGCACAGGGTGAGCACAAGCGCCACAAGCACGAATTTTCGTGCTTTGGGGAAGGAAATGGTGAACCCAGCCTTTGCCTGCTTCATTCTGCCCGATCCGCAGTGATCATTGCCTTCGGGAAGACGCGAAGCCGCCTCCCCCACCATCGATCATCAGCGGAAACGGGAACAGGTAAACCCGGTTCAAATGGTGTGCGGCTAGTCCCTTTCGGCTAGTCCCTCTAAGCCCATTGGGCTTTTGACGCAGACGGGAGGGCGCACAGGTGCCGGTGACGCCCGATCGGATTATGGGCTAGCCCGTTTGAGCGCATTTCTGCACCCTTCAGACACGTGTTCAACCGTATTGTCGGTGTGCCTGCCGCGCCTTTTCCAAGCAGTATTCGGGAGAGCAAATCCGGGAGAAGTGTCTTGCGCGTCGCCATCGTTCATTATTGGCTCGTCTCCATGCGCGGAGGCGAAAAGGTCGTCGAAGCCTTATGCGACATGTATCCCGAGGCCGATATCTTCACACTGGTCTATGACGAAAGGCGGGTTTCAGAAAAGATCCGCCGCCATCGGGTCATCCCCTCGTTTCTACAGAAGATTCCGGGTGCGAAGCGGCGCTACCAGTCGCTCCTGCCGCTCATGCCGTTTGCTCTGGAGAGCCTGGACGTCTCGGGTTATGACCTGGTCATTTCCAGTGAATCCGGGCCTGCCAAGGGCATCACGCCCGGGCCGCAGGCAACGCATGTCTGCTACTGTCATTCGCCCATGCGCTATGTGTGGGATCACTATCACTTCTATCGTGCGAATGCCGGCCTGCCGACGCGGATGCTCATGCCGTGGATCGCGCCGGCCCTGCGGGCATGGGACGTCACCACAGCCGCACGTGTCGACGCATTTGTTGCCAATTCACGCCATGTGGCCGATCGGATCGGCAAGTACTACCGGCGTCGGGCAACCGTTCTTAATCCGCCCGTAAGCGTCGACGAGTTCGCGCCGGCGACTGAGCTCGGCGATCATTACCTCGTTGCCGGCCAGCTGGTCGGCTACAAGCGGGTTGACCTGGCGGTGCGTGCCTTCACCCGGATGGGTCGCAAACTTGTCGTTATCGGGGAAGGCCCCGAGATGGCGATGCTGAAGCGGATGGCCGGTCCCAATGTGACGTTTTTGGGTCGAACACCCTTCGCACAACTCAAGGAGATGCTTGCCCGCTGCCGGGCACTGGTCTTTCCCGGAACCGAGGATTTTGGGATTGTCCCCGTGGAGGCAATGGCGAGCGGCCGGCCTGTGATCGCCCATGCGAGCGGGGGCGTGCTCGACTCGATCGTCCCTGACCAGACCGGGCTCCTGTTCGATGAGCAATCTGAGGCCGGTCTTATTGATGCAGTGCGCCGCTTCGAGGCGATGGAAGGCAGTTTCCGCACCGAGAAGATACGCCAGCATGCGCAGCAGTTCAGCGATGCCCATTTCAAACAACGCATGCGGCAAATCATTGAGGATGAGATTGCCAGGCGGAAACCGCTACCGGTTTCACTCTCGCGCGTCGTGCGCAACCAGCCATCGCTGCGCCCCCGGGTCGCCCGGGTGGAACTTCCCGATCCCCATTTGAGAAACGGAGCGTGACCAAGCCATGTTTTCTGTCCTGAGGATCCGCAGTGCGGCACGTGACGAAGAAACAGATAACCTGCGGTTCAACACGCTCACGCACACGCTCGACCTGCTTGATCGGGAGCTGCGAGCCGAGCGACGGGGCCTCAAGGAACGCTGCGAGCGACTTGCTGCTACCGCGGCCTTCGCCCAGGAGCGTTTTGAGAGCAACGGGAGTGAGAACTCGCTCTCGACGCGGATAGACGACATGACGCAATCCATGAAAGCCTACACAAGGCGAATGGAAACGCTCCAGCGTCAGTCGGAACTTGTCCAACTGTTGCGTTCGACCGCTTCAGACTTCGCCGGAACTGCGGAGAAACCGGAAACAGTCGGCTTGCGTCATGCGCCCGCGGCGCTGCGTACATGCCTTTCAAAATGATTAGAGGAGCTCCGCCGATACGCTGACATGATGAACGCAGTAACACCTAAGCGCAGGGGATTTGCCCCAACGTTCTATCTGCATGGTGCGCCTGGGCTTTTATGATTTCCAGCAATTGGAAAGATTGAGAATCATCAATAATTGGACGCTAAGCTACTGTCTTTATTTATGTTTTTCGGCTTGGTGCAGCGCAGAAACAAGGCTCCGGATCGCCAGTGTGAAAGCCAAGGCGAGGGATGTCTTCCGGTTCATTCGCAAAGGAACGGACCAGGAATGGGGGAGGACATGCGTAGGATGGACGCGTCCGGGGCGGACAGGCTTCGCAGCGGGCGGTAGACCAGGAAAGGTCGGCGAACCGGGCAGAACTCTGATGGCAAGCAGTGGCAGTTCAGAACGAGCACTTCAACACCCAGACGCATCCCACATGCTCACATTGATCGAAGACAATATTCGCGTCTTTGATTTGAGCCTGTCTGGAATGCGGGTCGTGGTTCCGGTGGACAACCGATTCCTCGCTGCGACTGCGGTTACCGCACTGCTGGCAGGTGCCGCTGCCGTCACCGCCGTGACGCCGACAGCCACCCGGTTCCAATCGGCGGAAGAGGCGGCGGAAGCCACACGCACATTGGCCGGGACCGCCGGTCTCCTGGAAAATCTTTCGATTGACGAACGAATCGATCACGAAACATGCCGCGCGACCAACATTCTTCTCAATGGACCGTCCATTCGTCCGATCACACGCTCGCTCATCGAACGCCTGCCAGACCATTCGGTCGTGGCGCTGATGCATGAACCATGGATGACGCTGTCTGGCGAGGTCGACATCGAAGCCTGCCTTGAACACGATATACCGATTTCGGCGGTGAATGAATCGCACCCTCTGGTCGGTGCCCGTGAACATCATTCCGCACTTTGCCTCGCATTGCTCAAAGATGCAGAAATTCCGGTGGAAGGGGCGGATATCGCGCTGATTTGCGACACCCCTCTCTCCGACACGCTGGAACAGGGCCTAAGGCGAGCCGGTGCACAGGTGGCTGTTGTCGCGCACGCCAATCAAATTTTCGAGCATGATTGGCGCGCCATCCTTCTCGCCAAGCGCCCCCACGAAGAACCGCGCCTCAGGATTCAGGATCTCGGCTGGATTGCCAAAAATGCGCCCGATGCAACGGTCGTCCAGTACTGGGGAGACGTGGACCGGAAGGCGGCACGGTATTTCGAACTGAAAGTGTGGCCACAGCGCACTCCTGGCAAGGGGCAGTGGGGCATTCCGCTCGACACACTGGGGCCCGAGCCGATATTGCAGCGCATCACGGCAGGTCTCAAAGCAGCGCAGTCGATACTTGCGGGGATGCCGACTGCTCCTGACAGCCTGGCGCAAACCCTTACATCGACTGACGTTTTCAACGGCGATTGACATTCGACAATCTGCATTACGCGCCTTCGCATCCGCAAAAATCTATGTCATATCCCTGACGCAATCGTTTTGACGCGTCACATTCCGCATCGTGTCGATCTGCAAAGGGAGGACAGTTTGAGCGCCAACGCACGGGTTCCGGCCCTGACACCCCCTGATGTGCTTGCAAGAAAGGGTGGCGAGCCGCTCGTCTGCCTGACAGCCTACACCACCCCCCTTGCCCGCATCGTGGATCGACACTGCGACATTGTGCTGGTCGGCGACAGCGTTGGCATGGTCCTGCATGGCCTGCCCAGTACCGTCGGCGTTTCTCTCGACATGATGATCATGCACGGCCAAGCCGTCCGACGCGGCGTGGAGCGTGCCCTCCTGGTCGTCGATATGCCTTTCGGCAGTTACGAGGAATCGCCTGAGCAGGCGTTTCGCAATGCCGCACTGATCATGACCGAGACTGGATGTGGCGCAGTGAAGCTTGAAGGCGGCGAGACGATGGAACGGACCATCAGGTTTCTCACTCGCCACGGCATTCCGGTCATGGCGCATATCGGCCTCACGCCCCAGGCCGTCAACACTCTCGGCGGGTACAAGGTGCAGGGTCGTGGCGACGATGCTTTCCACATCCAGCGCGATGCGGAAGCGGTCGCCGAGGCAGGCGCATTTTCCGTTGTGCTCGAAAAGGTCCCCGCCACGCTGGCGGACCGCATCACCAAAACGATCCCCATTCCCACCATCGGCATTGGTGCATCGCCAACCTGCGACGGGCAAATCCTCGTCGCCGACGACATGCTCGGCATGTTCGCTACGTTCCGACCGAAATTCGTCAAGCGTTTTGCAGAGCTCGGCGATGCCGCGGATGCGGCCATCGCATCCTACGCACGAGAAGTCCGTTCCCGGGAATTTCCGGGCGATGTTCATGTCTTCACCGATCGCAAACAAGGTAAGGCGGAATGAACCCCAATATCCTGCGCACAGTTGCAGAACTGCGTGATCGCGTTCGCACATGGCGGCGCGCTGGCGAGCGTGTGGCTGTCGTGCCCACAATGGGTGCACTCCATCAAGGCCACCTCAGCTTGGTGGAGACGGCCAAGGCGCGTGTCGAGCGCGTGATCGTCACACTGTTCGTCAACCCGAAGCAATTCAACAATCCCTCTGATCTCGCCACCTACCCGCGCACCGAGGCTGACGATGCGGCAAAGCTGGCGCCTTACGAGGTCGATGTCCTTTTTGCACCTTCAGTCGAGGAAATGTACGGCCCCCGCTTTTCGACAAGCGTTTCTGTCACCGGCGTCAGTGACGGGTTGTGTGGAGCAAATCGACCTGGCCATTTCGATGGCGTCGCGACTGTGGTCAGCAAGCTTCTTTTGCAGACGGGTGCAGACATAGCCTGTTTCGGCGAAAAGGATTATCAGCAGCTTCTGGTGGTGCGCCGCGTTGTGGAAGATCTAAATATCCCTATCGAGATCATCGGCTGTCCGACCGTGCGTGAAGCCGACAATCTGGCACTGTCCTCCCGCAATGTGCGCCTCACGGCCGAACAGCGTCGCATCGCACCCGAGATTGCTGATGTATTGCTGAGGAGTGCGGCTCATCTTGCCAGCGGTATGAACGCGGATCCCGTTCTGGAAGCCGCTCGAAGCAGCCTCGTAAGCGCCGGATTTGACCGGGTGGAATATATCGAACTGCGCGATGCAGAGACCCTCGAGCCTCTTCATCGCGCCGATCGCCCCGCCAGGCTTCTCGCCGCCGCCTGGCTCGGTGAGACGCGACTGATCGACAATGTTCCCGTGGTTCCCACGGAGACCTGAATCCCTTGGGCGTTCTCATTCGGGTTTTCAATGAAGATCGCGTCACGGCTGCGTGAGTATTCTTCCCAATGGCTTGATCGAAAGTGACCATAGTGTTCGCCACCACTTGATTTCACGGTGATCGCCAACCCTGCGATGGTCTCGGCATCGGCGCTCGCAATGACGCACCGAGTTTACAAACAAACCAGACCTACACGGATATCATCATGAAAACCGCAATTCTTGCAGCACTCGCCACCCTCGTTCTCGCCGCACCGGCAGCGGCGCTCGAACCGATCAAAGGGAGCCTGAACTACAACGCCGACCAGACCGCCCTGAGCAACACACCCGTCGGTTCGGTAACCTTCAACGAGTTCCACAATGGCGGAAACCGCTATCGTGAGGTCTATGTGGTCGATACCGATCACCGCTTGAAAATCGTCAATCGCTCCGTCGTCGACAACTCTTAAGTCCAGACCAGATCATGCTCAAACGGCCCCGATTTGCGGGGCCGTTTCTCGTTATCTGGCAGAGACGACGGCGACCATTCAGGGCCCCTCCCTACACTTCATCGCCATTCCGAAGAACAGCCTGCACGTCGTCTGCCAGAAGCAAGGCAATCGGGCGCGTGCTTTCGAAATTGGCCATGATAATGGCGATGATGGATGTCAGCGGGATGGCGAGAATGGCGCCGGGAATGCCCCACAGAGTCGACCACAGGGCGAGCGACACCAGCACCACGAATGGCGACATGTTGATCCGGCGACCGATCATGCGCGGTTCCAGGGCATTGCCCACCCACATCTGCGCCGAGGTCAGCAAAATCGCCACCAGAATTGTCGTCTGTACCGAGCCATACTGCGCCAATGTGAGAAGCACGGGGAACATGACCCCCATGAGCGACCCTACATACGGAATATAATTCAGAAGACCTATCAGGACGGCCCAGAATAGCGCGAAGTCGACGCCGAAGAACTTGAGCACGACATAGGAGAGAGCGCCAAGAATGATATTCACCAACGTCTTGACCGCCAGATATTCTCCAATACTCCGGTTGATATCGCGCACGATCATATGGGTCTGGCTTGCTCGATCTCTGGGAAGGGCTGCCGCGATCTTTCTCGCGAAACCGCCACGCTCGGCCATCAGGAAAATAGAGTAAACAACCGCCATGAAGATGATGCCGGCCAAAGATCCGACTGAACCGAGGCCTACAGCAGCGAGGCGCTGCAGATTGATCCGACCCCACAATGTTTCAACAAGCGTTGAGAGATTAGGAATCTCTTCGATATCGAACCGCGATAGGATGTCGCTGAGCATGTCGGTCAGGTTCTTCTGATACACCGGCAAACGCGCGATCACCTGTTCGGCGGTGCCGACCATCACACTGGCCAGCATGACCAAAGCCAGAACGAAAATCGCCAGAACCAGGCCGCGTCGCATCCACTCGGGAAGACGGCCGAGCACTGGCAGCCTCCCCAGCGCCTCGGACGCGGTCAGGAGAACATAGACCGAAATCACCGCAATGAAGATGGGCATCAAGACCGAGCGCCCAACAAGCAGTATCCAGCCGACAGCAACCGCGAGAATGACGGCAAGAACGAGGACGATAAACGCGCGAAGCGGGTCAGTTTTCTCCAGCATGTCTCTTCAATCGCAACGACAGCAGCACCAGAGCGATGCCGCTGGCCAATAGTTCCAGAGCCACGATCAGACCGAAGTTGATCGTGACCCCGAGAAGCACGATCACGCCAAGGATCGCGGACCCACCACCTGCCCCGAGAAGCACGGGGAACACGCGATCTCCATGCAGACTGCGTCCCACCCAGAGTTTTCCCGCACCCGATGCAATCAAGAGTGCTCCCAGGA